>DATMVG010000186.1:0-4559 GCA_035563315.1 Allosphingosinicella sp. | reverse complement strand
CCGGCCTCGATTATCATTACGACCATAGCGACCGCGAGCGGCAACGGCAGAGCTTTCGCGCCCACATCGCCGCCGCTCGCTCGACCGGGCTGCCGCTGATCGTCCACACCCGCGACGCCGAGGACGACACCGCCGCGATCCTCGGCGAGGAGATGGAGCAGGGGCGCTTCCCGGCCCTGATCCACTGCTTCACCGGCAGCTCCGCCTTCGCCGAACGGATGCTGAACCTTGGGCTCTACATCTCGCTGTCCGGAATCGTCACCTTCAGGAACGCCAAGGCGCTGCAGGAGGCGGCCCGGCAGGTTCCGCTCGACCGCCTCCTGATCGAGACCGATTCGCCGTTCCTGGCGCCGGTGCCTCACCGCGGCCGGCGTTGCGAGCCCGCCTTCGTCGCCGACACGGCGCGCTTCCTCGCCGAGCTTCGCGGCGAGCCGCTGGCGATTCTGGCCGAGGCGACCGGCGCGAATTTCCGCCGGCTCTTCGCCAAGGCGGCGGCGTGAAGCTCACCCTCCTCGGCTGCGGCACCTCGTTCGGGGTGCCGCGGATCGGCAACGATTGGGGCCTGTGCGACCCCGCCGAGCCGCGCAACCGCCGCCGCCGGGTCTCGATCCTGGTCGAGCATGACGGAGCGCGGATCCTGGTCGACACCGGGCCGGACCTGCGCGAGCAGCTGCTCGGCGCCGGCGTCGCCAGGCTCGACGCGGTGATCTGGACGCACGACCATGCCGACCATTGCCACGGCATCGACGACCTTCGCGCCGTCACCTACGCCCGCGGCGACGCCGTCCCCGGCTATGCCCGGCGCGAGACGCTCGACAGCCTGCGCGCTCGCTTCACCTACGTCTTCGAAGGCAAAGACGGCTATCCGGCGATCGTCGCCGGCCGCCTGCTGCCCGATTCGGTCCAGGTCGGGGGGATCGCCGTCCGGGTCGTCGACCAGCCGCACGGCGCCGTCACAAGCGCCGGCCTGCGCTTCGATGCGGGCGGACGGTCCATCGCTTATTCTACCGATTGCAATGCGTTGACAGAGGATATGAGAAACCTGTTCGAAGGTGTCGACCTGTGGGTGGTCGATGCCCTGAGGCGACGTCCCCATCCCACTCATCCCCATCTCGAGCGCAGCCTGGAATGGATTGGCGCGGTCCGGCCCGGCCGCGCTATATTGACCCACATGGACAACAGCCTCGACTATCGAAGCCTCGCCGCCGAGCTCCCGGCCGGGGTCGAGCCGGGCTATGACGGGCTGGAGATACTGCTGTGAACGGCGGCGACCAGGCCATCCACTTCCTCTATTTGATCGGCGTCCTGATCCTCGTCGGCAGCGCTCTCGCCGTGCGCCGAATCCCGATCGCTCAGGGCCTCAAGATGTTCGTCGGATGGGTGCTGATCTTCGGCGCGGCCTTCGTCGTCTTCACCCTCAAGGACGAGTTCCGGGCGCTCGGCAACCGCGTCCTGCTCGAGACCCGCGGCGGCGTCGTCGAGGAGGCTAAGGCCGGCGAGATCCGGATCCGCCAGGCTCCGGACGGCCATTTCTGGGTCACCGCCCAGGTCAATGGCGAGGATGTCCGCTTCCTCGTCGACAGCGGAGCGACCACGACCAGCCTCTCGCGCGCCACCGCGCGCAACGTCGGCATCGAGCCTGGGGGCGGGCGGGCGATCGTGCAGACCGCCAACGGCATCGTCACCGTCGAGCGCGGCCGCGCCGCGACGGTGAAGGTGGGCTCGATCGAGCGCCGCGACGTCGCCGTCCACATCTCGGACGCGTTCGGCGACATGAACGTGATCGGCATGAACTTCCTGTCGACCCTGTCCGGCTGGGGCGTGGAAGGGCGGACGCTCGTCCTCCGTTCCTGACACAATAGCTTAGGAAGATCGGCTAAGTCGTTCAGAACCGGCTTGAAGCGGTGAACGAGAAGCGCGGATCGGGGCGCAGATCGAGGGCCCCGTCGGTGAGCGGGACGCCGAGCTCGATGCCCGCCTCGAGCCGGTTGCGCAGGGCGACCCGAAGGCCTCCGCCGGCCGAGGCGAGCGAGCCGCCGCCGCTGCCGCCGTCGCGGTTCCACGCGCGGCCGGCGTCGCCATAAGCATAAAGCTGGAGGCTGCGCAGCGGCCGCGGCACCGACGGCAGGTCGAAACGAAGCTCGCCCGACCCGGCGAGGCCGTGATCGCCCGAAAATTCGCGATAGTCGAAGCCGCGGCCGAATTCGCGCCCGCCGAGCCCCATTTCCTCGCTCGCCAGCAAGGGCCGGGTCGCGATCTGGCCTTCCGCCCCGAACCTGACGCTGACGCCGCCGCCCAGCCGGCGGACATGCTCGCCCCAGAAGGCGAGCTTGGTGAAGGCGCCGCCGGCGTCGGGGCGGGAGGCGAGGGGGTCGCCCGCCTCGGTCGCGCCGAGCAGGTCGAAGCCCTGGGTCAGGGTGAGGCGGCCGCGCGAGTCGCCGCCGCCGCCGCGGGTGCTGCCGTAGAGGCCCGCGCTCAGGCTGGCGATCCGGTCCTCGCGAAGCGGCACTCCGGCACGGTTGAGATCGCTGTCGCGCAGGCCGAAAAAGACGTGACCCCACAGGCTCCTGGCCCGGCTTCGCACGAGCGGATGGGAGAGTCCGGCCTCGATCTCGACGCTGTCGCCGTCGAGGTCGCGGCCGCGAAGGGCGGCGCCGGCGGCGGAATGGGAGACATGGCCCCTGATCGTCGCCATGGTGCCGCGGCGGCCGACGGGGACGGAATAAGCGGCCTGGACGAGCTGGAATTCGCGCGGCTGCAGCGGGGTGACGACTCCGCCGACGGTGAGGCGGTCGCCGAAATCGAGGATCCCGGCAATGTCGACGCTGAGCCGGGCGCGGACCGGGCCGATCGCCGAAGTGCCCCAATTGTCGATCGAGGCGCGGCCCTGGACCCGGTCGCGCGAGGTGTCGACCCTCAGAATGTTGCGGCCGTCGCTGCGCACCAGCCGAGCCCGGCCGACCGTGACCCCGGCGAGGTCGCCGGCGAGCAGCAGCTGGCGCTCGAGGGCGGCTGTTCGGACCGGCGCCTCGCCGGTGAGTCCGGCGAGCAGCCGCTCGACCGCGGCGGCGGCGGGGCCGCTCGCCTCGACCGCTTCGATCCGGCCCTCGTCGACCCGGACTCGAAGGACTCCGTTGGTCACGCTCTGCGGCGGCACCCAGGCGGTGGCGAGGCCGAAGCCGGCGGCCCGGGCGGCGTCGGCGACGTCGCCGGCCAGCGAGCGGAGGTCGGCGGGGGAGAGCTGCCGGCCGAGATAGGGCTCGATCGCCGCGGCGAAGGCTTGCGGCGCGAGCGCCGTCGCGCCCTCGACCCGGATGGCGCCGGCGACGAAGGGGGGAAAGGCCGCCCGGGAGACGGCCCGGCGGGTCCGGCCGACGCTCGGCGCGCTCGGCCCCGCCGGTCGCGGCCCCTCCGCCTCGCGTTCCTCGCCGCTGGCGATGGCGGCGTCGGAACGGTCGTCGGGATGCTGAGCCTCGGCGGCCGGGGCGGCCCATGGCGCCAGCAGCGCGGCGGCGGCCAATGCGGTCCGCTTCCACCAGCGGCGAAGGGTCGGTCGTGACGTCATCGCCGGCGACCCTAGCGGCGCCGGGTAAACATTCCCTTGAGCGGTCAAGGCATTATGAGCCGGTTAACCGTGCCCTTTCACGGCCGGGCAAGCTCCTGCCCTTATGACGCCACCCTGCAAAGCTCCCATTTCGGGGGGCGGGGAGTGGGTTATGAAGGTTGCTCTCAGACTGGCTCCAATGCTGCTGGCGCTGAGCGGGCCCGCTTCGGCGCAGGTCCCGCAATGGCGGATCAGCGAAGTCAGCGGCGACGTCCGGATCGTCGAGAACGGCCGCAGCCGCGCCGCGATACGAGGCTCGCTGCTGTCGTCGGGCTCGACCATCGCCACCGCCGCCCGGGCGCGCGCCGTGCTCGTGCGCGGGCAGGAGTTCGTCGTGGTCTCGCCGGCGAGCCAGCTGCGCATCCCCGAGCAGCCGCAGCGCGGCGGAATCATCCAGATGCTGACCGACTGGGGCACGGCGCTGTTCCGGATCGAGCGCCGGGCCACGCCGCATTTCGGCGTTCAGACGCCTTATCTGGCGGCGGTGGTCAAGGGCACCACCTTCACCGTCACCGTCGGCCCCGAGGGCGCCTCGGTGCAGGTGACGGAGGGCGCGGTCGAAGTGTCGACCGTCGACGGCGGGGCCGCCGAGATGGTCCGCCCCGGAATGATCGCGAGCGTCGGCGCCGCCGATCTCTACCAGCTCAATCTCGACGGCGACTCCAGCCGCTCGATCCGCTCGAGCGGCGCTCCGGCCGAAGGCGTGGTCACCGTCCCGGCGCCGGCGCGAGGCGCCTATTCGGGCCCGGCGGCCGATGCTTCGGTCGTCACCGGCCCGGTGACCGAGGCGCCGCTCGCCATCTCCGAGGCGACCGGCGGCCTGGTCCAGGGCACGGCATCGGCCGATCTCGCGCTGGCCGACATTCGCGAGCAGGCACGCGCCGACCGAGGCAACGGCAATCCGCCGGCCAACCCCGGCAGCCCGCCGGCCGATCCCGGCAGCGGCAACGGCACT
>DATMVG010000185.1:0-11454 GCA_035563315.1 Allosphingosinicella sp. | reverse complement strand
GCCTCTTGCGGGCGGAACATCCGCCGTGCCGGTTGGTTGCGAGAACAACACAAAAAAGGAGGCAGGAATGGCTACCAAGACGCGACCCAGGGACAGGCAGAATGACGGGTCGAGCCGCTCCCGCAGCGGCTCTGCGTTCAGCTGGGGCGGGGGCCAGACCGGCGTCCTCGCGGCTGCCGCGGTCGCCGGCGCAGCGGTCGGCTTCGCCGCCAATTACGGACGCAAGTTCCTGGTGCAGGGCATGGGTGCGGCGGCCGGCGACTGGGCCGACGCGCTCAAGGCCGAGCATCAGGCGACCCTGGCTTTGTTCGACAAGATCGAGGCGACCAGCGACACCCAGACCACGACCCGTTCACATCTGCTGATGAAGCTCAAATATGCGCTCGGCAAGCATGCGCACCAGGAGGAGAACGTCATCTATCCGGCGCTGCGCGAGGCGAATTCGGCCCATGACGCCGACGCTCTCAATTCGGAACACGGCTACATTAAGACCTATCTCTACGAACTGGAGACGATGGCCAACGACAGCCCGGAATGGCTGGCTCGGGTGCGCGATTTCCGCTCGATGATCCAGGAGCATATGCGGATGGAGGAGGACGAGGTCTTCCCGGCGTTCCGCAACAGCCTTTCCGAAGAGCAGAATGCGCGCCTGACCGCGATGATGAACAAGGAAGGCCTGAAGATGGCCTGACCCGGCCTGTACGGCGCACCAAGAGCGGCGTCGCTCCCACCGGGAGCGGCGCCGTTTCCTTTGCTAGGCGACGGCGCCGTGGCAGTGCTTGTACTTGCGTCCCGATCCGCACGGGCAGGGCGCGTTTCGGCTCGCTGGTGGCGGCACTTCGCCGACCTCGCCGAGCCCGACCGCGGCCGGCATTTCCGGCTGCGGCACCTGGAGCGGCGGCAGCCTCGACAGGATCGCGCCGGTGCCGGCGTCGATGTCGACCGTGTCGTCGTCGCCAGTGAACGGGTCGATATGGTGGGTGATGAAATCGGGCATGACCGGCAGGTCGTCCTGCGCCACGGTGAAGCGCGCCCGGGCAAGCGTGCTCGTCACGTCCTCGCGGATCGTCACCAGCATCCGCTCGAACATCATGAAGGCTTCGCGCTTATATTCGTCGATCGGTTTCTTCTGCGCGTAGGCGCGCAGGTGGACGACCTGGCGCAGCGCGTCGAGCATGGCGAGATGCTCCTTCCAGTGGTGATCGAGCGAGCGCAGCAAGATGTCCTTCTCGATCCACACCCAATCGGCCTCCGAGACCTGGGTCAGCTTCTCGGCGATCTGGGCGTCGGCGAGCTCCTGGAGCCGGTCGACGAACATCTCCGGATCGACCGATTCCTCCTTGACCCATTCGTCGAAGGGCGGGGTCAGGCCGAACACCGTCTCGACCCGCTCCTTGAGCAGGGGAATGTCCCACTGCTCGGGATAGGAATTGGGCGGAATCGATTCGCCGACCAGGGTGTTGACGGTCTCGGTGCGCATGTCCTGGACGACGTCGCCGACGGTGGCCGCGTCCATGATGTCGGCGCGCTGCTCGTAGATCACCTTGCGCTGGTCGTTCATGACGTCGTCATATTCGACGACCTGCTTGCGGACGTCGTAGTTGCGCGCCTCGACCTTCTTCTGCGCGGTCTCGATCGCCTTGGATATCCACGGGCTGATGATCGCTTCGCCGTCGGCGAGATTCTTGTTCATCAGCCGCGAGAACATGGTCTGCGGGCCGAAGATTCGCAGCAGGTCGTCGTCGAGGCTGAGGTAGAAGCGCGACAGGCCCGGATCGCCCTGGCGGCCCGAGCGGCCGCGCAGCTGGTTGTCGATCCGCCGGCTCTCGTGCCGCTCGGTGCCGAGCACGAACAGGCCGCCGGCGGCGATCACCCGTTCCTTCTCCTCGGCGACTTCGCCGCGGATCTTCTCCTCCGCGCGTTCGCGTTCCGGCCCCGGCTCGATGCCGGCGAGCTCGTCGTTGATCCTGAAATCGACATTGCCGCCGAGCTGGATGTCGGTGCCTCGGCCGGCCATGTTGGTGGCGATGGTGACGGCGCCGAAGCGCCCCGCCTGCGCAACGATATGCGCCTCCTGCTCGTGATAGCGGGCGTTGAGGACTTCGTGGCGGACGTTCCGCTTCTTCAGATAGTCGGAAAGAAGCTCGGACTTCTCGATCGAGACGGTGCCGACGAGGACGGGCTGGCCGATGTCCTGCTTTTCCTTGATCGCCTCGACGATAGCGCCGAACTTGTCCTCCTGGTTCTTGTAGAATTCGTCATCCTCGTCGCGCCGCAGCACCGGCATGTGGGTCGGGATGGTGACGACGTTCATCTTGTAGATGTCGTAGAATTCCGCCGCCTCGGTCGCGGCCGTGCCGGTCATGCCGGCGAGCTTGGGGTACATTCGGAAATAGTTCTGGAAGGTGATCGAGGCGAGGGTCTGGTTCTCCGGCTCGATCTCGACGCCTTCCTTGGCTTCGACCGCCTGGTGCAGGCCCTCGGACCAGCGCCGCCCCTCCATCATGCGCCCGGTGAACGGGTCGATGATGATCACCTTGTCGTCCTTGACGATATAGTCGATGTCGCGGCGGTATGCGATGTTGGCGCGCAGCGCCTGGGTGAGGTGATGCACCACCTGGGTGTTCTCGTAATCGTAGAGGTTTGAGCCGACCAGCAGGCCCTCGGCCTCGAGCAGCCGCTCCATTCGCTCCGTCCCGTCCTCGGTCAGGAGGACGCGCTTGTCCTTCTCGTCATACTCATAGTCGTCCGGCGAGGTCTCCTTCACGATCCGGTCGAGCGCGAGATAGAGCTCGGACTTGTCGTCGGTCGGGCCGGAGATGATCAAGGGGGTTCGCGCCTCGTCGATCAGGATCGAGTCCACCTCGTCGACGATGCCGTAGTTGAACGGCCTCTGCACCATCTGCGCGCGCTCGTACTTCATGTTGTCGCGCAGGTAATCGAAGCCGAATTCGTTGTTCGTTCCGTAGGTGATGTCCGAATGATAGGCCTGCCGCCGGCTGGAATCGGGCAGGTTGGGGATGATCACGCCGACGCTGAGGCCGAGGAAGCGGTAGATCTGGCCCATCCAGTCGGCGTCGCGGCGGGCGAGATAGTCGTTGACGGTGACGACGTGGACGCCCTTGCCTTCGAGCGCGTTCAGATAGACCGGAAGCGTCGCGACCAGCGTCTTGCCCTCGCCGGTGCGCATCTCCGCGATCTCGCCGCGATGAAGGACGATGCCGCCGATCAGCTGGACGTCGTAATGGCGCTGGCCGAGCGTTCGTACCGCGGCCTCGCGCACCGTGGCGAACGCCTCGGGCAGGATGTCGTCGAGCGAGGCGCCGTTCTCGAGGCGGCTCTTGAGGATCGAGGTCTGGTTCTTGAGCTCCTCGTCGGTCATTGCCGAAGCGGTCGCCTCGAGCGCATTGATCTGGTCGACGACCTTGCGCAGCGAGCGGACGTAGCGGTCGTTCGACGACCCGAAAATGGCTTTGGCAAATCCGCCAAACATGGGCGTTCCTGTCTCTTCAAGGCGTATTCTTGCGGATCAGCGGCCCAGCGCGGCCGGCCCCGGCAGAAGTGGACGCGATGTAGGGTCGGCCCCAGGCCAAGTCAATTGACGGCCCCCTTCGCGAAGCCCTAGCGAGACCCGTCATGACGAAGACGATTCAGGGTGGCTGCGGCTGCGGCGCCGTTCGCTACGAATTGCGGAGCGACCCCTTCGACGCCGGCTGGTGTCACTGCCGGACCTGCCAGCTGAGCTCGGGCGCGCCGGCCATGGCGTTTGCCACCGTCACGGCCGGCGACCTCGTCTTCGTCCGCGGCGAAGAGAGAGTGAAGCGCTTCGATTCCAGCAGCTTCGGTCACCGCCGCTTTTGCGGCGACTGCGGGACTCCGCTGACCATCGAGGTGGCTCACCAGCCCGAGACGGTCGACTTCACCATCGCGACCCTCGACGATCCCGGCCTCGTCCCGCCCGGCTTCCACATCTTCCGATCGAGCCGGGTAGCCTGGTTCGAAACCGCCGACGAGCTGCCCCGCCACGACCGCTTCCGGCCCGGCACGCGCGGCCTCGAGGGAACGGAGCCGCCGCGTGGATGAGGTCCGAAGGCTGCCTCGACCCGGGAGAGGGGAAACCCTTCTAGAGGACGCCCTCGAGCCAGCCCTGGATCCGGCTCTTGGGCTCGGCGCCGACCTTGGTCGCAGCGGGCTGGCCGTCCTTGAACAGGATCATCGTCGGGATTCCGCGCACCCCGTATTTGCCGGGCGCCTCGGGATTCTCGTCGATGTTGAGCTTGGCGATGGTGACCCGATCGGCGAGCTCGTCGCTCAGCTCCTCGAGCGCCGGGGCGATCATCCGGCACGGTCCGCACCATTCGGCCCAGAAGTCGACGAGGACGGGCTTGGCGGCGCCCAGGACATCCTGTCCGAAGCTGGCATCGGTAACGGTCTTGGTGGCCATGGTGCGACTCCGCAATTTCGGGTTGGCCGCATGTAGGGTGCGCCCGACGGCGGCTCAACCACCCCCAGGCACGTGCGCGTCGAGCAGCGCATCGGCGAGCGGATGGAGGATCGGCCCGGCGGTGTAGAGCAGCAGCGCCTCCACCGTCCGACCCGGGAAGATCGCGCGCAGCGCGGCCCGGTAGGCCGCCATCTGGCGGAGATGGGCGGCGGGAATATCGGCTGGGCGCGGCGGCGGGTTGCGCCCGGTCTTGAACTCGGCGACGGTGATCCGGTCGCTGCCGACGAGCAGCCGGTCGACCGTCCCGGCGACGACGATCCCCTCCCCTATCACCGCGGCGATCGGCGCCTCCGCGAGGGCTTCCGGCCCGAACAGCGCGGCGAAGCTCGGGTCTTCGATGATGGCGCAGGCATCGTTGACCAGGGCGTCCCGGAAGGTCGCGTCGGCGACTCCCGCGGAGCGGTTGAGCCAGCCGTCGGCCAGCTCCCGCCGCCGTTCCGGCGCGACCGCCGGCAGCCGTTCGAAGAGCTGGTGGAGCAGCCGGCCGCGCAATGCCGACTGCCGCTGCTCGGGCCCGGGCGGAGGATTGGGCACGTCGTCCTCGCCGATCGAGGAGGGTGCGAGCGGCCGCGGCGGGCGTTCTTCCGCCGGCGCGGGCCGGTGCAGCCAATCGGGGAGGGGCGAGGCCCTCGCAGCCGCTTTCGCGACAGGCCTACCCGCCTGTTCGGACGGACCGAAGCGCATCTCGCGGCCCCAGCGCGGGGCATCGGTCCAGGCGCAGCCGAGCCCCGCCAGCGCCTGCTCTACGGCACGAAACCAGCTCGCCTCGGGCGGCCCCTTGCCGTCGCCGGCACCCAGCGCAGCGCCGACATAGAGCCGCTCCTCGGCGCGGGTGAGGGCGACGTAGAGCAATCGCCAATGTTCCTCGCGGTCGAGCCGGTCCTGCCGCTCGACGCGCGATTTGAGCGGCTCCGCCAGCTCGTCCTTGCGCGGACGGAAAACGGGAACCTCCGGCGTGTCCTCCGCGAGCTGGAAGTTGGCGAAGCTGCCGCGCGCCGCGTTCCTCGACCGATCCGGATCGGCTCCGGCGTCGGCGAGGATGACGATGGGGGACTGCAGGCCCTTCGAGCCGTGAACGGTCATCACCCGGACGGCGTCGCGGGGCCCCGACGGGTCGCGCACGATCTCGACTTCGCCGCGCGCGAACCAGTCGAGGAACCCCTGGAGCGAGGGCGCCCCCGACGCTTCGAATTCGAGCGCCGAGGAGAGCAGCTCCTCGATCGGGTCGCGAGCCTCGAAGCCAAGCCTTTCGAGCAGCTTGCGCCGCCCCTCCATCGGACCGGAAAGCAGCGTCTCGAAGAAATTATGAGGCGTCGCGTAATCGGCCATGGCGAGGATGGCGTGGAGGGCGGCGAGGCTGTCCGGGCAGGTTGCCCGATGTTGCCGAAGATTCGGCCAGAGGGCCGCCGGTCGCTCCGCCGCAACCTCGTAGAGCTGGTCCTGCGACCAGCCGAACAGCGGCGAGACCAGAAGGGCGGCGAGGTTGAGGTCGTCGAGCGGCTGCACCGCGAACCGGGCGGCGGCGAGCAGGTCCTGGACCGCGAGCGGCGCGGACAGAAGCAGCCGGTCCACCCCGGCCACCGGCACCCCCTCGGCATGGAGCCGAGCGACGAGAAGCGAGGCGAGGTCGCCGCGGCGGCGGACCAGGATCAATATGTCCTCGGGACGAAGCGACCGGTCGCGGCAGGCGAGGTGGAACGGGCGATCGAGCCAGGCCCTGATCTGCTGGGCCAGCCGCGTGGCATAGCGGCGGACGGTGTCGCTTACCCACCCTTCCTCGCCCAGTTCGCCCGGGGGAGCGTCGCCGGGCTCCTCCTCTGGCCCGCTCTCGGCCGTGAAGGGGAACCAGAGCGTCACCGACCCGGGACGGTCGGCAAAGTGGCTCTGGTGCGGGCTCGGCCGGCTCGGCAGGCCGAGCGCGTCATGGCCGAGATCGGCGAGGACCCGGTCGACCAGCGCCAGGATCTGGGGCGAGGAACGGAAGCTCCGTTCGACCGACAGGTCGAGGAAGTCGCGCTCGACGCCGTATGCTTCGCGCGCGAACCATTTGCGGGCGACGTCGAAGCTCGCCGGATCGGTCCCCTGGAAGCCGAAAATGGCCTGTTTGTAATCGCCGACGGTAAAGATGGTGCGATGCTGTCCCTTCGCGCCTTCGCCGGCGAAATATTCAAGGGCGAGGGCGCGCACGATGTTCCACTGGCGGTCGTTGGTGTCCTGAGCCTCGTCGACCAGGATGTGGTCGGTCCGCTGGTCGAGCTTGTAGCGAACCCAGTCGCCCATTCCGGGGGTGCGCAGCAGGTGGTCGGCCCAGCGGATCAGATCGTCGAAATCGACGGCGCCCGCGGCCCGCTTGGCTTCACCGTAAGCGAGCGCGAAAGCCTGGCCGGCGCGAAGGCCGGCGGCCAGGCCGGCGACCATGGCCGCGAGCGCTCGAATCCGCATCAGCCGGGCGCAGCACTCGACCAATCGCCCCGCCAGAGCTTCGTAATCGGGGGCGGACTTGAGCAGCCCGGCCGGAGCCTTGCGTGGATCGCCTGACTTGGTGAGCACGATCGCGGCGAGATCGGCGATGGTGCGGCCCCGATCGGCATTGCCGCGCCCGAGCCAGGCGGCGATCGCATCGCAGGCGCCGAGACCGGTGGAGGTGCCCCAGGCGCGGTTGGCGCCGGCAATTCCGTCGAGCAGGCTGAGATCGAACAGATCGTCGCAGCATTCCTCGGCGATCACCTGCTCGACGTCCCCGAGGGGCAGGTCGAACGCGTGACGAAGGCGCGCCTCGACGCCCTCGCGCGGCCCGAGCCCGGCCATTCCTTCCGGCGCTCGCGCGCACGCCATCAGGAAGGCCTCGGCGCCGCCCTCGCCCAGCCGCAGGCTCAGCGCCCGGATGTCGCGGACGAGGCCGAGATCGCCCTGCGCCTCCGCCCTCACCAGCAGGTCGGCGAGCGTCGTGCGGGCGAGCCGCTGCTCCTCGCGCCGCTCGAGCGGCCTGAAGCCTGGGGTTAGCCCGGCTTCGGCCGGGAAGGCGGCGAGCAGGCTTTGGGCGAAGGCGTGGATGGTCTGGATGCGCAAGCCGCCGCCGGTCGCGTCGAGGACCCGGGCGAACAAGGTGCGGGCGAGCTCGACCATCGCCGGGCCGACATCCTCGCCGAGCATCTTCAGTTCGTTGGCGAGGTCGCTATTTTTCAGCCTGACCCAATAAGCGAGCCGCGCATGGATCCGCTCCGCCATCTCGGCCGCTCCGGCCTTGGTGAAGGTGAGGCACAGGATCGAGGCGGGATCGACCCCGGCGAGCAGGAGGCGGAGGACTCTGGCGGTGAGGACATGGGTCTTGCCGGTGCCCGCGCTGGCCGACAAGGCCGCATGATGGTGCGGGCTCGAAGCACGAAGCTGATCGCCCTCAAGAAGGGCAAGCGGACGGAGGCGGTTGGACATTGGTAACCGTCTCCAACATCGCCGCCGAATTGTGAAGCGATATGCGGCCGCATCCTCGAGCCACCCTGGCCAGCCGTCGGCGGACCGTGGCAGGCCCACTTGGGCGGTCGAAGCTGGCTAGCCCGCAGCCGTTTCGACGGATGGGCTATTGCGGATCGCCGCGCGGCACCTGCTCGATGAGCGGGGTCACGTTTTCGAGCCTGATTTCGTCGGCCTGTCGGGGCCGAGGCGGCGGCGGCGGCGGAACCGGTGGCGTAGCGCCGGGGCTCACCGGCCTCTGAGGATCCGCCGGCGGCTCATCGGTACTCAATGGCGGGCGCGCGGTCACGCGCTGGAATTGCGAATTCTCGATCGCGCTTTGCACCTCGGACTCGATCGTCGCCGGAAGGCAGATCGCGAGATAGCCGCCAATGGCGTCCATCGCCGCGGCCCGGTTTGAATAGGTCACGTTCGCGATCGTGGCCCGGTAGAGATTCTGCTTGCGGGTCACGAGGCTCACGATGGTGCCTGGCCTCAGCTCGTAGAGCAGCCCCTGGCCGAAATTGTTCACCGTCTGGTCGGCGAGGCCGAAGAGCAACGGCGCGATGCCGGTAAGCTGGCGGCCGGCTTCGATTATGGTGAGCACGGCGGCTGAAGCCGCTCCGGTATACCTGATTTGCTGGCTCGCCGTTTCCCTGGCCCGGTCGAGTTCGAGCAGCGCCTGCATGAAGCGCTGGCACCGCGTGTCGACGTAGCGAAGCCCAGCGCTCACCACGGGAGTCCAGTCGCCGTCGATCGGATCCGGAGTCTCGACCCCCGCGATGCCGATAAAGTGCTCGACGGCCGCAAGATGCGCGGCGGCATATTGGGCGACGTCGTTGGGATCGACGTTCGGACGGTTTGCGAGATAATCTCCCGGAGTGTGCGTGGTGACGCACCCGCTCAGGAGCAGGCCGACCGCGACGGAAAGTGCGGGTTGCTTCCAGCAGGTCATGGCGGTCCCCTTTCTCGATCGGCTTTCTCGAGGTCGGTCAGCGGACCAGGCGCCCATCGCTCGCCCAGCTGCAACCTCAGCACGCCTCGCTTGCTGACTATCACTCGACTCATCGATGAAGCGTGACGGCGATCACGCATCACCCCCCTTCGGGTGATGATCGACTCTGCCATCCGCGCGCCTTAATGAAGCGCGTGGGGAGGGACGCAGCTATGGGTCTGGTCGGCTGGATCGTCGTCGGCGTTCTGGTGCTCGCCGCGCTCTACGCGGTCATCATCTACAATCGCCTCGTTCGCCTCAGGGCGCTGGTCAAGGAGGGGTTCAGCGGCATCATCGTTCAGCTCAGGCGGCGGGCGGACCTGATCCCCAATCTGGTCAGCACGGTCGAAGGCTATGCCACTCACGAGCGCGAGGTTCTGACCGAGGTCACCGCCCACCGGGCCGACGCCACCAAGGCGCGCGGAGTCGCCGAGACGGCGCAGGCCGACAACGCCTTCTCGGCGATGCTCGGGCGGCTGATGGCGGTCGCGGAGGCCTATCCCGACCTCAAGGCCGACGACAATTTCCGCCAGCTCCAGGAGGAGCTCAGCGAGATCGAGGAGCATCTGCAGAGCGCCCGGCGCTACTATAACGCCACGGTGCGCGACCTCAACACGCGCATCCAGTCCTTCCCGGACGTGCTGCTGGCTCGGCCGATGGGGTTCAGCGAAGAGGAATCCTACACCGACGACGTCGCCGCCATCTCCGCGGCGCCGGTGGTGAAGTTCGGCGCGAAGGCCTGAGCGGGTGCGCCCGCTCGGGACTCCCCTCGCGCTGCTG
Organism: Allosphingosinicella sp.; assembly: GCA_035563315.1. Taxonomy (GTDB): domain Bacteria; phylum Pseudomonadota; class Alphaproteobacteria; order Sphingomonadales; family Sphingomonadaceae; genus Allosphingosinicella. The sequence continues at coordinate 1,726 of DATMVG010000185.1, read as the reverse complement.
CTGCTGGCGGCGGTGGCGCTGCTGCTCGCGCCGGCCTGGGCCAAGCCCGACAAGCCGCTCTCGGTCGATGTCCCGACGCTGGTCGACGCGCCCCCGATCCCGTCTTATGGCGAGCGCATTCTTTCCTTCGTCAGCGACGTCGCCGTCGAGCCGGACAGCAGCCTCGAGGTCACCGAGACGATCCGCATCCGCGCCGAGGGGGACCAGTTCCGCCACGGGCTGCTGCGCGATTTCCCGACCCGCTACCAGCGCGAGGGACGCACCGTCCGTGTCGGCTTCGATGTCGAGGCGGTCGAGCGCGACGGCCGTCCGGAGCCCTGGACCACCGAGCGGATCGACAATGGCGTCCGGGTACGGATCGGGTCGGCCGACGTCTATCTGACCAATGGCGAGCACAGCTACACCATCCGCTACCGGACGACCCGGCAGCTCGGTTTCTTTCCTGGCTATGACGAGCTCTACTGGAACGTCACGGGCACCGGCTGGGCGTTCCCGATCGACACGGCCGAGGCGCGGATACGGCTGCCGCAGCCGGTCGCGTTCGGGCGACGCGCTTTCTACACCGGTCCGCAAGGCTCCACCGCGACCGACGCCGAAATCGTCGACGAGCGGCCGGGCGAGATACGCTTCCGAACGACCCGACCGCTCGGCCGGTATGAAGGCCTGACCGTCGCCGTCGCCTGGCCGAAAGGGGTCGTCGCCGAACCGCCTCCGCCGAGCGCGGCGGGCCTGTGGCTCGAACGATACGGCCCCTCCGCCGCCGCGATCCTCGCCCTGCTCGGGCTCGCCGGATTCTACTTCCACGCCTGGCGGGTGGCCGGGCGCGGCCCGGTCGCAGGAACCGTGGTGCCGCTGTTCGCCCCGCCCGAGGGCATGTCGGCGGCGGCGACCCGCTATGTGCGGCGGATGCGCTTCGACAACCGAGCCTTCGCCGCCGCGATCGTCGAGAGCGGGGTCAGGGGCAAGATCCGGCTGGAGGAAACCGACGCGGGCCTCTTCTCCCGCACCAGGACCCATATCCACCAGACCACCGACGGGGAGGACATGGCCCCGCCCGAGCGGCGAATGCTCGCCGCGCTCTTCGCCGGCCGGACCCATATCGAGATGGACAAGGCCAACCACGCCCTGTTCAGCTCGGCGCGCACCAATTTGCAGCAGGGGTTGAGCGACGCCTATCTCGGCAAGCTTTTTCTCACCAACAAGGGCTGGGCCTGGGCCGGCCTCGCGATGATCCTAGGCGCCGTGCTGCTGGTCGCGGTCGTGCTTGGCGCGGTCGATCCCTATGCCGAGAGCGGCGCCTTGCTCGTCCCCGCCGCCGGCCTGGCGCTTCTCCTGGGCGCGATGGCGGCGGGGCGGCGCTCGGCGCTCGCCGCGACCGGGGGCAGCCTCTGGCTCGCCGCGCTCGCCGTGCTGCTCGGCATCGGCGGCGCGCTGATGACGGTGACTAGCTTCGCCCTCGCTCTCCAGGCCGGGCGCGTTCTGCCGATGCTGGCGCCGCTGCTGGCGCTGCCGCTCGCCTTCTCGGCCTTCCGCTGGATGGCCGCGCCGACCGCGGAGGGCCGCCGGACCATGGACGAGATTGCCGGCTTCGAAAAATATCTGTCGGTGACGGAGGAGGACCGGCTCGAAAAGCTCCACCCGCCTGAAAAGACGCCGGAGCTGTTCGAGCGGTTCCTGCCTTACGCGATCGCGCTCGGCGTCGAGAATCGCTGGGCGGCGCGCTTCG
>DATMVG010000184.1:0-6073 GCA_035563315.1 Allosphingosinicella sp. | reverse complement strand
GTCCGCTGCGGCGCGGTCCCGGCCGCGGCCAGCTGCGCCGCTCCGGCTTCGGCATCCTCCGCGCCCGTCACCAGCAGCGGGGCGGCGTAGCGCTCCCGGTTCGCGACCCGCCGAGCGGTGAGCTCGAGCAGCGTCCCCTCGCCGGTCAGGTCGACCATCGGCTTGAGCCGGTCGAGGCGCGACAGCGGCCACAGCCGGGTCCCGGCACCGCCCGACAGGATGACGGGCGTGACGCGCCGCTGTGACTCCTCGTCCATCCCGTCTGCCTAGCCGCTCTCGCCGCCGGCGCGATAGTCCCCGCGCGCCCGGCGCCGGCGCTCGAGGCGGACCAGCGCCTCGTCGAGCGCGGAGAGGAAGCGCGACCGGTCGGCCCGGGCGAAGGGCGCCGGTCCGCCGCTTATCCCGGCCGCTCCGGCGCGCAGGTCGGCCATGATCGCCCGAGTCGCGACCGCCGTTCCGATCGAATTCGGCGTGAACGGCCTGCCCGTCGGAGCGACCACGACCGCCCCTCTCTTGAGGCAGCGTTCGGCGAGCAGGATGTCGCCGGTCACCACCACCGAATCCGTATCCGCGGCCCCGGCGATCCAGTCGTCGGCCGCGTCGAAGCCTGCGCCGACGATCACCCGCTCGATCAGGGCGTGCGCCGGCACCCGGATCGGGCTGTTGCTGACGATGCTGACCGGAACGTCGTGGCGGAAGGCGACCTTGTACACCTCCTCCTTGACCGGGCAGGCGTCGGCGTCGACGAGGATGCGCAAGCGGGGCGGTCGGGCGGCCATCGCCTCCGACTGTCGCAAACGCGCCGCCGCCGCAAGCGCCCCGGCGCAAGGGCCGGGCCCGGCCGCCCGCGGCGCCGCATTGCGGGCTTGCCGTCCGCCCCGGCAAGGCTCATCCTCGCCCGATGGGTCGCAGCCTAGCCCCCCTCTTCGCCGCGCTGTGCCTCGCCGCCGCTTTGGCCGGTTGCGGACGCGAGGAGGAGGCTCGGCAAGCCGCGCCCGCCCCCGACGCCCCCGCCGGCGCTCCGGCCGCTCCCGACCTTACCCCGGCCCCCGCCGGCAATGCCGCCGCCGCGGCTCCGGCCGAGGGCTGCACGGGGGCGCTTGCTGTCGAGCTCGATTCGGCTTCCTTCGCCCGCGACGATGCCCCGCCTTTCTCCGGAGCGCCTCGAGGCGTTCCGCCAGGCCGCGGGCGCCGCCTTCGCCGCCGCCGCCGATGCCGCCTGCGCCGCCGGCGAGGTCGATCCGGCCCGGCTGCGCGGGCTTCGCCGGCTGGTCGTTCAGAGCGCCAGCGGCGCCACCGAGAGCGCCTTCTACGAGGATCGGGAAAGCGTCGGCGCCGGCGCGCTCGTCTTCCAATATGTCTTCCTCGAGGCCGATATCGACATCCCCGACGCCGCCGACCTGCGCGCCGTCCTGGTCTGCTGGGCCGACCCCGACCGCCCCTCCTGCGCCGACCGCCTGCCCTGATCCCCTCGCCAGGCCGGACGCGCCGGCGCCGCCGTCATTCCGGACCGGATCCGGCATCCACCTTCCTTTCCCGGCGCGCGAGGCGGGAGAGCCCCCGCCCGTGCCGGATCACGGCACGAGCGGGACCCGCTTGTGGTATTCGGGGAGGAGATACTCGTCGTAGAATTTGTAGATGTCGTCGCGATATGTGAGGCGAAGGAAGTTGATGTAGGGCTGCAGCACCGCGTTCATGTCGCCCTCGCGGTCGACGCTGACCAGAACGAACACCTCGGGCGCGGTGATGAACTTCTGGTGGATCATCAGCCCGACCACCTCGAAGAAATTGAGCAGCTCGCGCATCTTCGGCCAGAATTCCTCGGCGAAGAGCTGGCGATAGTCGGGATATTTGGCGATCAGCGCCTCGACGCTCGTCGCCTTCATGCCGAGCACCTGGATCCGCGCCGGATAGATGGCGGTCCAGCGGTCGGCGAGGTCGAGGAAGATCTGCGAGCGCGATTGCTGGGACAGCGCACGCAATTGCCTCCACACGAACCAGATGCCGAGCGCGGCGAGGATGGCGGAAGCAAGAGTCGCCCCCGCCGAGATCGCGTCGGGGCTGATGTTCCAGGCGCCGTCGAGCGCCCGGTTCGTCGCCGCGTCCTGCGCTGGTCCCGACATCCTCTCACCCCTCCTGGCGAATATCGACGATCTACCGGCAACGACTGGCCGTCGCCATGATGTCCTGTTCGGCGGGCAAAGCCAATATTGTCCGCGGGCCGTCCGCGGAAAAACCCCCGATCGTCAGCGCGCCCCCGCCGCGACCTCCTGGAGGAGATCGAGAATGTCGCCGCTCTCCGCCAGCGGCCGGCCGTCGACCAGCTCGCGCCGCTCGCCGCTGATCCCGTCGACGCAGCCGAGCCTGACCAGCTCGCGGATCAGCTCGAGATGGTCCTCTCGCTGCGGCAGGAGCGGCTCTCCGGTCAGCCGTTCGAGGTAGCAGACGAGGGCGTAGGCCCCGTAATTGGAGGTCGCCGCCGGGAGCAGATGGTCGGTGGTCGAGATCGGGCGCTCGAACGGCCGATCCTCGAAGAAGGACAGCGGGATGCCGCCCATCCCGAACTCGTTGCCGCCGTCGCCGATGCTGATCAGGCTTCGTGGGCCGAAGAAGGATTCGAACTTGGGCGCCGCCGCGCTGATGTCCTCGCCGCGCATGTTCTGGTAGCGGCCGTCCGCGATCATTCCGCACGCTTCGACGGTGACGAGGACGCGGCCCCCGGCGCCCGGCGGCGGCGGCGGCGGCGGCGCTCCGCGCTCGATCGGGACGGTAAGGTAATCCAGCCGCGGCCGGGCCTGCCTCAATATCGCCTCCGCTCCGGCCCAGGTCGCGACCGAGACTTCGCGGCCGAGGCGGAGCAGAGCGTCGGCGATGACGAAGGCGCCGGGCGGGCCGTCCGTCTCCGGCGCCCCGTTGACCGGAAAGCCGGTGCCGACGACGACCGGGTCGGTGCTGGCGAGGAGCGCTTCGGCGGCGTTCCGATAGGCGTGGATTCCGACCACCGCCTCGAGCTCGGGCATGCCGCGGCCGCTCGCCGCGACGACCGAGTCCCAGATGAGCCGGGCCGGGTCGGCTTCAGCGGCCATCGCTCGGCTCCGCGGGCTCGGCTCGGCTCGGCCCGCCGATCAGCTCCCGGCACAGGCTCTGGAACTTGCGGCCGCGCTCGGTGAAGTCGGTGAACTGGTCGAAGCTCGGAGCGCCCGGGGAGAGCAGGACGACGCTTCCCTCCGTCGCTTCGGCGGCGATCGTCCGGACCGCCGTCTCGAGCTCTCCGCTCGGCCGCGCGGCAAGCTCCGGGATTGCGGCGGCGAGCTCGTCGGCGATCCGAAGGCCGGTCTTGGGAAGCAGATAGACCGCCCTGACGCTCGCCCGGCGCAGGACGTCGTGAAGCACTCCGTAATCCTGGCCTCGCTCGCTGCCGCCGAGGATCAGGTGGATCGGCCGGCCGTCATAATATTGCAGGGCCGCGGCGGTCGCCTCGGGGACGGTGGCGATGCTGTCGTCGACGGCGGTGATCCCGCGGGCGAGTTCCAGCTCCTCCATGCGGTGCGGTAGGCGCCTGAACGAGCGCAGGTCAACGGCCTCGGTGATGCCGGCGAGGCCGAGCTGGCGGGCGACCGTCGCCGCGGCGGCGACGTTGGCGAGATTGTGCAGCCCCGGCGGCGGCGGGCCGAGGATCTCGACCGGCCTTCCGCGGAACGTCAGCACCCCGGCTTCGGCCGAGAAGCCGCCTTCCCGGTTGAACCAGATCGCGTCGCTCCGCGAGCCGATCCGGCGGCGAAGCTCCTCGTTCCGGTAATTGGCGATGATTTGGGACGGGCCGAGCTCGGCGATCCGCAATTTGTCGGCATAATAGGCCTCGACCCCGCCGTGCCAGGGCGCGTGCTCGGGAAACAGGTTGGTCACCACCGCGATCTCCGGCGCGAATTCGAGGTCGGCGATCTGGTAGGAGGAGAGTTCGAGGATGGTATGATCCTCGCCCTTCGCCTGGCCCAAAGCGGGCAGGCCCGAATTGCCGAGCAGCCGCACCCTCTTCCCGGCCGCCGTCAGGATCGCCTCGACCAGCGCGGCGGTCGTGCTCTTGCCCTTCGTCCCGGTGATCCCGATCGTCCCGGCGGTGCCGTTCGCCTCGAACCACAAATTGGTGGCCGAGGTGAAGCTTGCCCCGGCGGCCCGAGCGGCGGCGATCTCGGGCCGGCGCAGGCTGATCCCCGGGCTCTTGACGATGAGGTCGAAGCGGCCGCCGGCGACGGCCTCGGCGGCGGCGCTGCCGGACAGGGTGGGGACGCCGCGATTGTCGTCGTCGAGCTCGGGCGCCTCGCCGTCGACGAGCACGGCGAGGTCGAGATCCGGCCGGTGCGCCCGAAGATAGGCGAGGGCGGCCCGGCCTTCCCGCCCATAGCCCCAGATTCCGACCGACCGGGCTCTATCCAAGATAGGCATTGAGCGCGTCGGCGAAGCGGGGCGGAATGATCGGGTTCCAGCGCGGAGTCAGCAGCTCGTCGAGCGCCGCCCCGGCGTCGAACCCGTCCGCGCCGAGCCGGCCGGCGAGCGCGCTCACCACCGCTGCTCCGGCCCAGCGCGGATCGCCCGCGAGGCGGACCATGGCGAGGCGCGATTCGCGCATCTCGCCGACGCAGTCCCACGGCTTGTGGGTGTCGAGCCCGAGCAGCGCCTCGAACCCGGCCTGCTGGGCGGGCCGGTCGAGCAGATTCGCTCCGAAGATCGCGCACAGCCGCTCCGGCGCCATCGCATCGGCCAGCATCAGGAAGGTGAACCGGCACTTGGCGCAATCGCCGCACCAGCGCGCCTCGTCCGGGCCGGTGATCCGGAACGCCGCGTTGCAGCTGGTGAAGGCGCGGTCGTAGCGGTCGGCCTTGGCGAACAGCCGGGCGATATGGAATTCGGAGAGCGGCCTCATCAGCGAGAAATAGCCGATCTCCGGCGAGATATAGTGGCGGACATAGTCGGCGAGGCGGCGCTCGAAATGGCTGCTCTTGCTATATTGGTGGTTCACCGCCCGCCCGCCTTCGGTCAGGGTCGGCTCGTCGGCGGACCGCTCGTTCGACAGGACGACGTTGCCGAAGCCGTGGACGAAGGCGCCGCACAGAGCGATCAGGCTGACGATCGCGGTGATCGGGACATGGCCGTTATAGGTGCCCGGCGCGCCGTTGAGCTCGAACAGGCGCGGGTCGAGGCGGCGGCGGACCGCGACCAGCGGCAGCTCGCCCGCCGCCGCGCAATCGGTCATCGGCGGGCGCGGATTGACCGTGAACAGGACGAACGGAATGGCGGCGGCGCGAAGCACCTCGACGCTGACCAGCGAATCCTTGCCTCCTCCCATCAGCACCGCGCACGGGAAGTCCGCCGCCTGTTCTCGCCTCGTCGACGCGACCCGCCCGGCGGCGGGCGCGCTCTGGCCGGTGAAGCCGATCCTTCCGTCGAGGTCGATCGCGTTCCTGTAGGCGAACTCGCCGAGCCCCTCGCGGAACGTCTCCTCGAAGAAGGCGATCTGCTGGGCGTCGAAGGCGAGGCCGCCAAGCTCGAGCCGAGGCGGCACGTAGAGCTTGTAATAGCTGATCCCGGCGAGGACGTGGAGCGCCTCGAGCGCGGCCCGGAACGGGGCGTGGCCGGGCGCCGACGGCGCCGGCAGGGGCGCCCCGAATTCCACCTCCTCGGTGAAGTCCGGGCCGCCGTCGAAGCCGTAGCGCAGGCGGACCAGGCCCGCTTCCGCCTCGGTTTCGATCCCTCGATAGTGGAAGGTCTGCGGTGCGGACATGGCCTTGGCGGTCGCATAGCGCCGCCGCCGCCCGCTGAACAGGGTGCGAAGGGGACAGTCACTGTGACTGTCACCACCCTTGCGCTCCACCGCCTCCCGCTTATCCTCACCGCCATGGCGAGGGCGTTCGAGACGAGGCTGCGCATCCGAGCCGCGACCGCGCTCGACGCCGAGCGCTTCCTTAAGGTCCACCGAGCCGCCGTGCGCGGCCTCGCCGCCGACGCCTATCCGGCCGAGCTGATCGACGACTGGGCGCCCCAGATAAACGCCGCCGCCCTCGCCGCCTTCCGAGCC
>DATMVG010000183.1:0-18733 GCA_035563315.1 Allosphingosinicella sp. | reverse complement strand
GCGCCGCCGCCCGGCCCCGCTTCGCCGGAGCCGCCGCGGTGAGCCGGCTCGAGCCTTCGCCCGAGCTCGACCGGAGGCTGCCCTGGTTCTTCCTCGCCATGGCCGCCTGGATGCTCGGCCTCAGGGCCTGGGTCACCGGGGTCGCCAACGGCTGCGCGGTCGATCCGGCCGTGCTCGGCCGCCGCAGCGGCTGGATCCTCGACTACCTCCAATGCAGCCCGAGGCTGCTGTTCGGCGGCCTCGGCGACTTCCTCCTCTTCGTCTTCACCTGGGCGGGAACCCTGCTCACCGCCGCCTTCATGGGCTATCTCGTTCTTCGGATCTTCCGTAGCCCCAGTCATCCCAAGGAGTCCTGAAGATGCCCCTTCTCGAAGCGCGCAAGCAGTACAAGCCGTTCGAATATCCCTGGGCGTTCGACTTCTGGAAGCGCCAGCAGCAGATCCACTGGATGCCCGAGGAGGTGCCGCTGGGCGAGGATTGCCGCGACTGGGCGCAGAAGCTGACCGACCACGAGCGCAACCTGCTCACCCAGATCTTCCGCTTCTTCACCCAGGCCGACATCGAGGTTCAGGATTGCTACCACGACAAATATGGCCGCGTGTTCAAGCCGGTCGAGATCAAGATGATGCTCGCCGCCTTCTCCAACATGGAGACGGTCCACATCGCCGCTTATTCGCACCTGCTCGACACGATCGGAATGCCGGAGAGCGAATACGGCATGTTCCTCCAGTATAAGGAGATGAAGGACAAGCACGATTACCTCGCCACCTTCGGCGTCGGCAGCGACGAGGACATCGCCAGGACGCTCGCCATGTTCGGCGGCTTCACCGAGGGGCTTCAGCTCTTCGCCAGCTTCGCCATGCTGATGAACTTCCCGCGCTTCAACAAGATGAAGGGCATGGGCCAGATCGTCAGCTGGTCCGTGCGCGACGAATCGCTCCACTGCGAGGGCATCACCCGCCTGTTCCACGCTTTCGTCAAGGAGCGCGACTGCATGACCAAGGCGGTCCGCGACGACATCCTCGACGTCTGCCAGCAGACGGTCCGGCTCGAGGACGCCTTCATCGATCTCGCCTTCGAGATGGGCCCGGTCCCCGGAATGACTCCCAGGGAGATCAAGCGCTACATCCGCTACATCGCCGACTGGCGCCTCGGGCAATTGGGTTTCCAGCCCATCTACATGATGGACGAGCACCCCCTGCCCTGGCTCGCCCCGCTGCTGAACGGAGTCGAGCACGCCAACTTCTTCGAGACCCGAGCCACCGAATATTCCAAGGCCGCCACGAGGGGGAACTGGGGCGAAGTCTGGGACAATTTCGACAAAAGGCAGGGCGCGAAGGCCGCGAACGACGGCGAGGGCGAAGCCGCGAAGGCCGACGGCGGGGACGATATGTTCACCCGGGCCGGGGTGGCAGCGGAGTAACGGCTATGCGCGATCCGATGGAAATGACCGATGCAGAATTTCGCCTCTATCAGGCGCGCCAGCGTGCCGCAAAGACGTATCGGTTTGAGGGATTCCCAGAATTTGCCCAACGTGTGGTAGCCGGATTTGAGGATTCGTGTTCGCAGGTGAGGCTGCAGCGCTTCTTTGTTGATCCTGCCCCCCCCCTAACGGCCGAATTCTTGAAGGCTTGGAATGAGCTCGCGTCGGCCGAAGGGCAGCTGAACCACCGACCGACCTAATCGGCGGCGACAAAATTCTAAAGGCTGCTCTGGCTGCTGTTGGGGCGGCCGCTGCATTTGCCGCCGGCGTAACGGCGGTTGAGTGGCTTGAGACTTAGTCACGTGATTTTGCTCGGAAAGCCGCTTGGCGCATGTTGTGGAGCCATGACATCACCAGAAACAGCGAACCGACAACAAGCATGATAGCAGCTTCAACGGCGGGCTCGGCCTCACGTCGCGACATAGCGACGGCAGCGGAAAGTGCGGCTCCTGTGAAGAGGGCTGTTCCGAGAGCAGATCCGATCTGCTTCAGGTTTATTGCACGTTGATAATCAGGATCGTCAGAGACTGCCTTGCTCCGCGTTACCCGATACTCCCATTCCTCACCCATGTGACGTCTGTACACACCGAGCAGGAATGCGGGGTACTGCCGATATGTGCACGTTTTCACGAAAGGAAGTTGCGACCACAGCTCTTGGTTCAAGAGTCCAACAGCATATGCAAAGGCTGCCGTAATCAAAGTGTTCACCGTCTTGCTCTCGGTATGTGGCGCTACTGAAAGTTGGACCAAACGGCTGGCAGACGTGAGGATGATAAATCCGGCGACCATATAGAAGAGGTCGCGGTACAGAAACTTGCCGAGTGAACGCGCAAAATCGGGCATGATCCTCGACCGGGTCCTCAAACTTGACGACAGCTTAGTTCGCGGACAGGGAAAGTCGAGCCCGCCGCGCCTCGGCCGTGACAGCCTTCACCGGTCCAACCGGCCGCTATTTCGAGAGAGTGCGCGACGACGGTGGCACAACTCCGCCGAGTCCGCGCCAGTGTCGATGAGCCGCACCCGCCTTTCATCGTAGGCCCGCCGCGACGCTTCGATTGTTTCCAGCTTCACATCGCGGTGGTGGCGCTTGAAGCGCAGCGCCGTGCGCCGGCCGACCCCCGTTGCGGCGGCGGCGTCGAGCGACCATTCCGGCGCCGGCCGCGCCATCCGCGGTGCCCGGCCAAGGAACGGGACGCTCCTGATCAACCCCTCCCGCGCCCCCTCCGCGACAGGCCCGGCGCTCCGTCAGTCGACGCCCGCACGTGGTTCTGCATGGTCATTGATGGTGACCGAGAAGAGCAAGGCGAGGCTCATTTCGGCGTCGGCGCTTTGAGAATGGGAGGAACGACCGCGCTGGCGTCGCTGCCTTCGTCAAGGAACCGCAGGCCGAGCGTCTCGTAGCCGCGTCGGATCGCCGCCACCTTTGCCGGCTGGATGTCACGCTGGTCGTTCTCCAGGCGGAGGATCGTGCGGCGGCTGACCCCCACCGCCTCGGCCGCCTGATCCAACGACCAGTGCAGGGCCGCTCGCGCCATCCTGGCCTGCGCCGGCGTCAGTCCGTCAGCCGCCACAACAAGCGCCTTGACGAGTACCCTCATGGTCACCTACAGTGACCCCGAATAATGAACCCTCAGCCATGGCTCCCGCGAGGCATAACCCGACGTGCCGGGTGTTGCTAGGCGTGGGCGCCGCTTTGCCGCTCGCGCTCGCCGCCCCGACCCCGCCCGGTCCCCCGGCGAACTCGTCGGCATAATGGCCGCCGCTCCAACGAGGCCGCCGCAAAAGCCGGTCGACTTTGTCTGCAACATGTGCGGCGGCAGCACCGTCACCCGCGACGCCTGGGCGGCTTGGGATGCGGCCGATCAGAACTGGGTGCTCGGCGCCGCCTTCGATTACGCCTTCTGCCACGATTGCGAGGCGGAGACTCGCCTGGTCGAGGTCGATCTCGCCACGCGAGAGCCGACCGGCGGCTAGTAGAGGACGCCTTGAGGATCGGGGCCCTGATCCGGCGCCTTGGGCCGCTTCGCCGGCAGCGTCCCAGCCGTGACGAAGATCAGCCGTTCCTTCGCCGCCTCGAGGTCGTAATTGAAGCCCTGCCATCCCGCGCGACGCGCGTTCACGCTCAGCGGCTCACGCGGCAGGAACAGGTCTTCGGTCTGCAGGTCCGCCGGCAGATAGTGGATCGAGAAGCGGTCTTGGCTCGGAGTCACCAGCACGAGGAACAGCGGAAAGTAGATGCCGGCGTCCATCCGCTTGCGCTGCGGTCCCCACGCGGCGCCGAGCAGCCGCTTCGGCGGCGTGCGCCCATCCTTCGCGGTCGAGGTCTTCACCTGCGCGAGATAGCCGCAAAAGTCGCAAATGATGTCGGCGCATTTGAAGTTGGCGGTCAAGCGCCCGAGCGTCCGCTTCTGCTTGCACTTGGGGCAGGCGGGGCAATGCTGCACGACCAGACGCTCGCCAAGCTCGCCCAGTTCCTGCTTCGCCGTCGCCACGCTCGCCGTTCTCCGCGAACGAGTCTAGAGCAGCCGGCGCATCATTCAGCCCGCGAACAACGCAAGTCCGGCCCGCCCTTTCATCGGTTTGCGGCGAGCCGGGCAGCTAGCTTGGGGTGCGCTTCGAATCGTTTCCGGACTCGGTCTGATCGGCGCGATACCAGTCTCGCGAACCGCCGATATTCGCTGCCATTTCAGAGGCTTGCACGTTTCGTTTCCCTGCACCACGGCAAGTGGGATAAATAATTCGCTCCTTCGACGATCGGGGAGTCCCCCATGCCTCTCTCCATGCCCGTCCCTCGCCTCGCCGCCTCGCCGCCTCGCCCGCGCTCCAGCCGCCGGCCGCGCGCCGCCACGGGAGGAGATTGAAATCGCCGTCTGCATGATCCGTTATCTGAACACCGATCTCGAGCTTCTTTCGCCCGCGGATCTGGGGCCGCTCGTCGCGGCGTTCGAGGAACGGGGCTTGATCACCCTTCACTGCGGCCAACGCGAGGACGGGTCGTGGGAGGCGTATCTCGAGACGGAGGCGCAATATGATGCGCCGGAGCCGAACATCGCCGCGATTCTGGCGGCGGTGGAGGCGCTTCCCGGACCGGTCGCGGCCCTCTGGGCGGGTTGCACGAATCGCGGGTTCAGCATCGGCTACGAGGGCGGGAACGCGCCCCGCGCCCTTCAGCAGAAGCTGTCGAGCCGGCTGCTCGGGCGAGTCGCGGCTCTGGGAGGGTGCATCGGCATCGCGATCTACGCCCCGGACGGAATCGTGGCGCCCGGCGAGCCCTCTGGATGAACCCGCTCGTCGCCGAGACCGTCGAGGCGCTGCGCGGCGCCGGCTGGCGGATCGAGACCGCCTCGCCGCCGCTGCCCATGCCGCCCCACATCGCGGAGCGCTTTCCCGATGTGCCTCCGCTCGCCGTCGACTTCTTCACCAGCCTCCGAAAATGCGTGGCCCCGAGCGAGGGCTGGTGGCTGCTCACCGCCGCCGATTATTCGGCGCCGCCCGACCCGGACGGCTATGCCTGGGATTCCTTCGCCGAGATCGTCAACTCGGACACCGACGCGGCGGCCCGCGCCTGGTGGGACCGCCACCTTATCCTGTTCCAGTTGGTCAACGGCGACTTCGAGTTCCTCGCCCTCTGTCTCGATCGCGATTCGCCCGATTTCGGCAAGGTCGTCGGAACCGACCTGCTCGATTTCGATTCGGCCGCCCCGCTCGCTTCCTCCTACGAGGATTTCCTCGTCCAGCTGCGCGACGTCGCCCGCCGCCCGCCGACCCGGAGCGCCGTCTACGACAATTATCTGACCCTGTTCGTCCACGAGGAGATCATCGAGGACGGCTCGATCCCGCCCTGGGAACGGGGCCCGCTCGCCCGCTTGCGCCGCTGGTTCGGCTCGCGCCGGTGAAGCTCGGGTGGAGGGAATCGATCGGCGCGATTCGCTCGCCGCTCGGGCGCCGCCTCCGCGCCTCAATAGCGGCCGTCGCGCATTCCCCTCAGCCAGCTCCCCGCCAGCATCAGCAGACCGCCGAACCCCGCCATCACGCCGAGGAAGTTCCAGCCGAAGGCCTGGCCGCTGAAATAGGCCATCGCCTCGGGCGGGAATTCCTCCTCCATGCCGGGGGCGATCATGGTCGCCATCGGCAGCGCGACCAGGCCCGCCGCCGCGATCAGGACGATGCCGAGCTCGCGCAGCCGGCTGCCCGGGCTCAGGATCAGGCCGAGCCCGAGCGGGCCGACGACCCAGGGCGCGAAGTTCCAGACCAGGCCGGCCATGCCGACGCCGGGGATCGGGGCCATGAAGGCGAACAGGCTGCCGCTGGCGAGGCAGAGCCCGCCGACGCAGTAGAGCAGGATGCTGGCGATCCGCCGGATCACGCGAAGATCCCCGCTTTGTCCTCGTCGCGGTGGAACCAGCCGTCGGCCCGGATCAGGACGACGGCGATCGCGGCGAACATGATCGCCGCCGGGGCGCTGAAGCGCATCGGCGAGATCAGCAGCAGGCCCTCGCCGATCCCGGCCAGGTTCCAGCCGATATAGAGGAAGCGGGCCCAGTTGATCCCGGCCAGGATCCCGGCGCCGCAGCCGACCGCGACGGCGAGGCTGGCGATCAGCATCCATTCGCCCTCGAAGGCGGCGGCGAAGGCCTGGGCCGCCTCGCGCGCGCCCGGCACTCCGGTCCACAGGGCGAGCAGCGCCGCCGATCCGGCGACGATCAGGAACCATCCGACGATGGTCACGGACACGGGTCTCTCGTTCATGATTCCCCCCCGGCTTCGAGCGCGGCGCCCTCGGCCGGGCGTCCGCATCGCCTGCTTATGCCCGCCGCCGCTTAACATCGGGTTGTCGCCGGCGCGCACGGCGCGGCGCCGGGGCGGCCCTCAGAAGGGGAGAAGAAGGCCGATCAGGCCGCCCAGCGACACCGCCAGGCACAGCCAGGCCGCCATTCCGGGCCGTCCGCTGCGGCGCTCGCCGCCGCGCGCCGCCCATGACGGCGGTTCGAACTCGTCGAGCGATTTGAGCCGCTTTTCGCGCCCCTCGAGCGGAACGATCTCAGCCATCGATCCCCGGCTAGCAGCGCCGGCTTAACGCCGGGTAACGGGACTCGGGTGCCCGCGGCGTGCGGGGCGATCCTCGAGGTCGGGGCGGAGCGTGAAGTTCCGGACCGGACCGATCTACCTTCCACATCGGAGATAGTTTCCGGCACAAACCATTTTCCTACAGCGTACCAGCTGGGATAAATGATTCGCTCCTTCGCAACCGAGGAGCGAATTCCATGTCCGATTCCCACGATCCCCCTGGCCCCGATCCCGCCGGCGCCGGTGACGGCGACCCCCTTTCACGCTCGGACCCGTCCGCCGAGCCCTGGGCGGGGGAGGATTTGTCGACCCAGGGCCCCGCGCAGGCGGGAAGCTCGGCGGAGGAGGGCCCCTTCCCCTGGGATGATCCGCCGCCCGACCCCGCCGCCGATCCCGACGCTCCGCGCCAACGCCACGACGCGTTCACCGAGGCGCGCAAAGCGCAGTTCCTGCGCGCTCTCGTCAAAACGGGTTGCATCCTCGACGCCTGCCGCCTTAGCGGCACGGCCCCGCGCACCGTCTACCGCCACCAGGAAAGCGATCCGCGCTTCGACGATCATGTCCGCGCTGCCCTGCGCATGGCGGCGACGCCGGTCGAGATCACCGCCTGGCAGCGCGCCGTCGAAGGAGTCGAGCAGCCTTTCGCCTGCGGCGGCGAGATCCATGTCCGCCGCCGCTATTCGGACGGGCTGCTGCGCCTGCTCCTGCAGGGCTCGAACCCGAAGAAATACGGCACTCGCCCCGGCTTCACCCGCAAGCGCCTCCTCGAGCACGAGCGCAAGCGGATGGAGCGCAGGATTCGCGCCGAGCTCGAGGAATCGCTGCGGCCCCGCACGCTCGACGAGACTCGGGAATCGATCCTGACCAAGCTCGCCGCGATCGAGGGCCAGCGAGCGCCGGAACGGCTCGCCGCAGGCTGGACGAAGACGCCGGATGGCCACTGGATTCCCCCCGGCTACGGACCGCTGCCCGGAGGTTCCGCCGCGCCGGATGGGGAGGAGCCGGGGCCGGACACCCCCCGTGATTCCCTGTGACTCTCGTGCCGGTCGTGCCGCTCGTGCCGGCCGTCGACTTCCGGGGCTCTCGGGCCGCGGCCGCATCAGGCGAAGGCTCCGGCTCATCGCCGGCCTGCGCCAGCGGCGCCGCCGTCAATGGTGGATCGCCGCGGCGACCCGCGCACAGCTCAGAAGGGCAGCCTGATCCCGACCATCACCCGGTTGCTGGTCGTGCCGTTGGAGAAGGTGACGCCGTCGACATAGGCGCGCGCGGTTGCCCCGCCGCCGATTCCGGTCTCGGCGACGAGCGGTCCGGTCGCGAACCGGCCGGCCATCGCCGCGAACGGATAGTCGCCGTCGCGCCGGCGATAGCCGCAGACGAGGATCTCCTCCCCCTCGCGCGGCCTGCAGGAATCCGCGCCGCGGCCGGCCGCGCCGGCCGGCGGAAGCCGCGCCAGGTCGAAGTCGATGGCGGCCGGAGCGGCCAGCGGCGGGGCCGCCGGAGCCGACTGGACGGCCAGCAGGAAGGCGACGATCATGCTCGGCTCCGCCGTGGACCGGGCCGCTCATCGCCCGCCAATCGGGCGAAGATAAGGCAGGCCCCGCAGGCGCCGGCTCGTCCGCCCCGGCGGGCGGTGATCGCCGAGGCTTGTTCCCGCGCCGCATTGCGGGGCATAGGAAGAGGCCGGCCAGACCGGGATCCGGGACCGAAGGAGGCTGTCGATGATCAAAGCTCTGCTCGCCCTCGTCGCCGCGGCCCTGTTCGCCGGTGCCGCGCTCTACATCAGCCTCGCCGAGCACCCGGCCCGAATGCGGCTCGGCGACGAGGCCGCGCTCGGCCAGTGGAAGCCGAGCTACGCCCGGGCGGTGCCGATGCAGGCGGGGCTCGCCCTGATCTCGCTGCTGCTCGGCCTGTGGGCGTGGTGGAAGATCGGCGACGACTGGCTGCTCGCCGCTTCCTTGCTCATCGGCGCCGTCCTCCCTTTGACCCTGGTCGCGATCATGCCGACCAACCGCCGCCTGCAGGCCGCGGCCGCCGGTCCGGAGAGCCGAGCGCTGCTCGACCGCTGGGGCCGGCTCCATTGGCTTCGAACCCTGCTCGCGCTCGCCGCCGTCGCCGCCTATTTCGCCGCCTTCGCCTGGCCCTAGAGCCCGGCCGCCCTGAAGCCTGTCCGATTGAAGCGGAAACTGTTCCCCGGCGAAGGCCGGGGTCCAGCGCCACTGTCGGAAGGACCGGGTCCAGGCCTTCGGGGTCCCCGCAAAGTACTCTTTTGCGGGCCGTCCCTTGGCCGGGAAACGGTTCAGCTTCAGCCGGACCGACGCTGGGACGCAGCGGCCACGATTCAGCGCATCAGCCCCGCCGCCCTGAGCGCTCGCTCGATCGTCGCCTGGACTCCGTCGGCGGCGCTCGGCTCGGGGGCCGCCCGAGGCCGGGCCGGGGCCGGCGCCGGAGCGGCCGGACGATCGGCTCGGCCTTGCTCGCCTCGGTCCGCGCCGTCCGCGATCCCGAAGAAGGCGGCGATCCGGTCGGTCGAGCTGAGGCCGACGTCGAGCATGTGCGCTCCGGCCACTCCGACCCCGTCCTCGCCCGCCGCGGGATCGAGCGGGATCCCGTGGGCCATGCCGGTGATCGTATATTGCTCGATCAGCGCCCGGCCGTCGGCGCCCAGCCAGGCTCGGCGCGGATGGCCCTCGACCCGGTCGACCCGGTCGGGCCTCGGCTCGAGCCCGTGCAGGTGCGCCCATTGCAGGGCGATCACATCGGCGTTGCTCGGAACGACGATGTCGTCGGCGCTGCCCTGCCAGATCTGGACCCGCGGCCACGGCCCCTTGTGGGGCGAGGCGCGGCGCACCTTGGCGCCGAGCTCGGCGGCGTCGCCTCGCGCCCGCCCGCCCATGCAGTCGAAAGCCTCGGCGACTCCGGAAGCGCAGCCATAGGCGACCCCGGCGATGATCGCTCCGGCGGCGAAGGTCTCCGGATAGGTGGCGAGCATCACCGAGGCCATCGCTCCGCCCGCCGACAGGCCGGTGACGAAGATCCGCCCGGGATCGATATCGTGCGCCCGCCGGATCGCCTCGATCATCGCCTTGATCGAAGCCGCCTCGCCCATGCCGCGCTGGGTGTCGTTGCCGGAGAACCAGTTGAAGCACAGCATCGGATTGTTGGCGCGCTGCTGCTCTGGGAAGAGGAGGACGAAGCCGTGGCGGTCGGCGAGGCGCGACCAGCCGGAGCCGTGGTCGTAGACGGCGGCATTCTGGGTGCAGCCGTGGAGGACGACGACGAGCGGGCCCGGCCCGGCCAGCCCGGCGGGCACGTAGCAGCGTCCCTTGAGGTTGCCTGGATTGCCTCGGATCGGCGGGAGATCGCTGAGCCGGTCGACGGCGGCGGCGGCGGGCGCGAATCGGCGCATGTGCGGGCCGCGGGGCGCTCGGCGGAGACTCGGTTTGATTACGGGCATCTTGCTTCCCCTTTGGGTGGCCGCGACCAGCGAGCGGCGTCGGATCAACCCGGCGGCGGCCGGATTGTTGCACTGCAACATAAGGAAGTTGAACCGCGGTTCAATCGCGCGGCGAAACGGATTAGGTTTTCGGTCGGGCCGGCCCTATATCGGGCGCATGACCAACCCAACGACGCTCGAACGAGCCTTCGCCCTCGCCCGCTCCGGCGATTGTTCAAACGTCAACGACATCCGCCAGCGCCTTCGCGCCGAGCGCTTCGACCAGGTCGACGCCCATCTCGCCGGCCCCGCCATCACCCGCCAGCTCCGCGAGCTCTGCGCCGCGGCCCGCGATTCTTCCTCCGCCTCGGCCTAGCGCCGCTCGCGGAGGCGCGCCCCGCATCATTCGCGCCGCTTGGGCGTTTCGCCTGCAAAGGAGCCGGGATGAGCCGCGCCTTCGTCAAGGAAGAGAGCGACGCGCCGCCACCGCCGCCGCTCGAGCGGCCGGTGAGCAGCGCGCCCAATTTGGTCACTTCGCGCGGCCTTCGCCTGATCGAGGCCGAGGCGGCGCGGCTCCGGTCGGCGCTCGCCGCCGCTCCGGACGAGGCCGAGGCCGCTCTGCTTCGCCGCGATCTGCGCTACTGGACGGCGCGGCGGAGCACGGCTCAGCTCGTCGCTCTCGATCCGGCGCCGGCCGCCGCCGGCTTCGGCGCCCGGCTCGTCATCAGGCGCGGCGGCGCCGAGACGAGCATCGCCATCGTCGGCGAGGACGAAGCCGATCCGGCCGCCGGCCTGATCGCCTGGACCTCGCCGCTCGCCCGGGCCCTCGACGGGGCCGAGCCCGGCGACACGGTCGAGCTGAGCGCCGGCGGCCGCACCGAGGCGGTCGAGCTGATCGAGGTCGGGCCCGGGGAGGGCTGAGCGGCCGCTTCAGCCGAGCGCCCCGGCGCGCTCGCCGATGCGTGCGAGATCCTCGACGAAGCGGCCATATTCCGCGCGCTTGCGCCCTTCCTCGGGGATTCGCAGGAGGAAGCTCGGATGGACCGTCACCCAGGCTTCGCCGCCGTCGTCGGGGAGGGCCTGGGGCCGGCCGCGAAGGCTGGCGATGGTCACCGCCCGGCCGAACAGCGAGCGCGCCGCGGTCGCGCCCAGAGCCACGGTCAGCCGCGGCCGGAGCAGAAGCCGCTCCTGCTCGAGCCACCAGCGGCAGGCCTCGATCTCGGGCCCGTCGGGCTTCTGGTGGATCCTACGCTTGCCGCGGCGCTCAAACTTGAAATGCTTGACCGCGTTGGTGACGTAGGTCCGCGATCGGTCGACCCCGGCCTCGGCGAGCGCGCGGTCGAAAAGCTGCCCGGCCGGGCCGACGAAGGGCCTCCCGGCGAGATCCTCCTGGTCGCCCGGCTGCTCGCCGACGAACATGATCCCGGCCTCGATCGGGCCTTCGCCGAACACCGTCTGGGTGCCCTCCTTGTAGAGGTGGCAGCGGGTGCAGCCCATCGCCTCGGCGCGGACCGCCTCCCACGCCTTGCGGGCATTGTCGCCGGCCGCTCCGGCCGATGCCGCCACCATCTCGCTCTCCCTCGCCCGGGCGCCCTTGACCATCTGCGCCACCAACGCCGTCTCGGGCAGGTTTTTCCAGTATTTCTTCGGCATCTCCCTCAGCATCGCCCCGACCTTCAATCGGGCGGGGTTGAAGACCGAGGCGTAATAGGTCTTCCACACCGCCTCGACCGGGTCGCCGGCGGGCGCGTCGGCCCTGGCGGCGCCGGGCCCCTCGGCGAGCGTCCGGCCGTCCCAGTGGAGCGACAGGCGCGGGGTCAGTATCGACCATCTCATCGCCGCGAAGCGCCGGACGAAGAACCCCGCAGCGAGCCGGACGATATGGTGATCGGGCTCGAACCAGGCGACGAAGCGCGGCCCTTCCTCGGTCGCGACCTCGCGGAAGCGGAGGAAGGCGTGCATCTTGTGGAGGTCGCGGCGGACCGCCTTGGCCATCGCCTCGAGCCGCCGGACGAGCGGGTCGGCGGCATCGTCGAGCGCTCCGGCCCGGTCGCGAAGCCTGACCAGAAGCGCGTAGAGCAGGGCGAAGCGCTCGGGGTCGCTGTGGCAGACGACGGTCTCGGCGAGGGTGAGGAAGGCGCGGGGAACGCCGAAGGCGGGCGCCCCCGCGGCCGGGGCCGGCTCGGCGGCGAACAGCCCGGCCGGCCCGTCGCCGACCCGCCAGTCCGTCTCCTCCGGCGGCGCCCCGGCCGCGGCGAGGGCCCGGGCGGCGCTTCGCCAGCCCTCGAAATCGTCCTCGGCGGCAAGGGTGGCGACTCGCATGGGCCCTCAGGCGGCGAACAGTTCCAGCTGCCTCGACCGTGGCCGGAGCAGGCCGGCAAGGTCAACGCGGTCGGCCAGAGCGACCGGACGCCAGTCGGCCGCGATCAGGAACGGCCGGACCTTGCCGAGCGACGAGGTGACCCGGCCGACATCGTCGAGCCGAAGTCGCCGGAAGCGGCGCGAGGCCAGGATCCTGTCGACCGCCTTGACCCCGAGGCCGGGCACCCTGAGCAGCGCCTCGCGGGGCGCCGCGTTGACGTCGACCGGAAAGTACCCGCGGTTGTTCAGCGCCCAGGCCAGCTTGGGGTCGATGTCGAGCGGCAGGTTGCCGTGAGCCTCCGCCGAAGCGGCGACCTCGCCGGCGGAAAACCCGTAAAAGCGGATCATCCAGTCGGCCTGGTAGAGCCGGTGCTCGCGAAGCAGCGGCGGACGAACGAGCGGGAGCACCGCCGAGGCGTCGGGGATCGGCGAAAAGGCCGAATAATAGACCCGCCGGAGCCGGAACCGGTCGTACAGGAGCGAGGCGCGCTCGACGATCGCCGTGTCGGTGGCGGCGTCCGCGCCGACGATCATCTGGGTCGATTGCCCCGCCGGAGCGAAGGCGGGCGCCGACCTGAAGCGCGCCTTGGCGTCCTCCCACTCGACGATGGCGGCCTTCATGTCGGCCATCGCCGCCTCGATCCGGCCGCCGTCCTTGTCGGGCGCGAGCCGGGCGAGCCCGGCGGCGGTCGGCAGCTCGACGTTGATCGACACCCGGTCGGCATGGAGCCCCGCCTGCCGGACCAGCTCCGTATCGGCGTCCGGGATCGTCTTCAGGTGGATGTAGCCGCGGAAATCGTGATCCTCGCGAAGCGAGCGCGCGACCTCGACGATCCGCTCCATCGTATAATCGGGCGATTTGATGATGCCCGAGGAAAGGAACAGCCCTTCGATATAGTTGCGCCGGTAGAAAGCCAGCGTCAGCCGGACCACCTCGGCGACGGTGAAGCGGGCCCGCCGGACGTTCGAGCTCTTCCGGTTGATGCAATAATGGCAGTCGAAGATGCAGCTGTTGGTGAGCAGGATCTTGAGCAGGGAGATGCAGCGCCCGTCGGGAGCGTAGGCGTGGCAGATTCCCATGCCCTCGGTCGAGCCGATGCCCTTGCCGCCGACGCTGTCCCGCTTGCGCGTGCCGGAAGAGGCGCACGACGCGTCATATTTCGCGGCATCGGCGAGAATCGCGAGCTTCTGCTGGACGTCCAGTCGCATGCGTTCCCTCTATGTTCTTGAACGACGCGGCGCAAGTCTGTCGCTTCCGATGGGCGGCTCCCCTTGATCCAGGTCAACCTGTCGCCCGGGAACAAAGCCGTTGCCGAGCGTTGAGGCGTCGGTGCCAAGCGAGGCGCCGAACTGCGCAGGGAAAGTCCTCTCCATGATGATGGTCGACACCGAGCTTCGGCCCAGCCCGATCCAGGGAATCGGCATCTTCCTCAAGGAGGACGTGGCCAAGGGCACCCTGCTCTGGCGCTTCGATTCGCGGGTCGACCGGGTCTATTCGCCGGAGGAGCTGGAGAGCCTTCCCGAGCATGTGCGGGCCTTCATCCGCCGCTTCTCGACCTGGCACGACAAGACCGGCCTGTGGATCCTGTGCGGCGACAATGGCCGCCACTTCAACCACAGCGACACCCCCAACACGGTCTCGCGAGGAATCGGCTTCGGCGACGACGTCGCGGCCGAGGACCTGCGGGCGGGGACCGAGCTCACCTGCGACTATCGCGCCATTTGCGACGCGATCCGCCTCAACGGGCTCGACTTCGAGACTCCTCAGGAATCGCCGAGCAGGCCCAGGGTCTCGAGCTTCGCATAGTCGCCCGCGATCAGGCGCTCGCCGATGTCGAGGCGATAGCGCATGTTGGGGATCGATAGCCGGGTCGCCCGGTCATAGGCCTCGCGCCGGGCCTTGGCGATGGTCGGGCCGAGGCCCGTGGCCACCATCGTCCAACCGTAGAGGCCGCTGGTGACGAGCTGGCCGCCGGCGAGGCCGACTTCGCCGTAATGCAGGTTGCGCCGGTCTTCCTCGCCGAGCGGCTCGGGCAGAAGCACGGGAAGTCCGACCGGCTCGTCGACCTGCTTGCGCGAATAAGGGAAGGGGGGCGTCGTCAGCACGACCGCGACCGAAAAGCCGGGGCGGATCGGAAACCGCCGGGTTGACGGAGAGGTCATCGAGCGAAGCAGGTCCGCCCAGGGCAGGTCCTGGAGCGGCTCAAGGACGGCGAAGCCGGGATAACCGAAGCGGCAGGTGAATTCGAGCGGCCAGATCCCCGCTTCGTTGACGATCGTGTTGAGATTGACGTAGCCGACATGGCCGTGCTCGCGCAGCAGCGGTTCGACCCGGGCCAGGGTCAGCGCCATGAACCTGCCGCTGCGCTCGAAGGTGGCCACCGTCCCCATCTCCCCGGTCAGCTCGCCCAGGTCGCCGGCGAAGAACCTCTTATGCTCCCAGTCGAGGCAGGCCGGAGCGAGGAAGCGCTCGCCGTTGAAATAGGCGCCGACGCCCATCTCGATGCCTTCGACATGGTCCATCAGGATGAATCGGGTGCTCCCGTCGGGCTGTGCGCGCAGCCTCGCGGCGACCATCGCCCTGACGTCGCGGCCGTCGCCGAGCTGGCCGATGAAATTGTCGCTCGAGGCGAAATCGGGGCCGCTGAACTTGAGGACGTAGCGGGCGGGGCGTTCGGCGAGGAAGGAGTCGGCCGCCGCGGCGTCCGCGAACTCGCGCACTCCGGCGGTCTTCAGGCCGAGCTCGGCCAGCACCTGCTGGGCGAACGCCCGGTCGTTTTCGAGCCGGTCGCCGAAGGCGCTTCCACCGATGACGTCGAACCCCTCGGCGCGAAGCTCGTCCTGGAGCGCCCCGAACCGCTCGGAGACGGCCTCGAACAGGATGGCCCCGCCCTCGGGCGCTGCTCGGATCCAGTCGAGCTCGGCGCGCCAGTCTGGCGTCCTCGGCACCAGCCCGGCGAGCGTGCCCCGCGCGAGCTCCTCGCTGACCGACACCTTCACCTCGTGGCCGTCGGCGACGAGCCGAAGATAGAGCGAGCCGAGGTCGCACGTCTCGGTCACGCCGAGGAACCGCATCGCTCCCGCTCCTATCGCACCGGCCGGTCGAGGATGGCGGCGACGAGGGCGATCCGGTCGACTTCGGCATAAGCGGGCCGGTCGAGCTCCTCGCCGAATATGTCGGGGTCCAGCTCGCGATAGCGGAGCGTCAGCCCGGTCGGCGCGGCGAGGCCGCCGAGCGCCCGGGCCAGCCCATCGTCCCCGTCGACGATCGCCGAGCCGGTGTAGAGGATCAGCCGGCCGCCCGGCGCCAGCCGCTCGGCCGCCATCCGGGCCATCGCGATCGAGACCTCCGCTCCCAGCCGGCCGCCGCCGTCCCGATAGGCCCGCCCCGCTTCGTCGGCCAGATAAGGCGGGTTCGCCAGGGCGAGGTCGAGCGGGCCCTCGACGGCATCCAGGTCGGCCGAGTGGACGAGGCGGATCGGCAGGCCCGCGGCGAGCGCGTTGATCCTGGTGAGATCGAGCGCCCGCGGGTTGATCTCGGTCATCGCGACCTCGGCTTGCGGATATCTTGCCGCGGCGACGAAGGCACCGACTCCCGCGCCGCCGCCTATGTCGACGATCCGTGCCCCCTCCGGCAGGTCGAGGCCCGCGGTCTCGGCGGCGATCAGGCCGGCGAAGCGGTAGCTGTCGGGACCGAAGAAGACGGAGTCCCGGGCGTCGGTCGGGAAGGCGGAGTGGAGGAACAGCCACCGGTCCAGCGAGGCGACCCGCAGGCGCGCGCGCAGCAGGCCGTCCTCGCGCTCGATCGCTTCGGCCGTCTCGAGAAGACGCTCGATCTCCGGCGCGAGCCCGGGCGCGAACGGCAGGTTCCAGCCGAAGATGTCGGCAAGGTTGCGGGCGAGGCGTCGGCCGGCGCGGCCGGTCACCCTGGCGTGGGTCGCGGGCGTCGGGGTCACGAAGCGGTAGCCGCTCGCCTTCAGTCGATGGAGCAGCTCGACCAGCGCCTCGGCGCGGGCCCCGGCCGGGGCCGCTGGAGCGTCGGCGACGGAAGGCGGTGGCGAAGCCGGGGTGCCGATCACCGCCGGCGAAGCGAGGCGGGCGCCGCCACGGCCGGTCCCCACAGATGGTCGCGATAGCGCTGGAAGCAGCGGGCGCCGCAGTTGAGCCTGATCAGCGCCCCCTCGGCGATGGCGGCGGCGCGGCTCGGGTCCTCGGCCACCGCCGGCCGCAGCGCCTCGCGGTTCCAGTCGGCGCTGTGCTTGACGTCGAGGACGGCGTGAAGCTCGAAATAGTGGCGCTCGCGAACGCTGAGGCCGATTCGGCGCAGGCCCTCGGCGACGAAGGCCGCTCGTCCGGGAGCGGTCAGCTCGATTGCTCCGAGGGCGCCAATCGAATGCCAGGCGTAGCGGCGCGACGTCGCCATCGCCGTCATCGCGTTGGCGAGGGCGAGGCTTTCCCAGACGGTGGTGTCGATGCCGGGCTCGACCCCGAGCGTGCGGGCGAGCGCCGTCAGCATTCCGCCGTGCATCCCCTTCGGATTGCCGCGTCCCATCTCGTCCCAATAGTTGCGCGCCAGCTCGAGCTTCACCGCCTCGGGCAGCTTGACCTGGGTCAGCGCCAGCAGGTCGTCGAAACCCGCCTCTCCGGCCGCCTCCTGCTCGAAGAACCAGCGCAGCTCGTCGCGGGTCGCGCTCTGCGCCAGCCACGGGAAGAGCGGATCGCCCTGTCCGGGCCCGACCAGGCGCAGCGCCTCGAACCAGGCAACGAAATCGTCGGGCGCGGTGGGAGCCGACGCCGCCTCGTCGCGCACCTGTGCGCGAAGCTCCTCGATGAAGCGGCGCTCGATCCGCTTCAGGCGATGGTCGTCGTCCAGCTCGCTGTGGTCGCCGTCGAGCGGCAGAGCCGGCTCGAGCCGAGTGGCGTTCCACCGCGCCAGTTGCCGCTGGGTCGAGCGCTCCAACGTCGTCGGGACCGCGCGGTCGGCAAGAGGTATCGCAGTGGCCATGTCATTCCGTTCTGGCCCCGTAACCCGCGATGCTGCGATTGGTTGCCGGCCGGCCCGCCGGGCGTTCGATCAGGAGGCCGGTGCCGGGGGCTCGTCCGGGGAAGTGCAGATGTCGACCCAGCCCCTGGCGACGAGGTGGAACAGGCGTTCGGGAGTCACCTCGACGGAGCTGTTGAGCGAGCCGGCGGCGGGATAGACGAGGTCGAAGGCCCGCAGCGAGGCGTCGCAATAGACCGGGATCGCCGTGGCCAGGCCGAAGGGACAGACTCCGCCGACCGGGTGGCCGGTCAGGGCCAGCGTCTCCTCCGCCGCCAGCATCCTGGGGCGGCCGCCGAAGACGGCCTTGGTCTTGCCGTTGTCGAGCCTGGCGTCGCCGCGGGCGACGATCAGGAACGCCTGGCCGTTGACCCGCATCGCCAGCGTCTTGGCGATCCGCCCCGGCTCGACTCCGAGCGCTTCGGCGGCGGCGGCGACCGTGGCGGTGCTCTGCGCCACCTCGATGACGGGGAGATCGGGGGCATGCTCGGCCAGCCAGGCGCGGACGGATTGCAGGCTCATTCCAAGTCTCCCGCGGCCGAGGAAGGCCGGATATCGCCTCTAGCCGGGGCCGTGCAAGTCGGCCACAAGCGGCGGCGAAGCGGAGGAGAGAGGTCGATGGGCGGCAGAATAACGGCGATCGTGCTGGCCGTCCTGGGCGTGCTCTGCATCGCGCTGTCGGCGGCGATGATCGTCAGCGACCATCGCCAGATCGCCGAGGCGAAATCCTGGCCGCGGGTGATGGGCCGAGTCGAGGAGGCGAGGATCGACGTCCAGAGGGGAAGCAGCCGCAACGCCCGCAACCGATACGTGCCGTACGTCTCCTACAGCTATTCCGTCGGCGGCCGCGCCTTCCGCAACCATTATATCTGGCTGACGGCGACCCGGACCTGGGGCAACCGGCCCGACGCCGCGGCGTTCCTGAGCGGCTACCCGCTCGGAGGAGCGGTGGCGATATTCTACAGCCCGGCCGATCCCGGCCGCTCGGCCCTGATCGTCGAGAGCTCCTCGGGACCATTCTACCTTCTCGGCGCCGTCGGGCTGCTGCTGCTCGGGCTCTCGGCCTTTGCGCCGGGCCTGGTCAGGCGAAGCGCGGCGAAGCAGGCGGCGAGGCGGGCCGGCGCGACATGAGGAGGCGGGAGATGCGCTGGCTCGGGATGATCTTCGGGGCGCTTCTGCTCGCCGCCTGCGCGACCGTCGCTCCGCCGGCCGAGGCGGACGGCCTCGACTCGGTCGCCCGCGACTATGTCCGGCTGACGCTCGAGATCGGCGAGCGCGAGGAAGGCTATGTCGACGCTTATTACGGGCCTCCGGAATGGCGCGAGCAGGCCCGGGCCGCTCCGCGCGA
>DATMVG010000182.1:0-37902 GCA_035563315.1 Allosphingosinicella sp. | reverse complement strand
GACGAGCCGGACCGAGCCCGAATAATCCCAATATTGCTCCGCCACGGGGTTGAGCCACACCGCGGCCGGGTAGGTGGTGGTCAGGCGCTGGAGCCAGACCGCTCCGGATTCCTCGTTGAAATGCTCGATCGAGCCGCCGGGGTGGGTGATCTCGTAGGGGCTCATCGAGGCGTCGCCCACGAACACCAATTTATAGTCGTGGCCGAACTTGTGGAGCACGTCCCAGGTCGGCGTGCGCTCGCTGAAGCGACGGCGATTGTCCTTCCACAACGTCTCGTAGGGACAGTTGTGGAAATAGAAGAATTCGAGATTCTTGAACTCGCTGGTGGCGGCGGAGAACAATTCCTCCATCAGCCTGATGTGCGGATCCATCGAGCCGCCGACGTCGAGGAAGAGCAGAAGCTTGACCGCATTGTGCCGCTCGGCGCGCATGTGGATGTCGAGCCAGCCCTTGCGCGCGGTGCCGTCGATCGTCTCGTCGAGGTCGAGCTCCTCGGCGGCGCCCTCGCGAGCGAACCGGCGCAGGCGCCGAAGCGCCACCTTGATGTTGCGGGTGCCGAGCTCGACCGTGCTGTCGAGGTTGCGGAATTCGCGCTTGTCCCAGACCTTGATCGCGCTTCGGTTGCGGCCGCCTTCCTGGCCGATGCGAACGCCTTCCGGATTGTAGCCATAGGCGCCGAAGGGCGAGGTGCCGGCGGTTCCGATCCACTTCGAGCCGCCCTGGTGGCGCTCCTTCTGCTCCTCGAGCCGCTGCTTCAGCGTCGCCATGATCTCTTCCCAGGAGCCGAGCGCCTTGATCTCCTCCATCTGCTCGGGAGTGAGGTAGAGTTCGGCGATCTTGCGAAGCCATTCCTCGGGAAGCGGCGCGGCCTCGGTCCCGTAGCTCGCCTCCAGGCCCCTGAAGACCTTGCCGAAGACTCGGTCGAAGCGGTCGAGCAGGCCCTCGTCCTTCACGAAGGTGGCGCGGGCGAGATAGTAGAATTGGTCCGGCCGGGCGGCGATGACGTCGGCGTCGAGCGCCTGGAGCAGGGTCAGATGCTCCTTCATCGAGGCCGGAATGCCCGCCGCGCGAAGCTCGTCGACGAAGGAAAAGAACATGCGCCCTCCTAGCGGCTGGAGAGGATCAGTTCCACCGCGGCTGCATGACGAGCGCGAAGAGGATGAACAGGCCGATCGCGGCGCCCGGCAGGGCGAGGATCAGGAGCAAGGCGTTGGCGGCCGCCATCTGCCGGCTTGCCCGAAGCCTGGCGGCGCCCCACAGCACGCCGCCGGGCACGGCGAGGATGGCGAGCCAGAGCAGGATGTTGTCGGCCCCGACGGTGCCGTCCGAGACTCCCCAGGCGAAGAAGAAGACGATCACCGCGACGACCAGACCGGCGATGGCGAGGAGCAGGCGGTGGAGCAACATGGTCCGAGTGCCTAGAGCAGAACCGGCCGGCCTGCCCAGCGTGCCGGCGACGTGGTTAACGACCTTTCAATCAATTCCGCTTAGCCGTTGCGGGCGACGAGGAGTGGGCGCCTGTGGCAAGTGCGGCGAGCGAAAGAACCGATGGTGAGGCGATCAACCAGGTCGCGCGCAATTGCGGCTCGCTGGCGATCGAGTGCAGCGACGTCGCCGGCTACGTCGCCGGAGTCAACGAACGAATCTCGGCCAACCTCAAGATGCTCGATTCGCTCGAGGACGTGACGACCCGGCTGCTCGCCGACCAGGCCCGAGTGTCCGATTCGACCGACGAGGCGCGGGTCCTCGCCGAGCAGGCGCGCGGCAAGCTCGACCAGGGGCGGACGGCGATCGAGGACACGATCCGAATCTTCTCCGGACTGACCGACCTGGTCGTCCAGCTCGGCGACCGCATGGCCGGCTTCGCCGAGGCGATGACCAAGGTGCGAAGCGTCTCCTCCAGCATCGAGACGATCGCCAACAAGACCAACATGCTCGCCCTCAACGCGACCATCGAGGCGGCGCGGGCCGGGGAGGCGGGCCGCTCGTTCGCGGTGGTGGCGGCCGAGGTCAAGAAGCTCGCCCACGACACCCGCTCCGCGACCAGCGAGATCGCCGGAACCATCGCCTCGCTGACCCGCGAGGCCGAAGCGGTGACTTCCGAGATCAAGGTCGGCGTCGAGAAGAGCCGAGTCGCGCAGTCGAGCTTCTGCAAGATCAACGACACGGTGAGGGACGTCGCCGACATCGTCGCCCTCGTCGACCGCCAGACCGACGGCATCGCCCAGGCCACCAGCCTGATCGAGCAGAGCGTCGACAGCGTCAAGAACGGCCTTTCCTCCTTCGCCGCCGATGCCCGCGCCAATGGCGGCCAGCTCAAGGAGACTCAGGAGCGGCTGACCAAGCTCGAACTGCTGTCGAACGAGATGCTCGATCGCCTCGCCTCGAGCGGCATCCGGATCGACGACACCCCGTTCATCGAGTTCGCCCAGGCCGGAATGCGCGAGATCCAGGCGACGATCGAAAGCGGCATCGCGCGCGGCGAGGTCGAGGTCGAGGCGGTGTTCGACACCGATTATGTCGAGATGCCAGGCACCAACCCGACCCAGTACGAGACCCGCTTCTGCGACTTCGCCGACGCTCGGGTGCGGCCGGTCCTCGACCGGCTGATGGGCGAGGAGGCGCGGCTGATCGCCTGCGCGATCACCGACATCAACGGCTATCTTCCGACCCACATCACGGCCCGCTCGCAGCCGCAGAGCGACGACCCGCAATGGAACGCTGAATATTGCCGCAACCGGCGCAACTTCATCGACGACATCACCCGCCGGGCGATCGCCAGCGAGAAGGACGCGATGCTCGCCACCTACGGCATGGAGCTGGGCCAGGGGCGCTACCTTCCGGTCAAGAACGTGTTCGTGCCCTTGTTCGTCCACGGCCGGCGCTGGGGCAATTTCGAGCTCGCCTATCGCGACGAAGCGGTTCGCCAGGCCGCGCCAATCAGACCCGCCGCCGCCCCCGCAGCCTAAAGCGCGATCATCTTCCCCGTTCTTTCAAAGATGATCATGCTTCAGCGGTCGGGCTCTCGCGCCCCATCGCCGTCGATCTGCGCCACCGCGCGTTGCTGGCCGGTGGCGAAGGGCAGAGCCGGCTCGATGGCGCCGTCGGGGTCCGGGAGCCCGTCATAGACCAGGGCGAGGGCGGTGGCCGAGGGATTCGCGCCGACGGTCGCGGCTCCGTCGAGATCGGGCAGTTCGGCGACGGCCATGACATAGCCGGAGACGGCGACTCCGGAATCGCCGACCAGCGCCGTCCAGGCGCCGCCGTCGCGCCGCCTGTAGACGGTCACATATTCGGCCGGGATGTTCGAGCTTTCGCGGCACCAGGCGTTCGGCTCGGCGGCGAGGCCGGAGCGGCCGCGCGCCTGATCGTGGGCGGCCGCGAGAAGCGGCGAGGCGAGGGTCACGTTCTCCAGAGTCTGGCGGCGCGGCCGCCCGCGCATCTCCTGCTCGCCGGGGCACAGCCCGGGCACGAGCAGCGGCAAGGGCGCGGCCGTCGCCGGCGGCAGCCGAAGCGCGGCGAGCAGGCGGTCCATCTTGCGCCCGATTCCCTCGCGGTCGAGGCTGGCGGAGGTGATCCGGGCCTTGACGATCCACTCTCCGGCCTGGGCGATCGCGACGGCCGTGGATCGGAAGCGGGCGGAGGCCGGAATCGCGACTTCCTCGCGCAGCCCGTTGGGCGCCGTCGCCCCGCCGAGGGTGAAGGACCTTGGCGCCACCGCTTCGTTGGCGGTGCCGACATTGGCGTGCATGGCGAGGCGGGTGCGCTCGAACCAGAGCGCCGGATTGGGGAATGCGGAGCGGTAGACGTACAGCGTCACCGGCTCGTCGTCCGTGCCGAGCTGGATCCAGACGTCTGACCCGTCGCGCCGATTGTCGGTCTCGCCCCCGAGCCGGAGCCCGTCGGGCAGGCTGGCGAGGCTGACTCCGCTGCGCTGGTGGACCCAGGCCTGCGCCGACGCGGCGGCCGGCGCGACCGCGGCGGCAAGCGCCGCCAGCGCGATGAGGATGCGCATTTTCCGCCCCCTTCCCGAGCGCGGGGGCTCAGCCCCCCGGCCGGCGCGCCATGAAAGCGAGCCGTTCGAAGAGCATGACATCCTGCTCGTTCTTGAGCAAGGCGCCGTGGAGCGGCGGGATCGCCTTGGAGGGATCGCGCGACTGCAGCACCTCGAGCGGCAGATCCTCGTGGAGCAGAAGCTTCAGCCAGTCGATCAGCTCGCTCGTCGACGGCTTCTTCTTGAGGCCCGGCACCTCGCGGACCTGGTAGAAGATGTCCATCGCCTTCTGGACGAGCAGCGTCTGGATGCCCGGGAAGTGGACGTCGATGATGGCCTGCATCGTCTCGCGGTCGGGGAATTTGATGTAGTGGAAGAAGCAGCGCCTCAAAAAGGCGTCGGGCAGCTCCTTCTCGTTGTTCGAAGTGATGACGACGACCGGCCGCTCCCTCGCGACGACGGTCTCGCGGGTCTCGTAGACATGGAACTCCATCCGGTCCAATTCCTGGAGGAGGTCGTTGGGGAATTCGATGTCGGCCTTGTCGATCTCGTCGATCAGAAGCACGGGCAGGCTCGGCGAGGTGAACGCCTCCCACAGCTTGCCGCGCCGGATGTAGTTGGCGATGTCGTGGACCCGCTCGTCGCCGAGCTGGCCGTCGCGAAGCCGGGCGACCGCGTCATATTCGTAGAGGCCCTGATGAGCCTTGGTGGTCGACTTGACGTGCCATTCGATCAGCGGCGCGCCCAAAGCGGCGGCGATCTCGTGGGCGAGCACGGTCTTGCCGGTGCCTGGCTCCCCCTTGACCAGCAGCGGCCGGCGCAAGGTGACGGCGGCGTTGACGGCGACCTTGAGGTCGTCCGTCGCGACATAATTGCTGGTCCCTTCGAAGCGCATCGTCCGCCCTTAACGTGAACGTCAACCCGAAGCGCCGCATAAGCGGGCGCCCGAGCCCGCGCAAGGCCGCCGTCAGGGCGTGGCGGGCGGCGCCGGGGCGGGGGTCGGCAGGGCCTTGGCGGCCGGCGGCGCCTGCGGTGCTGGCAGGGCCTTGGTGACCGGCGCCGGCGGCTCGGCCGGCAGGGCCTTGCGCTCGAGACGCTGGCCGCGGCGCACAACCGTGTAGCAGCGCTGCCCTTCGCAGGCGAGCACGGTGCCGGACCGCATGTCGACCCGGACGATCGCCCCTTCGGCGGCGAAGGCCTGGAAGCGCGGCGGGGCCGGACGGGAATAGATGGCCAGAGCGATGGCCGCCGCCCCGATCACTCCGCCGGTGACGATCCGCCGCACCGCCGAATCGATGACCTCGCTCAGCGGCGGCTCGGGCCGGGATTCCTCTTTCCGGGGCGGGTCGTTCAACGCTCGGGTCCTCGCGGTGACGGACACCGCCTTGTGAACCGGCCCGCGAGCGCCCGCAAGCCGAAAGGCGGGAGCCGGTCGGGCGGCGTCGTGCCGGCGAGGCGAAGCGGGCGCCCGGGCGCGCCGGTCAATAGTCGAGGCGGGCCTGGCGGCGGGCTTCTAGCAGGTCCCACAAGGCGCGGTGCTGCAGCGAAAGCTGCTGGGCGCCGAACAGCAGGGCGCGTTCCGTGGCCGGATCGGCGCCGGCGGCGTCGGCGACCGCGGCCAGCGCGTCCTCGTCGCCGAGCGCGCAGGGCGGATTCTCGACTCCGAGCCGGCGAGCGGCCCCGTCGAGCAAGGTTCGCACCTGGCGCCAGTCGGCCGCGAAGGCGAGCGCCGCGCCGAGCGCGCAGCCGCGCCGGTCGGATTGGGCCAGGGTCGCCAGGGCGCCGCGCTGAGCGATCACCGCGGTCTCGCTCTGCGGTCCTCCGGGAGTGCTCGGCACCGGTCCGGCGGCGACGGCGAGGCGGCCGAGGAAACGGCGCTCCACCGCCATCGGATCGGCGGCGGCGATCAGCCAGGCTCGGGCCGCCGGCTCGACGGTACGCCCGGCGGCGAGGTCGATGATTCCGGGGTGGCGGCCGTGCAGGGCGCACAGGAAATGGACGGCGTCGGCGAGGTTGCGGGCGCTCTCCGGGCCGGCGAGCAGGGTGTCGCTTGCGAAATAGGGATGGGCGGCGCTGCCCTGCTCGGCGACGCAGGCGAACAGCAGGGCGCCGGTGCCGGCGCCGCCTGCCTTGACGACCGAAACTGAATGCATTCCCGATCCTCCCCGGCCGCTGCGCGGCGTGTGGACGATTGACCTACATCAATCGCCGTAAAGATGAGGTTTACGCGGGCAGCGCTCGGCGCCAGGGCCGGCGCCGCCGCCGGCCGGGCCGCCGCTCAGATCGAGAATCTGAAATCGTAGGTGATTCGGGTGCCGCCGCTGACATTGTCGAGCGTGCCGTGGAGCAGATCGGTGCCGTAGAAGATCAGCGCCTGGCCGTATTCGAGCTCGACCGGGGTGAAGTCGCTGAGCCCCGGATAGGATTCGACGTACATGCTGTTCGATCCGTAGACCTTCGTGACCGGCAGCCAGACGTTGATCGTATTCGGCCTCTGGCCGTATTCCTGGTCCTTGTGGAAGCGCAGGATGGCGCGGGAGCCGTGGAAATTGACCCGCATCATGGCGACTTCCTGGCAGCTCGTGATCGCGCCGGCGAAATCGGCGATGTGATCGAAGATCAAGGACTTCAGAAGCGGCGCGGAGCGCTCGGCGACGGCGTCGCGAAGGGCCTTGCCGGCGTCCCAGCTGTTGCGGGTGATGACGTGGCTCGGCAGGGTCAGGCCGGGATTATGGGGGTTCCATCTCGGGTCGCGGTGCAGATTCTCGAGGTCGTCGGTGCCGAAGAACTCGCTGACGAGCGCGCGCAGATCCCAGCGGCCGGTGTCGTAGGCGAAGACCGACGACATCGGCAGGACCCGACCCGCCACGTCGACCGTCTCTTCGCTGCGGCGCTGAACGGGGGCCTCAGCGAAGGACATGATCGGGTCGCCCGCCTCCGGCCACGACGAGGGATAAAGCCGCGACCACGCTTCCTATCCGGCGAGGATCAGGGCCTTTTCGGCGAGATCCTTCGCCGCGTCGGAATCGATCTCGGGGCGCGAGGCCTTGGTCGAGCCGGGCGAGGGCGACTCGCTGTCGGCGGCGAAGATGTCGATGACGGCGACCTCGACGGCGACGGCGACCTCGGTGGTCACTTCGGTCGTGACCTCCGTCGTCACCTCGGTGGTGACCTCCGTCGTGACTTCGGTGGTCACCTCGGTGGTGACCTCGGTCGTGGTGTTGCTGATCATGACCGCGATGACGGCGATGTTGGGCGGGTCCGAAGTCGTCGCCGTGGTCCCCGAAAGGTTGACGTAGGTGGGCTGGCTGCCGCTGTTCCACAATTCGCCGTAGCAGGTGAGCGTGTTCCCCGACGAGCTCGACGAGCTGCTCGACTGGGCGAACTGGATGATCGCATTCTGCGGGTTGCCGTTGGCCGAGAACCAGGCGATCTGGTCGATCTCGCCGTTGGGGCCCTTCTCGCCGGTATAGACGGGCTGGTTGACCAGCGATCCGCCGAACGTGACCGAGGGCGCCGAGATGACCAGCTTGTCGCTGAGCGGCGTGCTCTGGCCGTCGGCCGTGAGGCTGAACAGATTGTAGGTCCCGTTCCAGGTCGAAAGCTGCTGGGTGGCGGTGCCGGCATTGCCGAACAGATTGTTGGCCGACGGCAGCGGGTCGCTGCCCTGAGCGAAGGTGCCGGTGAAGCCGTTGACCCCGGCATTCTGGTAGAAGCCGAGATTGCCCGACGTCTGGTTGCCGCTCGACGCCGACCAGCTCACGCCCCCCGAGGTGAAGGTCGGGCTGACGATGTTGGCCCCGTTGACCGATATCGTCTGGCTGCTGGCGTCGATCACCACCGGGCCGGGAATGTAGGTCTTTCCGTCGGGCTGAAGCCAGCTCGTCATGTACGTTCCAGACGGATCAAAGGTAGCCATGGTGTCTTCTCCTTTCGATTCCCGGCGTTGAACGGCGCGATGGTCAGGCGGCGACGAGATCGGCCTCGGCGCCGACCCGGACGTCCTTCATCGCCCGGGTGACGGAGGACGGAGTCGTCGCGTAGCCCTTGTCGCGAAGCCACGCCGCCACCTGCCCCTCATAGTCGCCGAGCGAGATCCGGCCGGCCGCGACGTCCGCGGCGGCGGCGCCCTGGCGGTCGCGATAGGCCGTCGCCAGATCGGGCCTGACCAGGGCATCGCCGACGAAGCGCACGGCCTCCTTGTCCGGATCGCGCTTCAGCATCATCCGGGTGACCCCGTGATGCTGGAGCAGAAGGTTGCGCCTCTCGTCGGCGGTCAGCCCCTCGCAGCGGTCGAGATAGGCCTTGGGCTCGGCCCGGAACTCGGCCTGGGCGCGCTGGTCGAGGGCGAGGTCGAGCAGCGTCCTGTACAGCGCTTCGGAAGCGAAGCTGTACTTGTAGCCGGGCGGGATATGGTGGTTGTGGTTGTTGCGGTTGGCGATCTGGGCGAGCACCGGATAGTCCTCGCGGTCGCAGATGAGGGGGTTGCGGCGGGCGTCGCTGACCTTGCCGAAGCCGAGCTTGGCCTGCATCGCGGAATCGGACTTGGCCGCTTCCTTGGCCGGGATGAAGAAGGTCGAGATCCCGGAGACCTTCCGCTTGACCTCGGGGTCGCGATAGTCGGCGATGACGTGACGGTCGATCTGCGGCTCGCCGGTGAACATGTTGGCGACATAGTTGATCGCCGGATGGTCCGGGCCGTAAATCTCCTCGAGATAGTCGATCAGGATCCCGAACTTGTCGTTCTCGTAGCCGGAGAATTTGAAGCCGAGATCGCCGATGCAGCCGACCTGCCACAGCACGAAGTTGGCGGTGGTGTCGATCCGGCGGCGCCGAAGCAGGAAATCGGTGGCTTCGTAGATCTGGAGGCCGGGAACGCTCGGGTCGACTCCGAGATCGGCGTAGAGGCAGTCCTCCGCCGACACCGCCGGAAGCATGACCGCCTCATAACCTTCCTTGCGGGCGATCGCGATGGCGTTGTGCGACGGAGTCACGAAGACGCCGGGATGGCCGTAGAAGAGGGCGCAGACATATTTGCCGGCCCGAACTTCCGCCATGGTGCGCTCGATCATCTGGACGTATGTGACGACCCTTGCCTTGTCGTCGGCATAATATTGATAAAGATCGAAGGAATTCGGATTCTGTTCCTCGATCCACATGTCGGTGACCGGATCGGCCGCCGCATAAAGAACGATGTCCGCCTGGCGAATGTGCGCCTGCGCTTCGAGCGTGAAATGCGAGACTGCCTTGATGCCCGAACCGATGACGACCAGCCTACCCCTTTTCTCGCTCATGAATGACCTTTCCTGCCTGACAATAGGTTCCCGTGGCTTCTACTGGCAGCCATGCGCGGCTCCGGGCGGGGGGGCTTCGGCGGGCGCTGGCGAGTCGCTTATTTACGTACGTGTATTTGGAGTCCAAGTCCACTGAGCGTTAGGCAAGAAACCGTCTACTGTCTCATGCCGGCTTGACTGATTAGAATTACTTTCGCCGCGGAATTCCGCGATAACAGCACTGCGAAGTGCGTGTAAATTTCGTGGATTCCGCAGACAGCCCTGCCCAAGCCATTGAGCTTCCGCGCTTTCAGTCCAGGCGAATTTTCAGGTGAGCGGCGGGCGCCGGCAGGCTTAGGCCGAGCCGCCGCCGGAAGGGCCGCGGTCCGGCAAAGGCAGACCATCCGCGGCCAGTGCCGGGCCGCGGCCGAGCTTGTGCTCGCGGTAGATCGTGTAGAGGCCGCTGGCGACGATCACGGCCGCTCCGGCCCAGGTGCTGGCGGGAGGATGGGTGTCCCAAATCAGCCAGCCGAGCAGAACGACCCACAGCAGCTGGGCATAATCGAACGACACCACCACCGGCACCGGAGCGAAGCGCAGCGAGGAGGTCAGGAAGAGCTGGCCGACTCCGCCGGTGACGCCGAGCGCGATGAGGATCAGCCATTCGCCCGAATCGTGCGGCTCGGCGAAGAAGGGGAGCAGAAGCCCCGAGCCGAGGATCGAGAAGCCGGTGAACCACAGCACCGTGGTGGGCGTGCTCTCGGTCTTCCCCATCTGCCGGATGGTGATCGTCACCGCGGCCGCGCCGAGCGCCGCGGCCAGGGTCAGGGCGAGACCCAGCGGCGGCAGGTTGGAGCCGCTCGGCTGCATGACGATGAGCACTCCGGCAAAGCCGATCGCGACCGCGCTCCAGCGGTGACGGCCGACCGGTTCGGCCAGCAGCAGCGCCGAGAGCATCACCGCGAAGAGCGGCGCGGCGAAGCCGATCGCCGTCGCCTCGGCGAGCGGCAGAAAGGCGAGGGCGCTGAACGCGAGAGTCATCGTGGTCAGTCCGATAGCGCCGCGCGACAGGTGAAGGAGCGGCCGGCGAGTCCGCCAGGCGCCGAGGCTTCCGGTCAGCGCCATCCAGGCGAGCAGCGGCGGCAGGCCGAAGGCGAAGCGGTAGAAGATCAGCTCAGGCGTGCTGATTCCGGCCTCGTGGCCGAGCTTGATCAAGGCCGCCATCAGCCCGAAGCTCGTCGTCCCGCCGACTCGAAGGGCGATTCCGAGCAGCCGGTTCTGCTTGGGCGGCGGCAACGGCGCGGGGCGGGCAGTCATGCACACGCCCTGCCCGGACCTGCGGCCAAGCTCAAGGCAAGCTAGCGCTTTCCCGGCCCGGAAGGCTCCGCTAGATACGGGCGCGAGCAATGCACGTTTACGCGAATCCGGCCCGTTTCCTCAAAATCGCTCGACCCCTGACCGCCTGGCTGGGCTGGGCGGGAGCGGCGCTGATCGCGGCCGCCCTCGCCGCCGGCCTGTTCTACGCGCCGCCCGAGCGGCTGCAGGGGGAGAGCGTGCGAATCCTCTACGTCCATGTCCCCGCCGCCTGGCTCGGCATGGCCGGCTGGACCGGGATCGCCGCCGCCAGCCTGATGCAGCTCGTCTGGCGCCACCCGCTCGCCGGCCTCGCCGCGCGCGCGATCGCCGCGCCGGGCGCCGTCTTCGCGGCGCTCTGCCTCGCCACCGGTTCGCTCTGGGGCCGGCCGACCTGGGGCACCTATTGGGAATGGGACGGAAGGATGACCTCGATGCTCGTCCTGCTGTTCCTTTATCTGGGCTTCATCGCGCTGGCCGGCGCCGAGAAGGAGCGCGGCGGGGAGGGGCGCCTGACCGCCATTTTCGGCCTCGTCGGGGCCGTCAACCTGCCGATCATCCATTATTCGGTGGTGTGGTGGAACACGCTCCACCAAGGGCAGAGCATCAGCCTCGTGCGCGGGACCTCGACCATCGCCGGACCGATGCTCTGGCCCTTGCTCGGCTCGGCGCTCGGCTTCTCGTTGCTGTTCGGCGCGGTCGTCCTGATGCGGATGCGCGCCGAGCTCGCCCTCAACAAGGTCGAGGCGCGCATGAAGCGGATGGCGGGACGATGAACCCCTGGCCGTTCATCGCCGCGGCCTATGCGCTGACCCTTGCCGCGACCGCGGCCATCACCCTGTGGAGCTGGGCGGCGATGCGCCGCGCCGAGGCGGAGGCCGCCGGCCTGGGCCGGAACCGTGAAGCCTAAGAACCAGCGCCTCGTCCTGCTCGTGCTCGCGATCGTCGCGGTCGGCGGCGCCGTGCTGCTCGCCATGTCGGCAATGCGCGACCAGGCCGCCTTCTTCTACGCTCCCGGCGACCTTCGGAGCAAAGGCCTGCCGCTCGATCGCGCGGTTCGGGTCGGCGGCATGGTCAGGGCGGGCTCGATCCGCCGCCACGGGGACGGCGTGACCATCGACTTCATCGTCGGCGACGACACGCAAGCGGTCATTCCGGTGCGTTACACCGGAATCACGCCCGACTTGTTCCGGGAGAATAGCGGAGTGATCGCCGAGGGCCGATTCCAGCCGGACGGCAGCTTCGTCGCCAGCGAGATCCTCGCCAAGCACGACGAGAATTACATGCCGCCCGACCTCGGCCCCGAGGGAACGCACAAGACGGAATCGCTGGAATGATCGCCGAGGCCGGCCTGGCCGCCTTGTGGCTGGCGGCGGCGCTCTCGCTGCTCCAGCTGCTGCTCGGGGCGGCGGCGCTGCGACCCGGCGGCGACGCCTTGCTGCCGGCGGTCCGGCCGATCGCCATCGCCCAGGGCGTGCTCGCCGCGATCTCCTTCCTGACCTTGATCTGGCTGTTCCTGCGCACCGACCTGTCGGTCCAGCTGGTCGCCGCCAACAGCCATTCGGCCAAGCCCTGGCTGTACAAGTTCGCCGGCGCCTGGGGCAATCACGAAGGCTCGATGCTGCTCTGGGTGACGGTGCTCGCGGTGGCCGGGGCCGCGGTGGCCTGGTTCGAGCGGCGGCTTCGCCGGGACACTTTGACCGCGACGCTGGCCGCGCAGGCGGCGATCGGGCTCGGCTTCTACGCCTTCCTGCTGTTCGCCTCCAACCCCTTCACCCGGCTCAGCCCCGCCCCGGTCGAAGGCAACGGCCTCAACCCCCTGCTCCAGGACCCCGGCCTCGCCTTCCACCCGCCGACCCTCTATTTCGGCTATGTCGGCATCTCGATCGCATTCTCCTTCGCGGTCGGCGCACTGGTCACGCGCGACGTCGGACCGGCCTTTGCGCGGGCGATGCGGCCCTGGGTGCTGGCCGCCTGGATCTTCCTCACCCTCGGCATCACCGCCGGCTCCTACTGGGCCTATTACGAGCTGGGCTGGGGCGGCTGGTGGTTCTGGGACCCGGTCGAGAACGCCTCGCTGATGCCCTGGCTGGCGGCGACAGCCCTGCTTCACAGCGTCACCGTCCTCGCCACCCGGGACGGGCTTCGCGCCTGGACGGTGATGCTCGCCGTCGTCGCCTTCTCGATGTCGATGATCGGCACCTTCCTGGTCCGCTCCGGAATCCTGACCAGCGTTCACGCCTTCGCCGTCGACCCGCGTCGCGGCGCCTTCATCCTCGTCCTGCTGCTCCTCTATATCGGCGGCGCGCTGGCGCTGTTCGGCCTGCGCGTGGGCACGGTCAAGGAAGGCTCGCGCTTCGATTTCGTCAGCCGCGAAGGCGCTCTGGTCGCCAACAACCTGCTTCTGTCGGCGATCCTGGGGGTCGTCTTCTTCGGCACGCTCTATCCGCTCGTCGTGGAGGCCCTGACCGGCGACAAGCTGTCCGTGGGCCCGCCATATTTCAACAGCGCCGCCGGGCCGATCGCCCTCGTCCTGGTGGCGTTCATGGGGGCCGGAGCGCTGCTCCGCTGGCGGCGCGACGACTGGCGCGCTCTGGTTCGGCGCCTGGCGGTCCCGGTGCTGGTCACCGCCGCCGCCCTGCTACTGCTGGTCCTCCTCGCTCCCGGAGTCCGGATCCTGCCGCTGCTCGGTCTGATGCTCGCCGCCGGAGTCGCCGCCGCCAGCGTCGCTCCGCTGTGGAAGCGCAATCTGCGGCGCACCCCGATCTTCACCTACGGCATGGTCATCGCCCATCTCGGAATCGCCGTCTGCCTCGCCGGAATGGCATCCGAAGCGGCCTTCACCAAGGAGACCCTGGTCGCCGCGAGACCGGGCCAGGCGATGAGCGTGGGTCCTTTCCGGATCCGCTTCGAGGGCGTCGATCCCGTCGCCGGGCCGAACTGGACCGCGGTCGAGGCCCGACTGACGGCGCGGCGGGGCGAGGGCGCGCCGTTCGAGCTTAGGCCCCAGGCGCGGATGTTCAGCTCGCCGCCGACCCCGACCAGCGAAGCGGCGATCGCGACCCGCCTCGACGGCCAGCTCTACGTCGCCGTCGGCGAGTCGGACGATCAGGGTCGCTGGCAGCTGAGGCTGTGGTGGAAACCGGCGGTGACCCTGATCTGGCTCGGCGGAGCGATGGTGGCGCTGGGCGGCCTGCTCGCGCTGGTCGGCCGGCTGCGCCGAGGCCGCCGCGCCGCCAGGCTCGAGGAGGCCCCGGCATGAAGCGACTCGTCCTGTGGACTCCGCTGATCGTCTTCGTCCTGTTCATGGCGGTCGTCGCCGCGGGGCTCTATGCGCCCTCCGACCGGACAATCCCGTCGCGGCTGGTCGGCCAGCCGATACCGCAATTCGATCTGCCGCCCTCGCTGCCCGGCCGGCCGGGCCTGTCGAGCGCCGTCTTCCGCCAGGGCAGGCCTCGAATCGTCAACATCTTCGCAAGCTGGTGCGTGCCCTGCCGGGCCGAGGCGCCGCAGCTCGCCGAGCTCGCCCGCCGAGGCGTGCCGATCGACGGCATCGCCGTTCGCGACCGGCCGCAGGACCTGGCCGGATTCCTCGCCGGCTACGGCGATCCGTTCCGCACCATCGGCGCCGACAACGACCGCCGGGTCCAGCTCGCTTTGGGCTCGGCGGGGGTTCCGGAGACCTTCGTCGTCGACGGGCGCGGAATCATCCGCCACCAGCATATCGGCGCCATCATGGCCCAGGACATCCCGGCCATAGTCGCCGCTTATGAGGCGGCGCGATGAGGATGCGCCGGCCTTGTTCCCCGGCGAAGGCCGGGGCCCGGACCGGCCGCTGCACTCGACCCCGGCCTGCGCCGGGGAACATGCTGCATGGGGCCGTTTACGCTTTCCTGCTGGCGTCGCCCACACCCGCGCTCGCCGATTCGCTGCTCCCGCCGGCCGAATATGCCGACACCCAGCTTGCCGACCCCGCCCAGGAGCGAGCCGCGAAGGCGCTGATGGAGACGATCCGCTGCCTGGTCTGCCAGGGCCAGGCCATTTCCGACAGCGACGCCGAGATGGCGGGCGACATGCGCGCCCTGATCCGCCAGCGCATCCAGGCCGGCGAAAGCCCGGACCAGATTCGCGACTGGCTGGTGGCGCGCTACGGCAATTGGGTCAGCTACGATCCGCCGCTCGAGCCGCTGACCTGGCCGCTCTGGGGCGCTCCGATCCTGCTCCTGCTCGCCGGCCTGTGGCTCGCCCGCAACCGCTTCAAGCGGCGCCCGAGGCGCTGATGGGCTGGATCGCGATGCTCGTCCTCGCCCTCGCCACCGCGGCGGCGCTGTGGCGTTTCGCCCGTCATGACCGGGCCGTGCTCCAGTTCCTCGGCGCGGCCCTGCTGCTCGCTCTGGCCGGCTATGCCTGGCAGGGCCGCCCCGGGCTGGAAGGCCGGCCCAAGCCGCCGCCGGTTCGCGGGCAGGCGGCGGAAAGCGAGTTCGCCGCCACTCGCGAGGCGATGCTCGGCCGCTTCGACGCGGCGGCGCGCTGGCTGACCATCGCCGAGGGCTATCAGCGCCGCGGCGACACCCGAAGCGGAGCGCAGGTGATCCGAAGCGCGCTTCGCGAGCATCCCCGCGACCCCGATCTGTGGGTCGGCCTCGGCAACGCGCTGGTGATCCACAATGACGGGATGATGAGCCCGGCGGCCGAGCTCGCCTTCCGGCGCGCCGCCCGGATCGCGCCCGACCATCCGGGGCCGCGCTATTTCTTCGGCCTCGCCCTCGCCCAGGGCGGGCAATATGACGAGGCCGCCCGGATCTGGCGGGAGCTCGTCGCCGCCGCTCCGCCCGACGCCGAATATCGCGGGATGATCGAGGAGCGGCTGCGGATGCTCGAGCAGCAGCGGGCGATCGCAGCGCCGGTGCCGGCTCCGACTCCGCCCCCCGCGGGCTGAGCCGCCGTCCTCGGCGGTCGGCGCCGCGGCCTTGCCGCCCGCTAGGCCGCCGCCTCGAAAGCCAGGCCGAGCGCGTCGGCCACCGCGCGGTGCCGGATCTTGCCCCCCGAGACGTTGAGGCCATTGGCGAGGTGTGGGTCCGCTTTCATCGCTGCTTCAGCGCCTTGGTCCGCGATCTTGAGAACGAATGGAAGCGTCGCATTGTTGAGCGCGAAGGCCGAGGTCCTGGCCACGGCGCCCGGCATGTTGGCGACGCAATAATGGATGACTCCGTCAATCTCGTAGACCGGGTCGCTGTGGGTCGTCGCCCGCGAGGTCTCGAAGCAGCCGCCCTGGTCGATCGAGATGTCGACGAGCACCGAGCCGCGCTTCATCGTCTTGAGCATGTCGCGGGTGACCAGCTTGGGCGCGGCGGCGCCCGGGATCAGCACCGCGCCGATGACCAGCTCCGACTTCGCCACCGCGTTGGCGATCGCCGCGCGCGAGGCGTAGGCGGTCTTGATCTGGCTTCCGAAGAACATGTCGAGCTCGGCCAGACGGGCGTTGGAGATGTCGTAGATGGTGACGTCGGCACGCATTCCGACCGCCATCTGCGCCGCATTGACCCCGGCGATGCCGCCGCCGAGGATCGTCACCCGAGCCGGCGCGACTCCGGGCACTCCGCCGAGAAGGACGCCGCGGCCGCCCTGCTCCTTCTCGAGATAGTGGGCGCCGACCTGGATCGACATCCGCCCCGCCACTTCCGACATCGGCTTGAGCAGCGGCAGCGAGCGGTCGTTGGCGGTCACCGTCTCGTAGGCGATGCAGGTCGCGCCCGAGGCGATCAGGCCCTTCGTCTGCTCGGGGTCGGGAGCGAGATGGAGATAGGTGAACAGGACGTGCCTGGGCTCGAGCAGGGCGATCTCCTGGGCCTGCGGCTCCTTCACCTTCACGATCATGTCCGACCGGGCGAACACCTCGGCGGCGCTGGCGGCGATGCGCGCTCCGACGTCGACATAATCCTGGTCGGAAAAGTCGATGCCGAGCCCAGCCCTGGTCTCGACTACCACCTCGTGCCCGGCGGCGACGAGCTCGGCCACCGAGGCCGGGGTAAGGCCGACCCGATATTCGTGAACCTTGATCTCTTTCGGCACCCCGACCCGCATCTTCGACTCCTGTCCGGCCCTGAAACGGCGCGTCTATAGCGGGGCCGGAGGCTTTTGTCGCCGTTGCGAAGGGCAGGGCGCGATGCTAAGCCGCGCCGCCTTGGCAGGATCGGGGCTGGCATGAAGGACCGTCGGACGTTTCTCTCCGACCCTGATCGATGAGCGACGACGCCGCGGCCCCAGCGCAGCCGGCCGACCGCCCTGCCGGCCATCACCCGCCGGCAAGCGTCGCCAGCCTGACCCTTCTCGCCTTGGGCGTGGTGTTCGGCGACATCGGCACCAGCCCGCTCTACGCGCTTCGCGAGACCTTCGCCGGCGCCCATCCGCTGCCGATCAACCAGATCCAGGTGTTCGGAGTCATCTCGCTCATCTTCTGGTCGATGATGCTGGTGGTGAGCATCAAGTACATCACCATCCTGACCCGCGCCGACAATAAGGGCGAGGGCGGCAGCCTCGCGCTGCTGGCGCTGATCAGCCGCAAGTCGGAGCGCGGGCGGCGGCGATGGTCGACCGGAATCGTCCTGCTCGGAGTCTTCGCCTGCGCCCTCTTCTACGGCGATTCGATGATCACCCCGGCCATCTCGGTGCTGTCGGCGGTCGAGGGGCTGACCGTGGTTCAGTCCAACCTGCAGCCGCTGGTGATCCCGATCGCGATCGGGATCCTGGTCGGGCTGTTCATGCTCCAGCGGACCGGAACCGCCAAGGTCGGCGCCGTCTTCGGGCCGGTCGTCAGCATCTACTTCCTGACCCTGGCCACGCTCGGAGCGCTCAGCGTCGCCCGCCATCCCGACATATTGTGGGCGCTCAACCCCTGGTATGCGGTCAACTTCTTCCTGATCGACAAGTGGCTCGGCTTCCTCGCCTTGGGCTCGGTCGTGCTCGCCGTCACCGGCACCGAGGCGCTCTACGCCGACATGGGCCATTTCGGCCGCAAGCCGATTCGCAACGCCTGGTGGATGTTCGTCATGCCCGCGCTGATGCTCAACTATATGGGCCAGGGCGCCTTGCTCATCGCCAATCCGAGCACGGTCAGCAGCCCCTTCTTCATGCTCGCGCCCGAATGGTTCCGGCTGCCGCTCGTCCTCATCGCCACCCTGGCCACCATCGTCGCCAGCCAGGCGGTCATTTCGGGCGCCTTCTCGGTCACCCAGCAGGCGATCCAGCTCGGCTTCATCCCGCGCATGAGGATCACTCATACCAGCGCCCGGGCGGCCGGCCAGATCTACATCCCCGTCATCAACAATGCGCTCATGGTGCTGGTCATCCTGCTCGTCCTGTTCTTCCGCAATTCGAGCAACCTTGCCGCCGCCTACGGCGTGGCGGTGACCGGAGCGATGCTGATCGACACCTGCCTGCTGGCGGTGGTCCTGTTCACCTTGTGGAAGTGGCCGCGCTGGATCGCCGTGTCGATGCTCGCCATCTTCTTCGTCGTCGACATCACCTATTTCGCGGCCAATCTCACCAAGGTCCCGAACGGCGGCTGGTTCCCGCTCCTGATCGGCCTGATCGGCTTCACCCTGCTCACCACCTGGGCCCGTGGCCGCAAGCTGATGATCGAGCGGATGGACGAAGCGGCCATCCCGCTTCCGGTGTTCATCAAGTCGGCGGGCAAC
This sequence comes from Allosphingosinicella sp., assembly GCA_035563315.1. Lineage (GTDB taxonomy): Bacteria > Pseudomonadota > Alphaproteobacteria > Sphingomonadales > Sphingomonadaceae > Allosphingosinicella. The sequence goes on along the minus strand of DATMVG010000182.1, from coordinate 19,584 downwards.
AGCGCCGTCCGGGTCGCCGGCACCGCGGTCTTCATGACCACCACCGCGGACGGCATCCCCCATTCGCTGCTCCACAACCTCAAGCACAACAAGGTGCTTCACGAGCGGGTCATCCTGCTCACCGTGAAGATCGAGGACGTGCCCTTCGTCGACGACGACAAGGCGTTCGAGCTCAAGGATCTCGGCCAGGGCTTCTTCCGCCTCGTCGTCCGCTACGGCTTCATGCAGGAGACCGACGTTCCGGCGGCGCTGGCCAGGGTCGAAAGCTGCGGGCCGCAGTTCAGGATGATGGACACCAGCTTCTTCCTCGCCCGCCAGACCCTGATCACCTCGCCCAAGCCGGGCATGGCGGTGTGGCGCGAGAAACTGTTCGCCTGGATGCTGCGCAACGCGGAAAGCGCGATGGAATTCTTCAAGCTGCCGCCGAACCGGGTCGTCGAGCTCGGCTCCCAGGTGGAAATCTGACGCCCGCGTCGGATTTCCATCCTGAACTTGTTTCAGGATCCATTCCAGCATCCGGCGCGGTCGTCGAGATGGATGCTGAAACGAGTTCAGCATGACGGGCAACGGTCATTCCACCGCCCCGTTGATCGTCACCGCCTTGTTCGGGCCGGGGGACGACGGCTGGATCCAGGAGCTTCGCCGGGCGCATTACCCGCCCGAGCGCAACCGGGTGCCGGCTCACCTCACCTTGTTCCGTCATCTCCCGCCGAGTCTCGAGGGCGAATTGTCACGCCGCCTCGCCCGCGCGGCCGCGGCCTCTCCGCCCGCGGCCGAGATCGCCGGCGTGATCGACCTCGGCGAGGGCACGGCGCTCAGGGTCGAGAGCGAGGCGCTCGCCGAGCTTCGCGAAAGCCTCGCCGAAGCCTTTCACGGCCTGCTGACGCCGCAGGACCGGGCGCCCTGGCGGCCGCACATCACCATCCAGAACAAGGTCGAGCCGAACGAGGCGCGGCGGCTCCAGCAGCAGCTTCGCGCCGGCTTCCGGCCGCGTCCGCTGGCGATCCGGGCGCTCGCTTCCTGGCTTTATCTCGGCGGGCCCTGGCAGCCGCTCAAGACCCACCGTTTCCGCGGCTGAGCCGGGCCGGTCAGTCGTTCTGGCCGACGCCTTCGCAACTATAGTCGAAGGCGGCGAGGCCGGCGTCGAGGTGAGAGGCCAGCAGCGGCATGTCCATCAGCTCGTCGATCCGCTCGTCGCCGTCGAGCTCGTTGGCCTCGGCATAGGCGTCGTCCCATTCGCTCGTATCGTAGGTGCCGCGCCCGACCCAGGCCAGCGCCAGCGTCTCGGCCAGCTGGTCGTCGGCGAGATCGTCGAGGATCGCCTGCACCTCTTCCTCGACTCCGGTGTTGAGCTCGTCCTCGAGCACCGAGAGCGCCTGATCGCCCTCGTCGTCGAGATCGTCGACATCGTCGGGATCCTCGTCGGGGTCCTGGGCCGGGACCTGCGCCTCCAGCTCCCGGGCGCGCAGGATCAGCCGGCACAATGTTTCCAGCGGGGTCAGCAATTCCATGGACCGTCTCCTGCTCCCCTCGCGCATCGAAACGACACCGGGGGCGGGCGGTTCCGGCTGGCCTGGGCCGCGGTCGGGGCCTTGAAATCGGCGCCGGTCCGCTCCAGTTGACCCTTGCCGCCGCGCTTCCTATAGCGCCGCGGCGCGCGCCGAGGGGTTCCTCGCTTGCCCTGGGGCGGAGTAGCTCAGCTGGTTAGAGCAGCGGAATCATAATCCGCGTGTCGGGGGTTCAAGTCCCTCCTCCGCTACCATCCCAGGCCGGGCCGGAACGCCCCGATCGGCGGCGGGCCGAGGCCGCCCGGGAGGGCGCCGGCGGCGCCGGTCCGAGCCCGCGCTGCGTGCGCCAACGCCTTGTTTTCGCGCCCGCGGGACCCATCTTCCAGTCATGGCCTCGACCGCCTTCCGCTCCGCCTGCCTCGCCCTCGCGCTGCTCGCTCCGGCGCTGGCGGCGGCTCAGCCGGCCGATCCCGCGCCGGCGCCGAGCGGATTCCAGGGCCTGTGGACGGGCTGGCGCGACGCCAATGCCGTTTCGATGAGGATCGAGCGCGGCTCGGTCGAGCAGGTGCGCCGGGACGTGGCCACGGCCGATCCCGAACGGCGCGACCAGCTTCGCAACCAGGGCCGCGCGCTCGGCGAGCGAGTCGGCGAGATCGTCCGCCTCGGCGACTGCGCCGAAGGCGAGCGGATCGCCCGCGACGCCGGCGATTTCGCCCTCGTCGAGGCGGTCCGCACGCACTGCGCCACCCCTTCCGCGCCGCGCCCCTAGCCGCCCCCTGCTCCGAGGGGGAAAGGGCGGGCGCGGAGGCGCCCGGCGCGGCGTCGGCCTTGAGCTCCATAAAGCCCGGGAGCTGAGGACGCCGCTTCCGCCCTATTCGCCGACCCGCTCGATATAGCCGGCGGCCCAGAGCGTTCGGACCAGCTCGGCCGGCGTCTCGCAGGGCAGGTCCGCGGCGGTGAATTCGGCGCCGGAAAGCGCGACGTCGAGCGCGTCGCCTTCCTCAGGCTTGAACTCGAGATCGCCGCCCGGCCCGATCAGCACGAGCTTGCCGTCGTCGTCGGCGACGTTCCAGGGCAGGAAGCGGCGGCGGCGGAAGCGGTCGCCCTCCTTCATCATCTGGGCGGCGGCCACCACTCCGGAGACGTTGGCCCGCCGGCTGCGGATGAAATTGTCGGCGAGCAGGTCGAAGGCGCTGTCCATGCTCGCCTTGGCCGCGATCATCCCGGTCAGCCGGGTGAAATGCCGCCGCGCCTCCTCGCGGTCGAACTCGCGGGCGGCGAAGCCGGGCGGCAGCGAGCGCCGGAAATCCGCTTCGCCCAAAGCCAGCTCGGAAATCGATTCGAGCAGGAGGTCGGCCCAGGTCTTGGTGATCAGGCCGACGGTGATGTGGAGCGAGGGTTCGTCGCCGACATTCTCGGCGTCGTGCATCAGGCCGCGGGGAATGTAGACGCAGTCCCCGGCGCTGAGCGTGAAGGTCTCGGTGACCTCGCCGGGCTCGTGCCTGTCGACCTGGAACTGCTCGCCGCGATAGGGGGTCTCGACCGGCGCTCCGTAGAGCCGCCAGGCCTTGGCGCCGGCGATCTGCATGACGAAGACGTCGTGATTGTCGTAATGGGGCGGGAACCCCTGGTTGCCCGACGGGGTCAGGTAGATGTTCGTCTGGACGTGGCAGGAGAAGACCTCTTCCAGGGACCGGCAGAACTCGCCCAGATTGAACATCGAATCGTGGAGGTGGGGCAGGATGATCGTCGCTCCGCGCATATAATGTTCGGCCACCGCCACCGAGCTGACGCGGCCGCGCTCGTCGACGAAGCTGTCGCGGGTGATCCGGTTCTTGCGGTTGGTGAGGTCGATCATGCCTTCGCGAAGGTCGGCGCTGGCGATGAAATGGTCGAGCGCGGCGAGGGTCAGCAGGTCCGCATAGCGGTGGGGCTCGCCGCGGACGTTGATCAGAGCGCGGCGCTCGTAATGACGGTCGAGAAAGGCCTCCTGGGTCACCGGGGCGATCAGAAAGCCGAGCGCATCCTCCTCCCAGCGCGGCGAGGGGGCCTCGGGCCCGACGGCCCGAAGCTTCGACTTGCCGACCGACCGAACATTCATCTTCCGCCTCCCGCTCGAAGCGTTTCTACCGGGGGCGGACGGGCGTCGATAGCCGTATTTTCAGCCCCCGACCGAGGTCGGGGGCTCGGGCGGGGACGGCAGCGGCTCGGCGTAGAGCTGGAGCGCCGCCTCGAGCACGCGCAAGGTCGCCGTCGCCGAGGGGGAGAGCCGCTTCTGCTCGATCGGGCCGTGAAAGGCGGTGAGCACGGCGCGGGCGGCCGCGGCGAGAAGGATCTCGCGGGGGGAATAGGGCGTCCCCTCGCCCGACGTCACCGCCTTCGTCCGAGCGGAAAGGCGGGGGCCGCCGGGGCCCGGGGATGGGGGCGAAAGTCCGCGGGCACGTCAAATTTGCGCGCGACAAAGGGATTCGTCATATGCGATGCGATTCTCGGGGGCGGAGAAGCCGCCGCCTTGTCAGCGCTTTTCGGTGAATTGTCAAGCAGGACTTTTCAAAACAGATGAGTTTCGGGGCGCGATTGGCTGAAGAACGCAAGAGGCTGGGCCTGAAGCAGGCCGAGTTCGCCGACCTGGTCGGCACTGACGTTCCAAAGCAGAGTCTGTACGAAAATGACCGGCGCGAGCTGAGGGCGGATTATCTTGCCCGGCTCGCCGATGTGCAGGTGGACATCGTCTATATTCTCACCGGCCGCCGAAGCGAGGGCGAGTGGCTTGGCCAGGGCCCGAGCCAGTTGCTGTCCGCTTACCTGTCGCTGCCGCCGGAGGTGCAGCAGGCGCTCGAGGATCTTGCCCGGGCGCTGCGCGAGCAGTTCGCGCGCGAGCCTCGCCCGACGCTTCACAGCCGCCGGCTCGACTATCGCCCGGACGACCCGGGCGCCTCCTGAGCGCCGCTCAGAACAGGGTCGTCACCGCCCCGGTGACCCGATAGCCTTCATCGACCAGGAACAGCGCCGACCAGCGGTCGAAGGTCGCGCAGGGATGGGAAATGCCGAAGCCGACCAGATCGCCGACGGCAAGCTCGGTGCCGCCGGTGGCCAGGCTCAGATGCTGGTCCCAGAGCGAGACCACCTTCGCCCCGCCGATCGAGGTCGGCAGGCCGCCCTGGCCGGAGCGATGTCGCCACAGGGGGATCGGCGGCTCGACGTCGAACGAAAGGTCGCGCTTGCCGGCGCCGACGATGGCCAGCCCCGGCTCCGGCAACGAAAGCACCGCGCCCCAGACTTCGAGGGCGGGGCGCAGGTCCGGCAGTCCGGGCAGAGAAGTCCCGGAAGGTTTGGTCAGCCGCTCGTAGAGGCCGCTGTCGTGGGTGACGTAGCAGCCTGGGCGGATCACTCGCTCTACCGGCCGGCGGGCGATCGCGGCGGGCAGTGCGGCAGCGCACAGGTCGAGGAAGGCCGAGCCGCCGGCCGAGAGCAGCACCGTGCCGTCGGCGAACAGCCCTTGTTCGGCGATCGCCTGCGCGGCTGCGAGGGCGAGATCGATCATCCCTGCCGCCTCGGCTCGGGCGCCGGTGCGCGCCTGGCCGATCCCCTCGAACGTCTCGACCCCGCGCAGGGCGAGTCGCGGCCCGGCCTCTACGATTGCCCGGGCGACGGCGAGCGCCGCGGCGACGCTTCGGGCGCCGCTTCGGCCCCCGGCGACTCCGGTCTCGACGAGCAGCTGCAGCGGCCTGGCGCCGCTCAGACGCTCCGCCGCCGCCTCGGCGAGCAGCGCCACCCCCTCGGGCGAATCGGCGAGGCAGTAGAAGTCGAAGGCCGGGTCGCGGGCGATCTCCCCGAGCACGAAGTCGATGTCGGCTCGGTGGGCGAGCACGTTGGCGAGGAAGACCCTGTCGATGCCGAGCCGCCGGTAGATCCGGACATGATGCGCCGTCGCGGCGGTCATGCCCCAGGCGCCCGCCGAGCGCTGCATCGCGAACAGCTCCGGGCTCATGCTGGTCTTGCCGTGCGGGCAGAGGCGGGCGCCGCTGCGGTCGGCGAAGGCCTGCATCTCGGCGAGATTGTGGCGAAGCGCCGCCTCGCGCAGCAGCGCCACCGGCATCATCAGCTCGCCGCCGAGCAGGCTCAGCCCGAACCCGCCCAGCTCGGCCGGGGTGAGCCCCTCCGCGCTCGGCGGCAGCCCCTTGGTCCGCCAGTCGAGCCGGCGCGGTTCGGGCGGCGAGCTCAGCGGCAAAGCGGCGCTTCGGCGGCGGAGCGGGCGGGGACGCGCATGGCCGCCGAGCCGGTCAGGCGTCGGCCCTGGCCGGGATGACTCCGCGCTTGATCTGGTCGAGCTCGATCGATTCGAACAGCGCCTTGAAATTGCCCTCGCCGAAGCCCTCATTGCCCTTGCGCTGGATGATCTCGAAGAAGATCGGGCCGATCATGTTCTCGGTGAAGATCTGGAGCAGCAGCCCCTCGCCGGTCTCGGGCGAGCCGTCGATCAGGATCCGGCGCTGGCGCATCGCCGCGACGTCGTGGCCGTGGCCGGGCAGGCGCTGGTCGATCATGTCGTAATAGGTGTCGGGGCTGTCCTGGAAGCGGATGCCGTTGGCTCGCAGGGCGTCGACGGTGGCGAAGATGTCGTCGGTGGCGAAGGCCAGGTGCTGGATTCCCTCGCCTTTATATTCCTTCAGATATTCGGCGATCTGGCTGTAATCGTCCTGGCTTTCGTTCAGCGGGATTCGGATCTTGTCGTCGGGCGCGGTCATCGCCCGCGAGAGCAGCCCGGTCTGTTGGCCTTCGATGTCGAAATAGCGGATCTGGCGGAAGTTGAAGACCTTCTCGTAGAAGCCGGCCCAATGATCCATCCGGCCGCGATGGACGTTGTGGGTGAGGTGGTCGAGCGTGTGCAGGCCCGCGCCGAAACCGCATTCGGCGATCGTCTCGAACTCTTCCTGGTAGAGGCGCCGGGCCGCCGCCCGGTCGACGAGATAGAGGTAGGAGCCGCCTATCCCTTCCAGCACGGGAAGGTCGAGATCGCCCCGGGTGGCGGTCGCGCCGCGCTCGGTGGCGAGCCTCAGCGCCTCTTCGCCGTCGGCGACCCGGAAGGCCATCGCGCTCGCGGACGGGCCGTGGGCGCCGCGAAACGCCTCGGCATGGCCGCCTTCCTCCATGTTGAGAAGGAAATTGACGTCGCCCTGGCAATAAAGCCGGACGGCGCGGCGGCGGTGGTCGCCGACATGGGTGAAGCCCAGGCGCGAGAACAGCCCGCCCATCGCCTCGGGGTCGGGGCTGGTGAACTCGACGAACTCGAAGCCGTCGAGGCCGAGCGGGTTGTCACGGGCGGTCATGGCGGTCTCCGCGTCACGGAAAGGGAATCGCGCGGCTTCTACCAGCGGCGGGAGAGGGCGGCAAATCGGCCATTGCGCCCGGGCGGAGGCGCTCCTAACTCCCTGCCATGGCCGCCACCCACTCGACCCGAATGCTGATCCTGGGCTCCGGCCCGGCCGGCCTCACCGCCGCCATTTACGGCGCCCGCGCCGGGCTTGCGCCGATCGTCGTCCAGGGCATCCAGCCCGGCGGCCAGCTCACCATCACCACCGACGTCGAGAACTATCCCGGCTTCGCCGACGTCGTCCAGGGCCCCTGGCTGATGGAGCAGATGCAGAAGCAGGCCGAGCATGTCGGCGCCCGCATGGAATGGGACCATATCGTCGAGGTCGACCTCGCCCGGCGTCCGTTCCGGATGCTCGGCGACAGCGGCACCGTCTATTCCGGCGACAGCCTCGTCATCGCCACCGGCGCCCAGGCCAAGTGGCTCGACCTGCCCTCGGAAGAGCGGCTCAAGGGGAAGGGGGTCTCGGCCTGCGCCACCTGCGACGGCTTCTTCTACCGCGGTCGCAAGGTGGTCGTCATCGGCGGCGGCAACACCGCGGTCGAGGAGGCGCTCTACATGACCAACCACAGCCACGACGTCACCCTGATCCACCGCCGCGATTCGCTGCGCGCCGAAAAGATCCTCCAGCAGCGGCTGTTCGCCCACGCCAACATCAAGGTGATGTGGAACCGCGAGGTCGCCCAGTTCGTCGCCGGCGGCGAGCCCGAGGGGCTGGTCGCGCTCGACCTCAGGGACACCCGGACCGGCGTCGTCGAGCGGCTCGACACCGAAGGCGCCTTCGTCGCCATCGGCCATGTCCCGGCGACCGAGCTGTTCCGAGGCCAGCTCGAGCTCGACTCCGACGGCTACATCCCGGTCGAGCCCGGCAGCAGCCGGACCTCGATCCCGGGGGTCTTCGCCTGCGGCGACGTCATGGACAAGATCTACCGCCAGGCGGTCACCGCGGCCGGCACCGGCTGCATGGCCGCGCTCGACGCCGAGAAATTCCTCGCCGAGGCGGATTTCGAGGCCGTCCCGGCGAGGAGCCTCGAGGAGGCCTGACCCAGCCGCTCCGGCTCAGCGATCGAGGCGTCGGACCGCCTCGAGCACCGCCTCGAGCAGGGCAGCCTCGTCGCCGGGCCGGGCGAAGGTGTGGGAATCGCTGTCGATCCGCAGCGGCTCGCCGAGCAGGCGCCGGAACGGCCGCGCCTTCACCTCCTTCTCGGCGGCGATCGCGGTGGCGTCGCCGCCGGCGAGGATCAGCTCGGCCGGGAGCCGGTGGCGGGCGAGCGCAGAGGCGACCTCGCCGGCGAGGGGCGAGTCGGTCTGGGGCCCCGAAATCTTCAGGATGCCATTGAGGAGCTTGCGATAATCCACTCGCCCGGAAAGCATTTTCCTCCACCCCTCACGGCTCAACAGTCGCTTTCGGTAATGGTGGCGGATGGCGGCCGGCGGCGGCGCGTCGGCCGCCGCCTCGACCAGCCAGGGATTGACCAGGACGAGCCCGTCAAGCCGGGCCTCGCCGCCGAACAGGGCGATCGCCGTCGCCCCGTCGCACAGGCCGAAGCCGTGGACCCGCTCAAGGCCCGGGCATTCGCGCCGAAGCGCACCCGCGGCCGCCGCCAGATCGGGCCCGCTGCCGCGAAAGCCGGGATCCTCGCCGGCGCTGTCGCCGACCCCGCGGCGATCGAAGCGGAGGCAGGAAATCCCGCGCTCGGCCAATGACCTGGCGAGCCGTTCGTACATTCTGTGGGAGCCGATCCGGGTCTGCGAGCCGCCGGTCGCCAGGAGCAGGCCGGAGCGGCCGGCGGCGGAGTCGAGCGTGGCGCCGAGCTCGGCACCCTCGCAGTCGAAGCTCATCAGTCGGCGCATTGGCGATACCAGGAGGCGATGTCGGCCGCGATCGTCTCGGCGAGCTCGGCCGAGCGGCCCGGCTCGGAGCGCCGCCAGAGGGCCGGCCCCGCCAGCTTCGCCGCCGCGGCGCCGGCGTCGCTTTGCAGCCGGACCACCCTCAGCGGCGAGTGGTCGAGCGGGGCGGCGTCCTCGAGCCTGCCGCGAAGCTCGGGCGCGGGGGCATAGCCGGCCCATTCGACCCCGGCCAGGCCGGCGCGGACCATGTCCCGGGCGAGCGACGCTCCCGCCACCGGAGCGAACCGCCACCAGCCCGTCGCCGCCGCGGCATCGTCGATCAGGCAGCCGCCGCGGGTCGAGGCCACCAGCGGGGCCCGGCCCGATTCTTTCTCGACCTCGGCCGCCGCGGCGCCGACGTCATGACGCCAGTCGTCCCACTTGACCGAGGCGAGCGCCGCCTCGCTCTCACCGGTGCCGGCGAGGTCGACGAGCCAGCAGCCATGGCCCAGCTCCGCGAGCCGCCTCATCGCCGCCGCGAGCAATGCCCGGGTCCGGTTCATCTCCTCGAACAGGGGCGGCACGAACAGGACCGGCGGCGCCCCGGCCTCGCCGATCCGCATCATCCATTCCTGTCGGCCGTGGCTGTCGAAGCGTTGGTAAGCAAGCCCGGCGGCGCTCACTGCAGCGCCTTGGACCGGGCGAAGGTGAGCAGCGAGCCGAACGTCTCGAGCATGTCGGCGTCGACGTCATGGTCTTCGATGAGGATCCCGAGCCGCTCCTCGAGCTCGGTCAGAAGGCCTGCCACCGCCATCGAATCGAATTCGGGAAGGGCGCCGAACAAGGGCGTGCTCTCGTCGAAGCCGCGCACCCGGGCCTCGTCGAGGCCGAGCACGTCGACCAGCACGGCGCGAAGCGTCGAGTCGACTTCCTCATCGTCATTGGCGGCGGCGACCATGGCTCGGCTCTCTCGCGGTTGCGCCGCGCGCCCTATCGGCTTCCCCGGCGGGCGGCAAGCAGCCACTTGGACGCCCGCCGGCCGGCGGTCGCTCACATCGCCGCCGGTCGGCCTGAACCCGATTCAGGGTCAGGGCCCGAGCCTTCGGCGGACCCCGGCCTGGATGCTGCGCTCCTGGCACCTCGCAACTTGCCCGTCCAGGCTCCAAGCGTCTTTCGCGCCGCTCCGTAAAGGCCCTTGAGGGTATGCGGATTATAGGCGGTGAGCTCCCACAGGACCCTTTTCTCCTCCATCCAGTCGGCCTTGTAGCTCTCCTCGCCATTGCCATAGTCGATGAGCCCGACCCGGTCCTCGTCGAGGACGTGGCGGAACATCGCCATGCCGAGCAGGGTGCCGGGCGACAGCGCCTTGGCCTCCTCGGCATAAGCGAGCTTGTGGATCGTCGCCCGGCCGTTCTCGACCAGCCACAGCTGAGCCGCCACCGGGCGGCCGTCCTTGCGGGCGATGCCGAGGCGGAGCGTCCCGGCCGCGCCCTCCTGCTCGGCAAGCGCTCGAAGGAACGGGAAGGAGCCCTCCTCGGGCTTCCAGCTGGCCCGGTAGACCGCCTCGTAATCGGCCCAGGCGGCCTCGTCGAAACGGTCGTGCACCCGGATGTCGAGCCCGGCGCCTTTGGCACGGCGGCGGGCGGTGTTTCGCAGCCGGGCCGGCCGCTTCGCCCAATAAGCCGCGAAATCAAGGCCTTCGGTGCGGATCCGCCAATTGGCCGCAAAGGGCTCCGCGAAGGCGATCCAGCCGGCGCTCCGGAAGGCCTGGCGGAGCGGCCCGGGATCCTCGAGCGGAGCGAGCTCGACCCGGGCCAGCCCGCCGTCGCGCAGGGCGGCCGCGAGCGCGGTGAGCAGGTCCTGGTCCCGGGTCCCGGCGGCGTCGAAGCGAAGCGAATACCAGCCGGCATAGGCCTCGGCGACCGGATGGCGCATGGCGAGGAACAGCCAGGCGCACCGGCCGCCGCTCCGCCCGCGGACGACGACGAGCTTGCCGGCCGGCGCCGCGTGGGCGGCGAGCAGGCGGAACCATTGCAGCCGGGCGAACAGGCTCGGCTGGGCGCCGCGGTCGAGCGCTCCGGCGGCGTCGTCGGCGACTTTTTCCAGATCGTCGAACAGCTCAACGTTAACCGTCACGCTTTATGCCCCTTGCCGCCGCCACTATCATGACGGCTTTTGAGCGGGAGTGAAGGTGCAAAGTCCTGACCCGAAGCCGAGTCCGCTGGACCACCTCGCCCTGCGCGGCGAACGCTCGGCGCCGGCCCTGGTGACCCGCGAGGGCGCGCTCGATCATTCCGGCCTCGAACAAGCGGTCGGAGCGCTCGCCGCGGGCCTGAAGGCCCATGGCCTGGCGCCGGGCGACCGGGTGGCGAGCTGGCTTCCGAAGGGGCGGATCACCGCCCTTCTTCCGCTCGCCGCCGCCCGCGCCGGCCTCGTCCACGTCCCGGTCAACCCGCTGCTCAAGCGGATGCAGGTCGCCCACATCCTCGCCGACAGCGGCGCCGCCTTGCTCGTCACCGGGAGCGCTCGGCTGGCGACCCTCGAGGAGGGCGACGTCCCGCCCGGCTGCCGAGGGCTCGACGAAGCGGCGAGCGCGGCCCTTTTCGAGGCCCGGCCCGGCCTGCCGCCCTCGGCCCACGATCCGGATGCCCTGGCGGCCTTGCTCTACACGTCCGGCTCGACCGGCCGGCCCAAGGGGGTGATGCTGACCCACGCCAATATGTGGCTCGGCGCGGTCAGCGTCGCCGCCTATCTTCGGCTGGCGCCGGAGGACCGGGTGCTCGCGGTGCTGCCGTTCAGCTTCGACTACGGCCAGAACCAGCTCTTCTCGACCTGGGCCGCGGGCGGCTGCGTGGTGCCGCTCGAATATCTCGCCGCCCGCGACGTCATCCGGGCCATCGAACGTCACCGGATCAGCACCTTGGCCGGAGTTCCTCCGCTCTGGGTCCAGCTCGTCGAATCGCCCTGGCCGGCCGAGGCGGCGCTGTCGCTGCGCCGGCTCACCAACAGCGGCGGCAAGCTCGCCCCCTCGGTCGTCCGGCGGATGCGCGAGGTCTTCCCCGCCGCCGACATCTATTCGATGTACGGCCTCACCGAGGCCTTCCGCTCGACCTTCCTCGACCCCGCCTTGCTCGACGATCATCCCGATTCGATGGGCGACGCCATCCCCTTCGCCGAGATCATGGTCGTCGATGCGGCCGGCCGGCCGGCCGTCGAAGGCGAGCTGGTCCATGCCGGCCCGCTCGTCGCCAAGGGCTATTGGCGGGATCCGGAGCGAACCGCGGAGCGCTTCCGGCCGGCGCCGGCCCATTCGGCCTATGGCGGGATCGCCGTCTGGTCCGGCGACCGGGTCCGCCGCGACTCCGAAGGTTTGCTCTATTTCGTCGGCCGCGAGGACGGCATGATCAAGAGCTCGGGCAACCGGGTCAGCCCGACCGAGGTCGAGGAGGCTGCGATCGCCTCGGGCCTCGTCCACGAAGCGGTCGCGCTCGGCCTGCCCGACGCCCGGCTCGGGGAGGCGATCGCCCTCGTCGTCCGCCCCGACCGCCGCTCCCGGGAAGAAGAGCTTCGGGGCTTCCTGAAGCGCCAGTTACCCAATTTTATGCAGCCCGGGCCTATCATCTGGCGCGACGAGCTGCCGCGCAGTCCGAACGGCAAGCTCGACCGCGTGGAGCTGAAGAACGAGCTGATGGCATGACCAAGCCGATGGGCGCGATTCCGGCCGGCTATGCGGCCGATGCCGACGGCATGCTGCTCGTCGGCGGCCGCCGCGCCGACGATCTCGTCGCCGACGCCGGCGACACGCCTTTGTTCGTCTACGATCTCGGGCTGGTCGACCGCCGAATCGCCCGTTTCCGTTCGGCCTTCACCGACGTCCATCTTCATTATGCCATTAAAGCAAACTCTTATCTGCCGTTGCTTGGCCATGTTGCGAAGCAGGTCGACGGCCTCGACGTCGCTTCCGTCGGCGAGCTCCGGCTGGCCCTGAAAGCCGGAGCGGATCCCGCGGAGATCAGCTTCGCGGGCCCCGGCAAGCGCGATTCGGAGCTTCGCGAGGCGATCGAGGCCGGCGTCACGTTGAACTGCGAATCGGCAGGCGAGGCGGAGCGCGCCCTCGCCATCGGCGCCAGGCTGGGCCGCTCGCCGCGCCTTGCCGTCCGGGTCAATCCCGATTTCGAGATCAAGGGCTCGGGCATGCGGATGGGCGGCGGCGCCAAGCCGTTCGGAGTGGATTCCGAGCGGGTCCCCGCTCTGGTCCGGCGGGCGATCGAGGGCGGCGCCGACTGGCGCGGCTTCCACATCTTCGCCGGATCCCAGGCGCTCGACCCGGCTGCCCTGACCGAGGCCCAGCGCGCCACGGTCGAGCTCGCCGCTCACCTTTCCGAGGAGATCGGCCGGTCGCCGCCGCTGGTCAATCTCGGCGGCGGCTTCGGAATTCCCTATTTCCACGGCGAGCGCCCGCTCGATGTCGAAGCGGTCGCCGAGGCGCTTTCGGCCAACCTGGCCTCGCCCCCCGCCATCCTCGCGGGCACGCGCTTCGCGATCGAGCTCGGGCGCTGGCTGGTCGCCGAGGCCGGCGTCTATCTGACCCGGATCGTCGATCGCAAGTCGAGCCACGGCAAGACGTTCCTGGTCACCGACGGAGGCATGCACCACCAGCTCGCCGCCTCGGGCAATTTCGGCCAGGTCGTCCGTCGCAACTATCCCGTCGCCATCGCCTCGCGCTTCGCCGCCGAGCCCGTCGAGGAAGCGACCATCGTCGGCTGCCTGTGCACTCCGCTCGACCGCCTCGCCGATGACGTCATGGTGCCTGAATGCGGCGTCGGCGACCTCGTCGCCGTCTTCCTCGCCGGCGCCTACGGCCTCTCCGCGAGCCCGCGCGATTTCCTCGCCCAGCAGCCGGCGCTCGAGCTGGCGGTGGGCGGCGGCGGTTAACGGCTGAAGCGGCTCGGTCCCGTTCTGGGACGCCGGCCAAAGCGCCCTTGTTCCTAACGCTAATTTTACCTCTTCCGGCGATAGCAGTCCCAAATCCTGCGCCTCTTCGATCCCACCGCGGGACAAGGGGGGCAGGGCAGGGAGCAGGTGAAGAGGATCGACCATGCGTGTTTCCGTTTACTCCCGTCTCGCCCTCGCCGCCGCCACCGCCGCCTTGGCGGCGGGCTGCGCCTCGACCGGGCGCACCGGCCAGAGCCTTCCTCCCGCGAGCTTCGTCGACACCGCCCAGCAGGTCAGCGAGAATTACGTCATCGGAGCGCTCGACGAGCTCACCGTCTTCGTCTGGCGCAATCCGGAGCTCGGCGCCCGAACCCAGGTTCGGCCCGACGGCCGCATCACCACCCCGCTGATCAGCGACATGGTGGCGGTCGGCAAGACCCCCGCCCAGCTCGCCGAGGACATCCGGGTCGTCCTCGGCCAATATATCCAGGATCCGCTCGTCTCGGTCATGGTCGACCGGCCACAGGGCACCTTTGCCCAGCAGATCCGGATCGTCGGCGCCACCGAGCGTCCGGCGGCTCTGCCCTACCGGGCCAACATGACCCTGCTCGACGCGATGATCGCGGTCGGTGGCCTCTCCGAATTCGCCGCCGGCGACCGCGCCCGGCTGATCCGTTTCAATCGCCAAACCGGCCAGCAGCGCGAATATGATCTTCGAATCGCCAGCCTGCTGCGCCGCGGCGACGTCCGAGCCAACGTCCGCCTCGAGCCGGGCGACGTCATCATCATCCCCGAGAGCATGTTCTGACCCGGCCCGCTCAGCCCCTGCAAGGACCCTAGCTCCCGATGGACGGACTTTACGAACAGTTCCGGATTGCCGTGCACCAGATCTGGCGCCGCCGCTGGATGGTGATGGCCGTGGCCTGGGCCGTAGCCGTCCTCGGCTGGCTGGTCATCGCTCTCATCCCGAACAGCTACGAAGCCAAGGCGCGGCTGTTCGTCCAGATGCAGTCGATCCTGCCGACCCAGGTTGGGATCACCGCCGACGAGCGGCAGAACCAGCTCCTGCGCCTCAAGCAGACCCTGACCTCCAACGAGAACCTGACCCGGGTCGTCCGCCGCACCGACCTCAATTCGCTGGTCGCCAGCGAGAGCGACCTCAACAGCGTCGCCTCGTCGCTGCGCGGGCGGATCCAGATCGTCGCCCAGCCCGACGGAATGATCGAGATCGGCGCGAGCTCGAACATCTCCGGTTTCTCCAACGGCCAGAACGCCCGCACCGCCGCCGCCACCGTCCAGGGGCTGATCGATCTGTTCGTCGAGCTCAACCTGTCGGGCGACCGCCGCGAGACGGGTCAGTCGCTGCAATTCCTCGACGAGGAGCTGCGCCGCCGCGAGACCCAGCTTCAGGAGGCCGAGCAGCGCCGGATGGAGTTCGAGCAGCGCTTCATGGGGCTCCTTCCCGGCGAGGGCTCGATCATCCAGCGCATGTCGGCGGCGCGGGCCGAGCTCGCCAATATCGAGCAGCAGATCGTCGCCGCCCAGGGCTCCGTCAACGCCATGCGCGGCCAGCTCTCGGCGACTCCGCAGAACCTTCCCGGGGTCGGCGATACCGGCTCGACCGCGAGCGGCCAGATCGCCTCGCTCGAGGCGCAGCTGAACCAGAACCGGGCGCGCGGCTGGACCGAGCAGCATCCCGACGTCGTCGCCACCCGCCAGCAGATCGAGCGCCTGCGGCCCTATGCCGCCGGCGAGCGCCGCGGCGGCGCCGGCGGCATTCCCAATCCCAGCTATTTCTCGCTGCGCGCGATGCTGGCCGAGCGCGAGGCCGTGCTCAACGCCGCGCTCGCCCGGCGCAACCAGCTCCAGTCGGATCTGGCGCAGCTCTCCTCGCGCTCGGCGACCGAGCCCGGGCTGGGCGCGGAGCAGACCCGGCTGACCCGCGACTATGAGGTCCTGAAGCAGCAATATGACCAGCTCCTCGCCAATCGCGAGCAGGTGCGGCTGCGCAGCGACGTCCAGACCCGGACCAGCCCGCTCAATATCCAGGTGGTCGAGCCGCCGAGCGTGCCCGGAGTTCCCGCGGCTCCGAACCGGCCGGTCCTGCTCACCGTCATCCTGGTCCTTGCCGTCGGCGCGGGCGTGGCCGCCGCCTTCGTCGCCGGGCAGGTGCAGACCACTTTCCCGACCCAGAACCGCCTCGCCGCGGTCACCGGCCTGCCCGTGCTCGGCACGCTCAGCGAGGTGGTGACCCCGCCGGAGCGGGCCCGCCGCCGCCAGCGGCTGGTCTGGCTCGGCGGCGCGGGCGCCGCGCTCGCAGCGAGTTACGCGGTCCTGATCCTGGTCGAATTCTGGCAGCGAAGCGCGCTGGCGTGAGGAGCGATATGAAACACAGCCGCATTTCGCTTCTCGAGCGCGCCGCCGAGGTCTACGATTTCGGAGCCGCCTTGCGCGCTCGCGAGGCCCTGCCGATCGAGCCGATGGCCGCGCCCAACGAGGCGCCGCGGGCCGATCCCGTCAAGCCGGACGAAGCACCGTCGGTCGCGGCCGTTCGAACCGCCGCCGCTGCCCGGATCCCGGTCGAGGCGAGGACAGCGCCGGCTGCCCCTGTCCGCGGCGGGAACGAGGCCACCGTCGACCGCGTCGCACTGGCCGAAGCCGGCTTCGTCGTCCCCGGCGCCGCGACGACCGGCCTCGCCGAGGAATTTCGACTGATCAAGCGCCAGCTGCTGGCCGCGATCGAGCGGCGCGTGTCGCTGCCCGAGGAGAAGCGCCGCTCGGTCCTGATCACCTCGGCCCAACCCGGCGAGGGCAAGAGCTTCTGCGCGGTCAACATGGCCTTGTCGCTTGCCGGCGAGCGCGACGTCGAGGTGCTGCTCGTCGACGGCGACTTTCCGAAGCCGGACATGCCCTCGATCCTCGGCATCGAGGGCGGGCCGGGTCTGGTCGATGCGCTGCTCGATCCCGGCGCCGATCCGGAGCGCTTCGTCATCCGCACCGACGTGCCGGGCCTTTCGGTCCTGCCGGCCGGGGCCAAGAGCAACAATGTGCCGGAGCTGCTCGCTTCCGAGCGCACGAGGGAAGTGCTGGCGAGGCTCGTCGCCGGCGACCGGAAGCGGATCATCCTGTTCGATTCGCCGCCCGCTCTGGTGGCGTCCCCAGCGACCGTGCTCGCCGGCTCCGTCGGCCAGGTGCTCGTCGTGGTGCGCGCCGACCGGACAACCGAAGCCGACTTGCGAGAGACGATCGGACTGCTCTCGGGCTGCGACCAGGTCAGCCTGATCCTGAACGGGGCAGCGATCGCCGTGAACGGGCGCAATTTCGGCTCTTATGATGGATATGGCCATGACGATTGAGTTCGCCGCCCGCCGGCACTGCCGTCTCGCCGCTCTGGCTTTCGGCCTCGCTTGCGCCGCTTCCGCCGCCCAGGCTCAGGTGCCGCCGCCGGCGCCGCCGCCTTCGGGCGTCGCTTATGGCGAGCCGGGGGCCGAGCAGCCCGCCGAGGCGCCGCCCGCGCGGCGATCCCGTGCGCGCAGCGAAATCCGTCCCTATCTCGAAGTGTCGCAGGTGGTGAGCGCCGACCTCGATGGCGGCGACACCCTGACCTATACGAGCCTTGCCGCCGGCGTCGACGGCCGGGTCCAAGCGCGCCGGGTCAGCGTCCAGATGAGCTACCGCTACCAGCGCAACATCGAATGGAGCGGGGAGGTCGGCGATCAAGACGCGCATTCGGGCGTCGCCATGGTCAACGCCCAGATCGCTCCCGGAGTCCAGTTCGACGCCGGCGCCGTCGCCACCCGCACCGGCGGGCAGGGAAGGGCGCTGGGAGTGAGCGACCGCGATCAGTCGGTCGAGGTCTACAGCGCCTATGCCGGACCGACCGTCTCGACCCAGGCCGGCCCGGTCAACGTCAATGCCGCCTATCGGATCGGCTATGTCGCCGTCGACGACGACCTTGCGGGCGCGGGCCGGAGCGACGATCACGGCAATGCGGTCGCCCATGCGGCGAGCGCGAGCGCGGGAATGGCGCCGGGCCGGCTTCCGGTCGGCTGGGGCGTCAATGTCGGCTATCAGCGCACCGATTCGGACGGCGAGTTCGACCACGAGTTCGAAGGCAGCTACGTCCGCGCCGACGTGGTCGTCCCGGTGAGCCCGCGCCTCGCCGTCACGGCCGGCGTCGGATATGAGAATATCGAAGCAACTCAGCTTGATATGGCTCGAGATGAAGACGGAGTCCCGATCGTCGGACCCGACGGCATCCGGCCCGACCCGTCGCGGCCGCGAGTGCTCACCTACGATCTCGACGGCATCATCTACGACGCCGGCCTGATCTGGCGGCCGAGCGCGCGCACCGAGGTGCAGGCGAGGGCGGGACACCGCTATGGCGGCACCACCGTGGTGGCGTCGGTCTCGCACCAGTTCAGCGCCAATGCCGGGATGAGCGCTTCGGTCCACGATTCCGTGCAGACCTTTGGCAGCCTGTTGACAAGCGATATCAGTAGCTTGCCGGACAACTTTGAGGTCAATCGTGATCCTCTGACCGGAAGCCTCGGCGGTTGCGTCTTCGGCGCGGAGCCCGGGCGCGGAGTGTGCCTCGATCGCTCGCTGCAGTCGATCCGCGGCAACAGCTTCCGGCTTCGCGGCGCCAACGTCACCTTCTCGGGCCGCCGCCGAGTCTGGAACTGGGGCCTGGGCGCCGATTATTCGCATCGCCGCTACGGCCGCCCGGACGACGCCGCCTTCGACTCGCTGGGCAGCACGACCGACGAGAGCTTCAGCCTCTTCGCTTCGGCCGGCCGGCGGCTGACCCGCACGTCGGATCTCGGCCTCAGCCTCTATGCGAGCTGGTTCGACACCAACCAGGCCGATTTCGACCGAGTGTTCAGCACCGGCGCGACGGTGGACTATAGCCGCAGCTTCCTGATGGACCGGCTGCAGCTGCTCGCCGCCCTCGGCCTCTACCACAGCGACGACGGCGTGATCGACAGCACGGTCGCCTCCGGCCTTCTCGGCCTGAGATACAGCTTCTGAACGCCGGGCGGCCAGGGAGACCCACAATGTATACCGACCATTACGGCCTCACCGGTCAACCCTTCCAGCTCACGCCGGACGCCCGTTTCTGGTTCGAGAGCAGGACCCATCGCAAGGCGATGGCGTATCTCGGCTACGGCCTCGCCCAGGGCGAGGGCTTCATCGTCGTCACCGGCGAGATCGGCGCCGGCAAGTCGACCCTCGTCGCCCACCTGATGGCGACGATCGACCGCGCCCGGCTCAACGCGATCAGCCTGGTCTCGACCCAGGTCGAGGGCGACGACATGCTTCGCCTCGCCGCCCAGGGCCTCGGCATCGCCACCGGCGCGGTCGAGAAGGCGCGGCTGCTCGATTCGGTCGAGCAGCGGCTCGAGGAGGAGCTGCGTTCCGGGAAGCGCACCTTGCTGATCGTCGACGAGGCGCAGAACCTCCCGGTCTCGGCGCTCGAAGAGCTGCGCATGCTCTCCAACTTCCAGGTCGCCGGCCGGGCGCTGATCCAGATCGTCCTGCTCGGCCAGCCCGAATTCCGAGCCAAGCTGGCGACGGACGGCCTCGAGCAGCTTCGCCAGCGGGTTATCGCCACCCATCATCTCGAGGCGATGGCGGCGGACGAGGTCGACTCCTATCTTCGCCACCGCCTGAGCGTGGTCGGCTGGAGCGGCCGGCCCGAATTCACTCCCGCCGCCGTGGCCGCCGCCCACGCCGCCAGCGGCGGCATCCCGCGCCGGCTCAACCAGCTCGCCAACCGGCTCATGCTGCAGGCCGCGATCGACGACTGCTCGACCATCGAGGCCGACTCCGTCGCCGCCGTCGCCGCCGAGATGAGCGAGGACGGAGCGCCCGCCGCCGCGCCCGAGGAGCGGGTGCTTCCGCTGCGCTCGGCCCGCTTGGCGCCGGCCCGCGCCG
>DATMVG010000181.1:0-5799 GCA_035563315.1 Allosphingosinicella sp. | reverse complement strand
GGCATAGACGAGATAGGCGGCGAGCGCCGCCGCCGCCATCGGCCGCCACGAGCCGACGATATGGTCCCACAGGCGCTGGGACCCGGCAAGGCCGACGCCGAAGAAGAAGGCGAAGCCGTAGACGCTGTGGCCGTAGGGGTCGTCGACCAGCGCGTGGGTCTCCTCGAAATAGGGATAGAGCAGGATCCGGGCGAGGAAGAGCCAGAGCAGCGGCAGCAGGAACAGGCGAGTGCCGGCGAAGCCGCGCTCGAACAGGCGCTGGGCGGCCGCCCGGGCGCCCGCGGGCGCGAGCGCGAGCAGCGCCAGGATCATCGTATAGGCCCACAGATAGGCGACGAACCAGAGGTGGTTCCAGGTCGGCAGCACGATTCCGTCGAGCTCGCCGAAGCGGAAATAGTCGCTCGTCCAGAAATGGGCGAAACCCCCGGCATAGCCATGCTGCACCCTCAGCTCGACCCAGGGCTGGGGCGCCACGAACAGCGCCATCCCGGCGGCGAGCGGGAGCAGCAGCCGCAACGACCGTTCGCGGGCGAAGCGGCCGCTCCCGGCGAGCCTGGCGAGCAGCGCCCGCGAGGCGATTCCGGAGATCAGGAAGAGGAGCGCCAGCCGCCAGGGGTTGAGCGCAAGCATCGGAAGCTCGAGCCACTCGACCGGAGTCAGGGTCTGGACGTGCCAGTCCCAGGTCACGAAGAACATGCCGATATGATAGAGGATGAGAAAGCCGAACGCTCCGATGCGAAGCCAGTCGAGGCCGTAACGCCGTCCGCTCACATGATCCGCCGTCTTCATCGCCCTGCTCCCGAAAGTCCGACGGCGGGACTGACTCGGCACGCGGATAGAGGCTACAGCGAGGGGATGCCCGGCGGGCGCGGCGGGACGAGCGGGGACGGCGAGTGACGAACGGCGGCTGGGCGGGGACGAGCGGCGGGGGGCGGCGGCTGCTGCTGCCCTGGCTGGCGGTCGCCGCTCTCGCCTCGGTCAACGTCGCGGTCAATGCGAGCAGCGTCGCCGCCGACCGAGCGCAGCTGGGCCAGCCGGTGGCCGCCTGGAAGCCGTGGGTGTGGGAGGGGACGAGCGCGCTCTCCTGGCTGGTCCTCGCGCCGCTTGTCTTCCTGCTGATCCTGCGCCTTCGTCCGCCCCGGATCCCGCTCGCCGCTGCCGCGGCGGTCCATCTGCTGGCGACGGTGCCGGCGTCGCTGGCCCATGTCGGACTGATGATCGGCTTGAGGAAGCTGGCCTATGCGGCGGCCGGCCTCGTCTACGAGACGGATTCGCCGCTCTCCGGGATGCTCCTCTACGAATATCGCAAGGACTTCGCGACCTACGCCCTGCTCGCCGCTTTCTTCCTTCTGTTCGAGCGGGTGGCGGGCTCGCCGGAGCGCGCCGGGCCCGACGCCGATCCCGGCTACCGAATCGAGGTCAGGGACGGCAGCCGGACCCGGTGGCTCGCTCCCGAGCAGGTCGAATGGGCGCAGTCGGCGGGCAATTACGTCGAGCTTCACGGCGCCTTCGGAACGCTTCTCCACCGCCAGACGCTCGCTTCGCTCGAGGCCCGCCTCGCCCCGTTCGGATTCGTCCGGGTGCACCGCTCCCGGCTGGTGCGCGCGGCCGCGGTGACCGCGGTCGAGACCCGCCCGAGCGGCGACTTCGAGATCGTCCTCGCCGGCGGGCTTCGCCTCGCCGGAAGCCGCCGCTACCGCGACCGTCTCTAGCGGCATCGCTCGAGGCGCGCCGAGGTGCGGGCCTAGTCCATGTGCTTGAGGCCGACGCGCAGATAGTCCCAGCCGGTGACCAGGGTGAGCGCGGCCGCGATCCACAGGCTGGCCAGCCCGACGAGGTGGACCCACGGCCATTGCGGCAGCGCCCCGGCGAGGATCAGGGCGCCGAGCGAGACCAGCTGGAGCGTGGTCTTCCACTTGGCGAGCTGGCTCACCGGCACCGAGATGCGCAGGCCGGCCAGGAACTCGCGAAGTCCTGAGACGATGATCTCACGAAGCAGGATGACCAAAGCCGGGATGAGGTCCCAGTTGGCGATCAGCGGCGCCTCCTCGCCCTGCGGCGGGCGCGCGACCAGCATCACGATGACGGCGGCCACCATGATCTTGTCGGCGATCGGGTCGAGGAAGATTCCGAGCCTCGACACCGTGCCCTGGGCGCGGGCGACATAGCCGTCGAAATAGTCGGTGATCCCGACCAGGCAGTAGAGGATGAAGGTGACCCCATAGTCGAACCAGCTCGGCTTCCACAGCAGGAAGACCAGGATCGGCACCGCCAGGATGCGCGACAGGGTGAGCAGGTTCGGCAGGGTGAGCATTCGCGCCGCGGCCTTAGCGCCAAAGCGCGGCGAATGGGAGAGGCGGGGCTCGGGCGGCGGCTGGACGGGCTTGTGCGGTCCCGAAGGCTCCGCCTATGAGGTCGTCACCCGACCGGCCGGCCGAGGACGAAAAAAGACCAGAGGATGCCGACGCTTCGACCGCCCCGACCGGCCCGCGCCGTCGCCTCGCGCGCGCTCTCCCGCCGGGCATGACCTCCTCGCTCTACCTGCTCGCCCGGCGGCGCTTCCTGCCGCTGTTCGCGACCCAGATGCTCGGCGCGTTCAACGACAATCTGTTCAAGAATGCGATGGTCCTGTTCGTCGTCTACCAGGTCTATAATGACGAGCGCTCGGAGACTTGGTTCAGCGCCGTCGCGACCGGGGTGTTTATCCTGCCGTTCTTCCTCTTTTCCGCTCTGTCGGGCCAACTCGCCGACGCCCGCGACAAGGCGAGGATCATCCGAATCGTCAAATTCTGCGAGATCCTGATCATGCTGGTCGGCGCGGCGGGGCTGGCGATGGCGTGGCAGGGCTGGGCGGTCGGAACGGTCGCGATGCCGGTCATGCTGCTCGCCTTGTTCGCGATGGGGGTCCACTCGACGTTCTTCGGACCGATCAAATACGCCATCCTCCCCCAGCAATTGCGCCGCGACGAGGTGCTGGGCGGCACCGGCCTGGTCGAAGCCGGCACCTACCTGGCCATCCTCGGTGGGACTTTGCTGGCCGGAGTCATCTCGGTGCAGGCGGCGGCGGCCGCCGTGATCGTGATCGCCGGCATCGGCTACCTGTCCGGCCGCCAGGTCCCGCCCGCCCCGGCGCTCGAGGAGGGGCATCGCATCGACCTCAACGTGATGCGCTCGTCGATCGCCCTGGTCCGGGCGACCATGCACATTCCGAGACTCTTCCTGGCGATCGTGTCGATCAGCTTCTTCTGGACCATCGGCGCCGTCCTGTTCATCCAGTTTCCGCCGCTGGTGAAGAACGTGCTGACCTCCGACCGGGCCGTCGCCAGCCTGTTCCTCGCCATCTTCTCGATCGGGGTCGCGTTCGGATCGGTGCTCGTGAACCGGCTGCTCAAGGGGCAGGTGTCGGCGCGTTACGCGGCGCCGTCGGTGATCGCGATGGGGCTGTTCGTGGTCGGCTTCCACCTTTCGGCCGTCGCCTGGAAGGGGACGACCGACGGCAGCTATTACGATGTCGCCGCCTTCATGAATCATCCCGGCAACTGGCCGCTGCTCGGCTCGTTGCTCGGGATCGCGGTCGCCGGCGGCATGTTCGTGGTCCCGCTCTACGCCTTCCTCACCACCACGGTGCCCAAGGCGCAGGCGGCGCGCACGGTCGCCGCGAACAACATCGTCAATTCCGGCGCGATGGTCGCCGGCTCGCTGCTCGCCGTCGGCCTTTCGCTTGCCGGAGTCGCGGTCGCCCAGCAGCTCCTGCTGGCGGCGGCGATGTGCCTGATCTCGGCCTGGCTGGCGTGGAAGCTGCACAAGGCCTGCGACGACAATCCCTGCGCCGACTCCGAGGTGCTCCCGCCGACGGTCTGAGGAGCGAGGCTCGCTAGCCCAGCAGGGTGCCGAAGAAGATCAGGCCGCCGACCCAGCCGGTGGCGAACAATTTGAGGTCCTCGGCCCATTGCGCCGGCGCAGCGCCCGCGAAGCCGCGGGGGGCGGTCAGCGGCGCCGCGACGGCCGCGGCGGCCGCGGGACCGGCGCGGCGGACGATGAGGGGCGACAGGCGGTTCATGCCTGTCATTAAGATTCCATTTACCAATTGGTTTCAAGCGCCGCTGCGACAGGCTGACCCGGGCGTCCCGCCGCGGGACGGAGCGACTGCGGCGCCTCAAGCTAGCGTCCGGCGAAGCCGGGCGGCGGCAGGTCGAGCCGGCGGGTTGCGATGTCCCGGCCCGAGAAGAAGTCGACGAGGAGTCCCGGGACGGCGGGGTGCGCCTCGAACAGGTCGTGGCCGCCATTGCGGACGAGGACTTGCCGGAGGTTGCGGAGGCCGGCGGTCGCCGCCGACTGCTCCTCGAGCGGGGTGCGCACGTCGAGGTCGCCGGACAAGAGCAGCACCGGATGGCCGGAGCGTATCTCCCGCCGGAAGCGGTCGCCGAGGTCGAGGCCGGGCACGACGCCGCGCAGCTGCGGCATCGGAAAGTTGATCGCGCTTCCGAGCAGCGCGTCACCCGCCTGGCGGCGCACCAGCGCCAGGCGAGCCTCGCTGATTCCGGAGGCGGCATCCATCAGTTCCGGCATGCCGCTCATCGTCAGCGGGTTGCGGTAGAAGAAGTCGAAGATCATCGGCGCGAGCGCCGCGGACTGGCCTTCGTCGAGCGCCGCATAGGCGCCCGCCAGCTGCGCCAGTCCATCCGGATTCTTGGCGACGAACCCGGCCATCATGCGCAACGGAAACGAGTCCGAGCGGAACGTCATCGGGCTGCCGTCGGGTCCCGCTGCCGTGAACGCCTGCGGCTCCGAGTCGAAGCGGTCGTGGACCCGGCGCATCCGCGCGGTCAATCCGCCGCCGGCGGCGGCGTCGATCCTGGCGAAGGCGGCGTCGACATGGGCGGGCAGCTTGACGGTCTGGTCCATGCCCTCCGCCGAGGCGAGCGCCGCCCGGCCGATCGAGCGCGGATGCCGCCGCATCGCCGCCATGGCGAGATGGGTGCCGTAGGATATGGCCCACAGGTCGACCCGCCGGACGCCGAGCGCTCGGCGAAGGTCCTCGATGTCGTCGGCGTTCTGCTCGGTCGTGTAGCCCGCGACCGCCACGCCCGCCGAGCGCCAGCGCTCCACGCAATCGGCGAGGGTGCGCCGATAATAATCGGTGAGCGACGCCTCGTTCAGAACGACCGCCGGGTCGAGGCGGCTCGAAGCGGTGCATGGCGGAATGTGGTTGGACAGGCCGGTGCCGCGCTGGTCGAGGGCGATGACGTCGGCGACTGCGCGCAACGCCAGGAAGATCGGCTGACGCGGTCCGCGCGCGGTGGCGACGCCGGAGCCGCCGGGGCCGCCGGCGAGGTAGACGATGGGCGCGCCGGGATCGGGATTGGTCGAGCGAAAGCGGACGAAGCCGATCTCGATGCGCCGCGATCGAGGATCGTTGCGGTCCTCGGGGACGAGGAAGCGGCCCCGCTCGGCGGGGAGATCGGTGCCGTCGCTGAGCCGGAAGGCATAAGGCTCGACATGAAGCTCGGGATCGGCCGCCGCGCCGGCGGCCGCGGTCGAGAGGGTGAAGAGCCCGAACAGAAAGGCGGGGTGGAGCAGGGCGCGCAGCATTGGTCGATCTCCTCGTCGGTCGAGCGATGCTGGGCAGGGCTCCTGCAAGCGTCCATGCGCGCTCGGTGAACGACCGCCGGCTTCGGTGCACGACCGGGACAGGGGGCGAACCGAGCCATATAGATGGAGCGGTGAAGCCGTTCCTCGCCTTCCTGGCCTTGATGCTCCTCGTCGCGGCGGCCCCGCTGCCGTTCAGGGCCGGGCCGA
>DATMVG010000180.1:0-7278 GCA_035563315.1 Allosphingosinicella sp. | reverse complement strand
TCGGCTCGACTGTGCCGCGTCAATCGGGCATTCTGGTGGATGTTCATCCGGTCCTCCCTGGCACCTGAAGCTTAGACAACCTCAGTCTGCTCGGCCGGGGCCGGATGAACAACCTATGGAAACCTCACAGCTAGGAATGCTTCGTGGAGCCGTTGCGTCCGGCGCACGTTGGTCGCGAACGAAAAGGAGAAACTCCATGCGCCTCATCCTCGCCCTTCCGCTGCTGCTCGCCGCGGCGTGCAGCGTCGACAACGATTCGGCGAACGACCAGATGACCCTCGAATACAATCAGGAGCGGATCGAGGACGCCGCGGCCGCCGCCGCTCGAACCGCCCGCGAGGTCGGCTCCGGGATCGGCAACGTCGCCGCCGGCACCAGCGAGGCGATCCGCAACGAGGTCGGCGACATCGACGTCGACGTCGACGTCAGCCGCAACCGCAACGAGCCCGCGAACGAGGCCGCCCCCCGGTAGCGGTGTCCGGCCGAAAATCGTCACCCGACCGTCCGGGAGCGGATCGAGACCGGCCTCACCAAAACGAGCCACAGTCACCGCGCTCGACCCCGGGGTTCCTTCGAGCGGCCTCCGCTCTCGCGAGCGACGAGCTCTTACCTGGTCAGCCGCTTGTAGGTCATGCGGTGGGGCCGGTCAGCCTCCGGGCCCATGCGCCGGCGCTTGTCCTCTTCGTAGCTCTCGAAATTGCCTTCGAACCATTCGACGTGGCTGTCGCCCTCGAAGGCGAGGATGTGAGTGGCGAGACGGTCGAGGAAGAAGCGGTCGTGGCTGATGATGACCGCGCATCCGGCGAAATTCTCCAGCGCCTCCTCGAGCGCTCGCAAGGTCTCGACGTCGAGGTCGTTGGTCGGCTCGTCGAGGAGGAGGACGTTGCCGCCCTCCTTCAGCATCTTGGCCATGTGGACCCGGTTGCGCTCGCCGCCCGACAGCTGGCCGACCTTCTTCTGCTGGTCCGGCCCCCTGAAGTTGAAGGCGCCGACATAGGCCCTCGTCCCGATTTCGTGACGGCCGAAGCGGAATACGTCGCTTCCGCCTGAAATCTCCTCCCAGACATTCTTGTTCGGCGCCAGCGCATCGCGGCTCTGGTCGACATAGCCCAGGTGGACCGTGTCGCCGATGCGGATGCTGCCCGAATCGGGCTGCTCGCTGCCGATGATGAGCTTGAACAAGGTCGTCTTGCCGGCGCCGTTGGGCCCGATCACGCCGACGATCCCGCCCGGCGGCAGCGAGAAGGAAAGGTCCTCGAACAGCAATTTGTCGCCATAGGCCTTGGTCAGGCCCTTGGCCTCGATGACGGTGCCGCCGAGGCGCTCGGGGACCTGGATCAGGATCTGCGCCTTGCCCGGAGTCCGGTTCTCCTGCGCCTCGACCAGCTCGTCGAAGGCGCGGATTCGGGCTTTCGACTTTGCCTGGCGGGCCTTGGGCGAGCGCCGGATCCATTCCAGCTCGTCGTTGATCGCCTTCTGCTTGCCCTGCTCCTCGCGCTCCTCCTGGACGAGCCGCTTCGCCTTCTTCTCCAGATAGCCGGAATAATTGCTCTCGTAGATATAGTAGCGGCCGCGATCGAGCTCGAGCACCCAGTTGACGACATTGTCGAGGAAGTAGCGGTCGTGGGTGACGAGGATGACGTTGCCGGCATAGTCGACGAGATGCTTCTCGAGCCATTGCACGCTCTCGGCGTCGAGATGGTTGGTCGGCTCGTCGAGGAGCAGGATGTCGGGCTTCTCGAGCAGGAGGCGGGTCAGGGCGACCCGGCGCTTCTCGCCGCCGGAGAGGCTGCCGACCGCGCTGTCCCCGGGAGGGCAACGCAATGCGTCCATCGCGATCTCGAGCTGGTTGTCGAGAGTCCAGCCGTCGACCGCGTCGATCTTCTCCTGCAACTCGCCCATCTCGGTCATCAGCGCGTCGAAATCGGCATCCTCGGGCGGATCGGCCATCATCAGGCTGATCGCGTTGAACCGATCCATCATGTCGGCGACCGGTCGGACGCCTTCCATGACATTCTCCTTGACCGTCTTGGTCGGGTCGAGCTGCGGCTCCTGCTCGAGATAGCCGACCCGTATCCCCTCGCCCGGCCAGGCCTCGCCGACAAATTCCCGGTCGCGCCCCGCCATGATCTTCATCAGCGTCGACTTGCCCGAGCCGTTCGGGCCGACGATGCCGATCTTGGCGTCGGGATAGAATTGCAGGTGAATGTTCGCGAGGATCGGCTTGGGGGCGCCGGGAAAGGTCTTCGTCAGACCCTTCATCACAAAGCTGTATTGCGCGGCCATCAGGCGCTCTTCTCCAAGTTCGTGCTGTTCGGAATCCGGCACGTCCCTAGTGCGGCGCGGCGGGATTGGCAAACGGCGCGCCCGCCCCTAAGCGGCGGGCCATGAAGAATTTCCTGCTCCTCGCACTGACCCTCCCCTCGCTCGCCCTGGCGACTCCGCCGGTCATGCCGCCCGGGCCGCCGCCCTCGCCGCCGCCGATCCGCGACCTCGCCGAGGGCCTCCGCGACGCCGCCCTCCAGGACGACAGCCTGGCGTGGACCCTGGTCGAGGGGCTCACCACCGAAGTGGGGCCGCGCCTTGCCGGGACCGAGGCCGAGGAGCGGGCGCGGCAATGGGCGCTTCGCCGGCTGACCGAGCTCGGCTTCGCCGACGTCCGAATCGAACGCTTCGAGATTCCGGTCTGGGTGCGCGGCGAGGAAAGCGCCGAGATCGTGTCGCCCTTCCCGCAGCCGCTGGTGGTCACCGCCCTGGGCAATAGCGGCGCCACGCCGGCGCGCGGCCTCGAGGCTGAAGTCGTCGCCTTCGACAGCGTCGCCGCGCTCGAAGCGGCGAGCGAGGCGGGCGTGCGCGGCAAGATCGTCTTCATCAGCCACGCGATGCGGCCGACCCAGGATGGCTCCGGCTACGGCCAGTTCGGGGCGCCGCGGCGGCAGGGACCGTCAATCGCCTCGCGCAAGGGTGCCGCGGCCATCGTCGTGCGGTCGATCGGCACCGACTATCACCGCAACCCGCACACCGGCGTTCAGGACTGGGCCGAGGGCGTGCGGCCGATCCCGGCGGGCGCGCTTTCCATTCCGGACTCGGAGCAGCTCCAGCGCATCCTCGCGCGCGGCCAGCCGGTGCGGATGCGGCTGACGCTGACTCCGCGCAACCTCGGGCGGCGGGGATCGGGCAACGTCATCGCCGAGGTTCCCGGCAGCGACCCGGCGGCCGGCGTGGTCCTGATCGGCGGCCATCTCGACAGTTGGGATCTCGGCACCGGCGCGTTCGACAATGCCGCCGGCATCGCCATCACCACCGCCGCGGCTCACCGCATCATGCAGGCCGGCCGGCCGCGCCGGACGATCCGGGTCGTCCTGTTCGGCGCCGAGGAGGTCGGCGGCTTCGGCGGCGCCGCCCATTTCTCACGTCACCGGGCGGGCGGCAATGTCGTGCTGGTCAGCGAATCCGACTTCGGCGCCGATCGAGTCTGGCGGGTCAATCTGAACCTGGCGCCGGCCAATGCCGCCCTCGGCGACCGAGTCGCCGCCCTGCTGGCGCCGCTCGGCGTCGTTCGGGGATCGCAGCCCGCTAATGCCGGTGCCGACCTCGGCCCCTGGGCCGAGGCCGGTACGGCGGCGATCGATCTCGGGCAGGACGGAACCCGCTATTTCGACTATCACCACACCCCCGACGACACGCTCGACAAGGTCGATCGCGAGCAGCTCCGCCAGAATGTCGCCGCGTGGACGGCGATGCTCGCCGCGGTCGCCGACGCTCCGGAGGCGATCGGTCCGCCCGGCGCCGCCCGCTGACCGCCGGTCTGGAGGGAGCGGAACCTCGCGGCGGCTGAGGCGCTTGTCGTCGATGCCTCGCTTCTTCTTCCATCTGCGCGACGGGCAATCGATCGACGACCCGGACGGCATGTTCCTTCCCAATGCGGCAATGGCGCGGCTGGAGGCGATCCGAAGCGCCCGCGACATCATGGCCGAGGACGTGCGCCGGGGAGTCCTCGACCTCTCCGTGCGGATCGAGATCACCGACGCCCATGGCGAGCCGATCCTCGCCGTCCCGTTCCGCGAAGTGGTGAAGATAGAGCATTGAGAGGAAAGCGCCGGGCGGCGCTTGACCTTTGCCCCCCTGAGACCGACAACCCTCTGATTCCGGGGGCCGGTCGGGTGAGGGTTCGAGCGTGGCCATGATGCGTTATGCGGCGTTGCTCGCCGCCACGGCCGCCTGCGTCCCGACGCGCGGCGCGGCCGCCCAGGGCATCGAGATCGCCGGCGCCGAGGCGATCCAGGACCTTTCCGGAATGTCGATCGAGGAGCTGGCGCAGATCCCGGTGCGCTCGGCGGCGAAGATCGAGGAGCCGCTGAGCGGAGCGGCGACGTCGCTCTACGTCATCACCAACGATGCGATCGCCCGGTCGGCGGCCAATTCGCTGACCGAGGCGCTCCGCCTGGCCCCCAACCTCCAGGTCCAGCAGCTCAACGCGCGCGAATATGCGGTGAGCGCGCACGGCTTCAACGGCTACGAGACTTCGAACAAGCTGCTGGTCCTGATCGACGGCCGAAGCGTCTACAGCACGCTCCATTCCGGCGTCTTCTGGGAATTGCGCCAGCTGCTGCTCGAGGACATCGCCCAGGTCGAGGTGATCAGCGGCCCCGGCGGCACGCTCTATGGACCGAACGCCGTCAACGGTGTGATCAACGTCACCACCCGCGACTCCCGAGACACGATCGGCGGCCTGCTGCGCGCAACCGTCGGAAGCAACGAATGGACCGCCGGGGCTCGCTACGGCTTCGAGCTCGGCCCTTCGGCCGCGCTTCGCCTCTACGCCGCCGCGTTCGACCGCGACGGCCTTCCCGATGGAACCGGACCGGCCATGGACGACGGCTATTCCGGCTATCGGCTCGGCTTCCGCTCCGACGTCGCGTCGGGCGCGAGCACGCTGACCCTGCAGGGCGACCTGTTCGAGAACGAATCCGACGTCTTCCCCGGCGACGGCGACCGCGGCGGCAACCTCACTCTACGCTGGAACCACCAGCTCGGGGAGCGCTCGGCGGTCCAGCTCCAGGCCTATTACGATCATTTCCGCCGCCGCTTCATCCGGGTCCAGGACGCGCTTGAGACCCTCGACCTGGAAGGCCAGTATAACGGCGCCTTCGGGGCCCACGAGATCGTCGCCGGCTTCGGCGTCCGGACCACTCGCGACGAGTTCATCAACAACCTCAACTTCTTCAGGCTCGATCCGGACAGCCGGCGGCTGTGGATCTTCAGCGGCTTTGTCCAGGACCGGTTCGCTCTGTCGCCGCAATTGTCGCTCATCGCCGGAATCAAGCTTGAACAGTCTACCTTCAGCGGGGTCGAGGTGCTGCCGAACCTGCGGCTCGCCTGGCAGGCGGCCCCGGCCCACCTGCTCTGGGCGGCGGTGTCGCGGGCGGTGCGCACCCCCTCCCGGATCGACCGGGAGCTGACCGGCCTGCCGGTTCTCGCCGCCGCGGGCGAATTCCGGTCCGAGAAGCTGATCGCCTTCGAGGCGGGCTATCGCGGCCAGCCGAGCAGCGCGACGTCGCTGTCGGTCTCGCTCTTCTACAACGTCTACGACGACATCCGCACGGCGCGGCTGATCGGCGATCCCCTGCCCGGCCAGCTCGACAATGCGCTGACCGGCCACACTTACGGGCTCGAAGCCTGGGGCAGCTGGCAGGCGCTGCCCTGGTGGCGGCTCAGCGCCGGGGCCAGCCTCCTCGCCAAGGATTTCAGGCTCGAGGCCGGCGGAACCGACATTTCCGGCCGTGCCGCGCTCGGCCGCGATCCGGACTATCAGCTGATGCTGCGCTCCTCGATGGACCTCGCCGACAACGTCACGCTCGACGTCGGCCTGAGGGCCGTGGACGGCCTCGAGGCGCCGCCCGTCGACGGCTATGTCGAGGCCGACGCCCGGATCGGCTGGACGGTCGCCGACAATCTCGAGCTGTTCGTCGCCGGCAACAACCTCCTTCACCGCAGCCACGCGGAGAGCAACGATGCCCAGCGCGCCCAACGCGCCGAGCGCAACGTGCATCTCGGCGCGAGAATCCGCTTTTGAGCCCCGCCTCGCTCCTGCACGGGCTGCTTCGGCTGTTGCCGGGCCTCCTCCTCCTCGCGTTGGCGGCGGCGCCGGCGCCGGCGCAGCCGACCGAGGCCGCGGTCAAGGCGGCCTTCATCCCGAAATTCGCCCGCTACGTGCAATGGCCGCCCGGCGCTCAGCCGGGCCCCCGCCAGGCTTTCCAGCTGTGCGTGATCGGCCGCGACCCGTTCGGCCCGCTCCTCGACCAGGCCGCGGCCAGCGAGCTGATCGAAGGCCGCGCAGTCGCCGTCCGCCGGCTTGCGTCCACCGAGGGCGCGGCCGGCTGCCACCTCGCCTTCGTCCGCGGCGGGACTCCGCAGGATACGGCGAGCTTCCTGCTCGCGCTGCGCGGCCAGCCGATCCTCACCATCACCGACGGCCGCGCCGGCCCGCAGCGCGGGATGATCCATTTCACCGTCGCCGCGGGGCGAGTGCGCTTCTTCATCGACGAGGCGGCGGCCGCCGAAACGCGGCTCGCGATCAGCTCGCGCCTGCTGGCCCTGGCCCTCGGCGTCAGGCAGAGGCGGACGTGAAGCTGGTCGCGGGCCTGCCGGAGCGCTGGAGCAACGCGCCGGCCGCGATCGTCGCGATCGTCGCCCTTCTGCTGCTCGCCGGCATCGGCATCATCGTCCAGAACGAGGCGGCCTATCGCGACCTGCAGGCGCAGGAAACCCGGGTCCAGGCCGAGATCCTCGCCGCCAGCGTCGCCGCCGCGCTCGACTTCGGCGACGCCCAGGCGGCGCAGGAGGCGGTCGACGCGATCCGGGTCAACCGCCAGGTGCGCACCGTCGGAGTCTATGACTCCGCCGGGGCGCTGGTCGCCGGCTATGGCCGCGACGGCGACAACGCGCCGCTCCGTTCCGACCGGCCGCATCGCATCAACCCTCGGGCGGTCCGTTCCACCGTCCCGGTGATGAGCGGCGGCGAGCGTATCGGCGCCGTCTTCCTCGCCGCCGATCCCGAGCCGCTCTCGCGCCGGCTGAGCCGCTATTTCGTGATCGGGCTCCTGGTGGTGATGGCGGCGCTGGTGATCGTCGTGCTCGGCGTGACCCAAAGCGCTCTGCGCCGCGCCAACCGACAGCTCGAGGACCGCGCCGCGGCCCTGGTCCTGGCCAATGCCGAACTCAAGGTTCAGATCGGCGAACGTGCCAAGGCCGAGGACCAGCTGCGTCAGGCCCACA
>DATMVG010000179.1:0-12068 GCA_035563315.1 Allosphingosinicella sp. | reverse complement strand
GCGCGAGCCCGCCGCCGCGCCGCCGGCCGAAGACGAGGCGGAGGAGGAGCAGGAGCCTGCTGAGGCGCCAAGCGAGCCCCAGCCGGCGGGCGATGACGCCGAGGACGCCTACAATGCCGGCTATCGCCTGTGGGAGCGGCGCCAATATGCCGAAGCGCAGCGGGCGCTCAACGCCGTCGCGACGCGCTATCCGAGCAGCCGCTGGGCGAGCTGGGCGCGCAATCTCGAGGGGCGCGCCTATCTCGACGAGAACAAGCCGGCGACCGCGGCCCGAGTCTTCCTCGCCAATTATCAGGACAATCCGCGCGGCGAGCGCGCCGCCGACAGCCTCTATTTCCTCGGCATCGCGCTGACCCGCCTCAATCGCCGAAGCGAGGCGTGCCGAGTCTATGCCGAGCTCGAGCAGGTCTACCCCAACATGCGCCCCTTCATTCGCGAGCGTCTCGGCCAGGCGCGGACGGACGCTCGCTGCGCGGCGTCCGGCGGGACCAGCGGCTAGGCGTGAAGGCTGGCCCCTCGACGCGACGGGTCGAGCGGTTCCGCGCCGATCTCGAGAGGCTGACGAAGACGGAGCCGGCGCGGGTCGGAGTCGCGGTATCGGGCGGAGCCGACAGCCTGGCGCTGCTTCTTCTGGCCGAAGCCGCCCTGCCGGGGCGGGTGGAAGCGGCGACCGTCGACCACGGCCTCAGGACCGGGAGCGACGCCGAGGCGAGGTTCGTCGCCGGCCTCTGCGCCGGCCTCGGCATCCCCCACGCCACCCTTCGCCCCGCCGAGCCGATCAGAGGCAGCCTTCAGGCCGCGGCTCGGAGAGCGCGCTACGCCCTGCTCGAGCAATGGCGGGAGGAGCGCGGACTCGAGGCCGTCCTGACCGGCCACCATGCCGACGACCAGGCCGAGACGCTGCTGATGCGGCTCAATCGCGGCGCCGGCCTCGGCGGGCAGAGCGGAATCCGTCCGCGCTTCGGCCGGGTGCTTCGGCCGCTGCTCGGCTGGCGCCATGCCGAGCTTGCCGAGCTCGTCGCGGAGGCCGGCATCGAGGCGGTCCTGGATCCCGCCAATCGCGACGAGCGCTTCGACCGCGCCCGGATCCGCCGCCGGCTCGCGGGGGCTCCGTGGCTCGACCCGGTCGCTCTTGCCCGAAGCGCCGGCGCGCTCGCCGAATCCGACGAGGCGCTGGAATGGGCGGCGGAGCGGCTCGCCGGCGAGCGGATCAGCGGCGGCACCGACGGACTTCGGCTCGACGTCCGCGACCTTCCGCCCGAACTGCGTCGCCGCCTCGTGCTTCGCGTGCTGCGCCGGATGGGCAGCGGCGGCGATCCGCGCGGGGAGTCGGTTTCGCGCCTGCTCGACGCCCTTCAGTCCGGCGGAACGGCGACACTGGCCGGAGTCAGATGCAGCGGCGGTGCGCCCTGGCGCTTCGAACCGGCGCCGCGGCGCCGCCAGCGCTAGCCGGCGCGGACAGCGGAAACCGGAGCAGCCGGTCGGCGACCGGCACCAGCGCCTCCGCCGGCATCGCGGCGGCGCGGAGTATCTCGGGATGGCGGGCGTCGAGGCCGCCGGTGAGGGCGCCGAAGGCGGGCAGGATCAGCTTGCGCTCGGTGGCGACGAAGCAGCGGCGCGAGACCAGTCGGCCGCGGTGGCTGATCCGCAATTTCGGATGATAATGGCCTGACAGCTCGGGACGCGGCTCGGCCGAGACGGCCTGGTGGCGAAGGACGAGGCCGTCAACCTCCGCTTCCTCGACGATCGTCCCGCCGCAATGGTCGGCGAAGCCGGGATCGTGATTGCCTATGATCCAGGTCCAGCGGGTGGCGCCGGTCAGCGCGGTCAAGAGGTCGCGCGCGCGCGCCGGCAGCCGGTCGCAGCCGTAGCGATCGTGGAAGCTGTCGCCCAGGCACCAGACCTCGCCGGCACCGGTGGCGGCGGCGAGAGCGCCGAGATCGGACAGGGTCGCTATCGAATCGTAGGGCGGCAGCATCTGGCCGAGCCGCGCGAACCAGCTCGCCTTCTCGAGGTGGAGATCGGCGAGCAGGAGGGCGCGGCGCTCCGGCCAGAACAACGCTCCCTGGGGCAGCGCGACCAGCTCCCGGCCACAGAACGAAAAGCGAACCATGCCCCCGCTATAAAGCGGCGGCGCCGTCTTTCAAGCGGTCAGAGAGACGCCTCGACGGCGCCGAGCATCGACCCCGCCGCCGGCGCGGCCGCGATCGATTCGCCGTGAGTCGCGAAGAAGATGAGGCCGCCGAAGAGGAAGCCCTGGGCCACCAGCGCGTAGGGATTTTGCAGCTTCTTCCAGAACTTCATGACCAATCTCTTCGCATTGCGTTTGCGGATAAAGTGTTAACGAGCGTCCTTCGCGGCGGTCGGGCGACCGACTGCGAGCCCGGCTATGCGCGGGTCCACCTAAACCCAGCGTGAATCGATTATTCGCGCGGTTCCCGGTCCGCCTTGGCGGGCAGGACCCGCTCGAACAGCTTGAGCAGGGTGAGCAGGACGAAGCCAAGGCCCGCTCCGACCAGCACCAGCCGATACTGGCCGGCGCCGCTGGCGATTCCGATCGCCGCCGCCACCCAGATGTTGGCGGCGGTGGTCATGTTGACGACGTTGGCGCCGCGCACGAAGATGACTCCGGCGGCGATGAAGCCGATCGCCTGGCTCAGCCCCTGGATCGCGCGCAGCGGATCGGGCGCGAAATCCTCGGTCCGAAGCTGCTGGGTCAGCATCAGCGAGGAAACCATGATCATCGCCGAGCTGAGCGCGACCAAGGCGTGGGTCCTGATCCCGGCCTCGATGCCGTGCAATTCGCGGTCGAGGCCGAGCAATAGGCCGATCAGCGAGGCCGACCCGAGCCGAAGCAGCAACTCGGTCCACGAGAACAGGGCGAGCGGATCGGCGTCGATCATTCTCGTGCAATGCGAATCCGGCGCCGGAAGTTCCGGCGCCGGATCGAACCGCGACTTGCGTCAGGCTTCGACGCGCTCCTCGGCGGGGGCTTCGCTCCGGGCCGACTCGGTCGGGGCCGACTCGAGCGAGGTCGACTCGCCGGTGCCGATGTCGATCTTGCGCGGCTTCATCGCCTCGGGGATCTCGCGGACGAGATCCACCGAAAGCAGGCCGTCGCGCAGCTCGGCGCCCGAGACCCGGACGAAATCCGCGAGCTCGAAGCGGCGCTCGAAGGCGCGCGTCGCGATGCCGATGTGCAGGAAATTGCCGTCGCGATTGCGGCTCTCGGACCGGCGCCCGGTGATCACCAGCATGTTCTGCTGGGCGACGATGTCGATATCCTCGCGCCGGAAGCCCGCCACGGCGAGCGTGATCCGGTAGGAATCGTCGCTGATCTTCTCGATGTCGAACGGCGGATAATTGTCCTGCTCGGCGCGGCTCGCATTCTCGAGATAGTCGAACAGGCGGTCGAAACCGACGGTCGACCGGCGATAGGGGGAGAAATCAAGTCCTCTCATGTCATGTCCTCCTTTGAGCAACATTGGACGAGGCTCGCCCCGAGCGGGCACGGGCCTCGCGGAACCCGCCGGGAGCCGTCGAACGCGCTGACCCGGCACGCGGAATCTAGGAAGCGAGGCGCCCGGTTCAAGCCCGCGCCAAGCAGTCTCGCGGCCTCAATCGGCGCCGGCTTTCTCCAGCGCGCTCGCCACCAGCGAGACGATCTCGTCGATGCCGAACGGCTTGCGCAGGACGGGCACGTCGGCGCCGAGCGCTCCCTCCAGTTGCTCGCTCTCGGCGTAGCCGGTGACGAAGGCGATGGGCAGGTCGGGACGGCGCCGGCGCAGCTCGCGGGCGAGCTGGGCGCCGTTCATTCCGGGCATGGCAAAATCGATCAGGGCGAGGTCCGGAGCGCTGCCGTTGAGGCCGTCGAGAGCGGCCTCGGGCCGGGCGAAGGCGTCGACCTCATGCCCTTCCGCCTCGAGCAGCTCGGTGAGGAAGAAGCGCACGTCGGCATCGTCGTCGATCACCATGATCCGCGCGCGCGCCGCCGCGGGCATTTCGCCGGCGGCGCCCTCGGCCTGGCCCTCGTCGCCCTGCCCGGCGGCCGCCGGCTCGACGTGCGGCAGCAGCATGCTCACCTTCGTCCCCTCGCCTTCCCGGCTCTGGATCCGGACGATGCCGCCGGACTGGCGGGCGATGCCGTAGACCTGGGCGAGGCCGAGCCCGGTGCCCTTGCCGAACGGCTTGGTCGAGAAGAAGGGCTCGGTCGCTCGCGACGCGACCTCGGGCGGCATGCCGGTGCCGGTGTCGGCGACGGTGATGCAGACATAGTCGCCCGGATCGAGGTCGGGGCCGCCCTCTTCACGGACGACGTCGGTGGCGATGGTCAGGGTCCCACCGCCCTGCATCGCGTCACGGGCGTTGATGGCGAGGTTGAGGATCGCGTTTTCGAGCTGGTTCTCGTCGCACAGCGCATGGACCGAGGCCGAATTCAGCTCGGTCCGGACCGCGATGTCCGAGCCGATCGTGTGCTTGAGGATGTGGCGAAGATTGTCGATCACCTGGTTGACCGCGACCGGGGCGATACGGATGCGCTGAATGCGCGAGAAAGTGAGCAGCTGGCCGGTCAGCTTCGCCCCGCGCCGGCCGGATTCGAGGGCCGCCTCCGCGAGCCGCTTGAGCCTCGGCTCCTCGACGCCCGCGGCCAGGATTTCGAGCCCGCCGATCACCGGCGTCAGCAGATTGTTGAAATCGTGGGCGATGCCCCCGGTCAGCCGGCCGACCGCCTCCATCTTCTGCGCCTGGCGCAACGCCTCTTCGGCGCGCTCGCGCTCGCCCACCTCGTCGCGGAGCCGCTCGAGCGCGGCGCGCAGGTCGGCGGTCCGCTCCTCGACCCGCCGCTCGAGCGTCTCGTTCATCTCGCGCAGGCGTTGCTCGGCGAGCTTGCTCTCGGTGATGTCGTGGGCGGCACCGATGAAGCCGATATGCTCGCCGCCCGGCCCCCAGCGCGGCTGCGACACCGAGCGGATCCAGTGCCACTCGCCGTCGCCGCCACGGAACCGGCCGATCAGGGCGAAGGTCTTGAGCGAAGCCTCGCCGGCGATCGATTCCGCCAGGATCCTCGCGGCATCGTCGGGATGGATGATGGTTCGCCAGTCGAAGTCGACCGCCTCCTCGTAGGTGATGCCGAGGAAGTCGACATAGGCGCGGTTGACGAAGCTGCGCCTGCGGTCGAGCTGGGTCACCCACATCAGCACCGGCGCCGAATCCGCGATCAGGCGGAACCGCTCCTCGCTCTCGCGCAACCTCTGCTCGGTACGCTCGTCCTCGCTGACCGAGGTCACCGCCCCGAAGATTCCGACGGGCTTGCCCTGCTCGTCGTAGATCGGGTTGTAGCAGGCGGTGAGCCTGGCCGTCTCCTCGCGTCCCTGGCGCCGAAGCGTGCGCGGAGCCTCGTCGAGATAGACCGTCTCGCCGCTGAGAACGCGCTCGGTATAGCCCTGGATCACGTCCCAATGGTCGTGCCACACCTTGCGGATCGGCTCGCCCAGGGCCGGGCGACGGTCGCCGAGGATCTCGCCGTAGCTGTCATTGTGGATGACGAGCAGATCGCTGCCCCAGCAGACGAACATCGGGATGTTCGATCCCAGGGCGATCGCCGCCGCGCTCTTCAGCGGCTGCGGCCACGATGCCATCGGCCCGAGCGGAGTCGAGGCCCAGTCATGGGCGTGCGCGGCGGACCCGGTCCCCCCCGGCGGGATCGGCAGCGGGCTTGATCCCCTGGCTGGCGGCAGCGGCGGGTCAGGGTCCATCGGACGCCAAGCTCCAAATCACGCCCACCCCCGTCGAACCCTAGCTGCGAGGCCGGGTCGAAGGAAGCCCCGGCCCTCTCAGCGCCCGGCGCCGGCCCCGCGCTGGGCGAGGCGAAGCACTCTCAACAGATTGCCGCCCATGATCTTGGCGATGTCGGACTCGCTCAGACCTTCGCGGCGCAGCCTCGCCGTGATCCGCGGAAGCCGGCTGATATCCTCCATGCCGATCACCCCGCCGCCGCCGTCCCAGTCCGCGCCGAGCCCGACATGGTCGGCGCCCATCACCGCAACGGCGTGCAGCAGGCTGCGCATGAACAGGTCGAAACCGGCCGTCGTATAAGGCCGGCGCGAGTCGAGCGCCGCCCGGTCGCGAAGCAGGCGGCGCCGGTCCTCGGCGCTCAATATGTCCCAGCTCTCGTGGCGGGTGTTAATCGCTTCGCGTTCCTCGGAATTGTCGTGCTGGACGAGGAAGACGCTGTTGATGAACATCACCCCGCCCGAGCGCGCGAGCCTCCGCATCCGCCCGTCGTCGAGGTTGCGCGGGTGACCGAAGATCGCCCTGGGCCCCGAATGGGAGAGGACGATCGGGACCCGGCTGAGCTCGACCATCTGGTCGAACGCGGCGTCGGAGCTGTGGCTGGCGTCGACGAGCATGCCAAGCCGATTCATCTCCGCGACCCATTGCCGCCCAAGCGGGGAGAGGCCGCCCCATCTCGGCTCGCCGGTCGCGCTGTCGGCGAACTGGTTGGTGCGGCTGTGCACCGGTCCGGCCATTCGGACGCCGAGCCGGTGGAAGGTCGTGAGCAGCGACAGATCCTCGCCCAGCGGCCAGCTATTCTCGATGCTGATGAAGGCCGAGCGCCGGCCCGCGGCGTGCAGCCGCTCGGCATCCTCGGCGCTGAGGGCGAGATTCAGGCTGTCGCGGCTCTCGCCGATGACGCGATGGATCGCGGCCGCGCGCACCAATGCGGCATCGCGAGCGAGGGCATTCGCCGTCGGCGTAAGCTCGCCCTGCGGCGTATAGATGACGAAGAATCCACCATCGAGACCGCCTTGCTCCATCCTCGGCAGATCGACCTGGCTGAGGTCCCAGTCGTAGCGGTGCAGCTCGCCGAAATCCCAGCGGCCATGGTCGAACCGCATCGGGATGTCGAGATGGGTGTCGAGAACGATCATCCGCTCATGCGCGAGACGGTCCTCCGGTCCGACGTCGCTGTCGGTCTGGGCCGAGGCGGGGATGGCGAGGGCGAGCGGCAAGGCGAGGAAGGCGAGAAAGCGCATGGACTTGGCTCCCGGCGGCGCCTCCATAGAAGCCGCCGCGCCGTAGCCGTCAAGCCGCCGGAGGGTCGGGCAGCCGTTCGAGCTCCCGCCGGAGCGCCTCGGCCGAACGGGCGAAGGCCTGCTCCATCATCTCGGCCTTGAGCTCGGCCACGGTCGCCAGGCGCACGCCGCAATCGTTGCACTCCAGTGGCGCCTCGTCGGCGACGCCCTGGGGCAGGCCGAAATTCGCGCTGCCGCACGTCCCGCAATGGATTTCGACCGATACGTCCATCATCACCGCCTGCAGCGCCAACGGCCCGGTCGCCGGATCGATCCTGCGATCATTCGGCGTCGCTGCCCGCGCCGATCGCGTGATCCATCGCGCGGAGCAGAGCGCCGGCCTCGAAGGGCTTGCGCAGCACCTCGACGTCGGCGCCCATTTCGACGACCGCTTCGGTGTCCGAATAGCCGGTGATCATCAGGATCGGCAGCTCCGGGCGAAGGCGCCGAACCGCCCTCGCCACCTCGGCCCCGTTCATTCCCGGCATGGCGAAGTCGACGATGAGGAGGTCGGGCCGGGCGTTGCGCACCAGCTCGACCGCGGCACGGCCGTCGGAGACCGCCTCGACGACATAGCCGGCCGCGTCGAGCACCCTGGCGACGAAGCTCCGCACCTGGTCGTCGTCGTCGCACAGGACGACTCGCCGGCTCCCGCCCGCGGCGCCCGCGCCTTCCGTCTCCCCCGGAGCCGCCTCCGCCGGCGGCAGCGCGCAGGAAGGAAGGCGGAGCGTGACGATGGTGCCCTTCCCCGGTTCGCTGGCGATTGCGAGGCTGCCGCCCGACTGCTGGACCGTGCCGTAGACCTGCGAGAGCCCAAGGCCGGTGCCGCTTCCCGACGCCTTGGTCGTGAAGAAGGGCTCGGTCGCCCGCTTGAGGACCTCGGCGGTCATCCCCTCGCCATTGTCCCGCACCTCCAGCTCCACCATCGGCTCGTCGCCCTTGGGCCGCGGTTCGAGCCGGGTGCCGATCCTCACCGTCCCGCCCCGCGGCATGGCGTCGCGCGCGTTCAGCACCAGGTTGAGCAGCGCCAGCTCGAGCTGGTTCGAGTCGGTCTTCACGCACCGCACTGCGGGGGAGACATCCAGCTCGACGTGGATGGCGGCGCCCGCCGACTGGTCGAGCAGCGGCTTCACCTCGTGAAGCAATCGGCCGAGCTCGACGGGGCGGATCTCCATTTTCTGGCGCCGCGAGAAAGCGAGCAGCTGCCCGGTCAGCTTCGCCGCGCGACGGCCGGAGGAGAGAGCGCTTTCCAGCAGCCGGCGCGATATCGGATCGAGCGATGCCTTGCGCGCGATCACCTCCAGGCCGCCGATGATGGGTGTCAGCAGGTTGTTGAAATCGTGGGCGATCCCGCCGGTGATCTGGCCGAGCGCCTCCATCTTCTGAGCTTCCTGAAGCCGTTCGCCGACTCGCCGGCCCTCGGCGAGCTGCCGCAACGTGAACCAGGCGAGCACGACGGCGAGCAGCACGGAGGCGAGCGCTGCCACGCCGAATGCGGCGAGCGAACGCCGGCGCGGCCAATCGAGCAAGCCGGTCTGAAAGGCGACATGGGCGGACCAGCCGCTCAGCCGGGACGTCGAATAAGCGGTGTAGTTGACGAAGCCTTCAAAGGTGCGGCCGCGATAGATGCCGGCCGGCCCTCTCGCCACGGCCTCGCGGACGAAGGTGGTCGCGAGTCGGCCGACGCGCTGCTCGTGGTTCAGGGAGCGCGCGACGAAACGGGCGTGCCGGTCGACCACGGCCATGACCCGGCTGCCCCCAGCCTCCTCGCGAAGGATGCGATGGAAGGGCTCGGGATCGAGCGCCACGGTCAGCAAATGGGTCGGCCGCCCTCCGCTCGGGATGGGCAGGTGCACGAGTGCGCACGGACAGCCGCGCCCGCTGCCGCCCATGTCGCCGACGAACGGCCCGCCACGCCGGCCGACAGCCTGCGGCGGCTGGAAACCCGCTCCGGCGAGGCGAGCGCCGAACGGCTCGCGCAGATCGAGCAGGACGCCGCCGCCACGCAAGTCGGTCACGATGGCCGTGATCCACTGGCGATCGGTCTCGCGCACGCGCTGGAGCCTCGCGTACAGCTCCGACCAGTCCCGCTCGAGGACCGACTGCGCTGTCGCCAGCACCTCGAGCGCACCGATCGTCCGCTGCAGGTTCGCGTCCGCCTCGACCAGGATCCGCTCCGTCCGCGCCTTCGCCTCCGCTTCGACGGCACCGCGCTGATCGCGCGCCGAGAAGGCGAACTGGATGCCGAGAAAGATCAACAGCGGCAGCAGGATCGCGGCGCCGATCATGGCCGGAGCACGTCTCACCCGCTTCATCTTCGCTCCCCCGAATGCCCGCCGCCGGACGCGCACCTGCCTCCGTCCGGTCGGTGCCGCACCGCGGCGCAATCCGCAAGCGCGCGTTGCGGAACGGCGAGGGGCGCGGACGCGCCGCCGAAGAGTTCGCCGCCGAGCCTCCCATCGCCGCGGCGCGGCCGCCATCTGGGCGAGTCTTGCCTTTGGCGGCCCCTTCGCGCACATCGCGCG
Source organism: Allosphingosinicella sp. (assembly GCA_035563315.1). GTDB lineage: Bacteria > Pseudomonadota > Alphaproteobacteria > Sphingomonadales > Sphingomonadaceae > Allosphingosinicella. Next base: position 2,467 of record DATMVG010000179.1, on the reverse strand, counting down.
CCCAGATGACCGCGACCCTCCATCCCATCGGCGCCGCCGGAACGCCGTCGCTCGACCCGATGATCCAGCTTGTCGCGGCCGACCTCAACCATGTGAACAGCGTCATCCTCGAACGGATGCAGAGCGAGGTCGCTCTGATCCCCGAGCTTGCCGGCCATCTCATTGCGGGCGGCGGCAAGCGGATGCGGCCGATGCTGACGCTCGCCTGTGCGCGCCTGCTCGACTATCCCGGCATGCGTCACCACAAGCTCGCCGCGGCCGTGGAGTTCATCCATACGGCGACCCTGCTCCATGACGACGTCGTCGACGGCTCGGGCCTTCGCCGCGGCCGCCGAACCGCCAACATCATCTGGGGCAATCCGGCCAGCGTGCTGGTCGGCGACTTCCTTTTCTCGCGCTCCTTCGAGCTGATGGTCGAGGATGGCAGCCTCAAGGTGCTCCGCATCCTCTCGCGTGCCTCCAGCGTCATCGCCGAAGGCGAAGTGAACCAGCTCACCGCCCAACGCCGAGTCGACACCAGCGAAGACCGCTACCTGGCGATCATCACCGCCAAGACCGCCGCCCTGTTCGCCGCCGCCTGCCGAATCGCCGGAATCGTCGCCGAGCGCGACGAGGGCACCGAAGAGGCGCTGGACGGCTATGGCCGCAACCTCGGAGTCGCCTTCCAGCTCATCGACGACGCGATCGACTATGCTTCCGACGCCGCGACCATGGGCAAGGGCGTCGGCGACGATTTCCGCGACGGCAAGGTGACCCTCCCGGTCATCCTGGCTTACGCCCGCGGCAGCGAGGCGGACCGCGCCTTCTGGCGCGAGGCGATGGCCGGCGGCCGCGCCGCCGCCCCCGACCTAAGCCATGCGACCGGCCTGCTCCGCTCCTCGGGGGCCCTCGACGACACGCTCGAGCGAGCCCGCCTCTACGGCCGCCGCGCCATCGACGCGCTCGGCCCCTTCCCGGCGAGCCGGGCCAAGGGCGCGCTCGTCGAGGCCGTCGAATTCGCCATCGCGCGGGCTTATTGAGGCGCTCGGGCGGGGTGGACGCGCTCCCCGTCGAGGCCGTCCTTCCCGACCTTCTCGTCGCCCTGCGGACCGGGTCGAACGCGGTTCTCGTCGCCCCGCCCGGGGCCGGCAAGACCACCGCCGTCGCGCCCGCCCTCCTCGCCGAGCCCTGGTGCTCGGGCGAGATCCTGCTCCTCTCGCCCCGCCGCCTCGCCGCCCGGGCCGCCGCCGAGCGGATGGCGCAGCTGGCGGGAGAGAGGGTCGGCGAGAGCATCGGCTACGCCACTCGGCTCGATTCCCGGCGGTCGGCGCGGACCCGGATCCTCGTCCTCACCGAGGGCATCTTCCTGCGCCGGATCCAGGCCGATCCCGAACTGCCGGGGGTTTCCGCCCTGCTCTTCGACGAGGTCCATGAGCGCAGCCTCGACAGCGATTTCGGGCTGGCCCTGGCGCTCGAGGCCCAGTCGGCGCTGCGCCCCGATCTGCGCATCGTCGCCATGTCCGCAACCCTCGACGGCGCCGGCTTCTCGCGGCTGATGGGTGGGGCGCCGCTGATCGAGAGCCGCGGCCGGAGCCACCCGCTCGAGACCGTCTATCTGGGCCGAGCCGCGGAGCGCCGGCTCGAGGACGACATGGCCGCCGCGATCCGGCGCGCGCTCGCGGAGGGCGAGGGAAGCCTGCTCGCCTTCCTCCCCGGCCTCGCCGAGATCGAGCGGACCGCAGAGCGCCTCGACCGACTGCCGCCCGACGTCGACCTTCACCGTCTCCATGGCGGCCTCGATCCGGGCGAGCAGCGCGCCGCCATCGCGGCCGCCCCGCCGGGCCGGCGCAAGGCCGTGCTCGCCACCTCGATCGCGGAGACCACCCTGACCCTCGACGGAGTCAGAATCGTCGTCGATTCCGGCCTCGCCCGCCGCCCACGCTACGACCGCGCCGCCGGCCTCACCCGCCTCGTCACCGAACGGGCGAGCCAGGCCGCCGTCACCCAGCGCGCCGGCCGCGCCGCGCGCCAGGGGCCGGGCCGGGTCTATCGGCTGTGGGAGGAAGCGGCGACGGGGAGCCTTCAGCGCTTCGATCCGCCCGAGATCCTCGCGGCCGACCTCTCCGCCCTGCTGCTCGACTGCGCGCTCTGGGGCGTCGGCGATCCGAGCGCTCTCGAGTGGCTCGACCCGCCGCCGGCGGCCGCTCTCGACGAGGCGCGCAAGCGCCTGCTCGCGCTTGGCGCGATCGGCGAGGACGGGCGCCCGACCCCGCACGGCCGGGCGATCGCCGCGCTCCCGCTCGCGCCTCGCCTCGCGCACATGCTCCTCGACTCGGCCGAGCGCGGCTGGGGCGAGACGGCGGCCGAGGTCGCCGTCCTGCTCTCCGAGCGCGGCCTCGGCGGCAACGACACCGACCTCGAGCTTCGCCTCCGCCGCTGGCGCTCCGACAAGGGCAAGCGCGCCCAGGCTGCGCGGGCTCTGGCCCGG
>DATMVG010000178.1:0-8787 GCA_035563315.1 Allosphingosinicella sp. | reverse complement strand
CGCCTCGGTGGCGCGCCTCACGCGTGACGGCTTCGGCGACAATCTTACGACCGGCCAGGACAATTACAATCGCGACATCTGGGCGGGCCGCGTGTCCGTCGAGGTCAATAACGAGGACAATGTCTTCGTGAGGCTGCAGGGCGACCTCAGCCAGGACGACAGCAACGCTCGCGGCGGTCACCGACTGATCACCAGCCTCGCGACCAACACGCCGGTGCTGGAGGACGAGTTCGACACACGGGCGGGCCTCAACGATCTCGTGCAGGACGTGCGCGCCTGGGGCGTCAGCCTCTATGCCGAGTTCCAGCCGAGCGACAATTGGACGTTGCGGAGCATCAGCGCCTATCGCCGCGACCGCAGCTCGACCCCGATCGACTTCGATGCCCTGCCCGCCGTCGATCTCGACGTGCCGGCGGTCTACCGCAACAACCAGACCAGCCAGGAGCTGCAGGTCCTCTACAATAGCGGCAGTTTCCACGGCTTGCTCGGCGCTTATTATCTCGACGCCAATGCAGTCACGATCTTCGACGTCCGGCTGCCCGGGGGCGTCACGGCGCTCACCTTCGGCGACGTCGATACCGAAACCTACGCTATCTTCGGCGACTTTACCTACGATTTCTCCGACATGTTCAGCGTCTCGATCGGCGGACGCTACACCTGGGATCAGCGGACGTCGGATATCCTGCGCCAGGTCTACGTCCTCGGCGGCTCGCCGTTCTTCGGCGGCGCCGGCATCCTCTTCCGGACCGATTCCGACTTCACCGGCACCGCGGATTTTCAGGAGTTCACGCCGCGTGCCTCGCTCAGCTTCCATCCCGCCGAGGATCAGACGCTCTACGCCAGCTATTCCGCCGGCTTCAAAGGCGGCGGCTTCGACCCTAGAGGCGTCTCCGTCGCCTGCCGCAACCCGCAAGGCGCTGCGTGCAACCCGCAGGAGCTGTTCGAATTCATGTCGTTCGAGCCGGAGACGGTCGACAGCTACGAGCTAGGCTATCGCGCGTCGCTGTTCGACCGGCGCGTCAACCTCGCCCTGGCGCTGTTCCACGCCGACTATCGCGACGTCCAGGTGCCGGGCTCGGTCGGCACGACGATCGGCGGCACTCAGACCTTCATCGGCGTCACCACCAATGCCGGCAAGGCGCGCTTCCAGGGCGTCGAGTTCGAGGGAAATGCCACCGTCGCTCGCAATTTCGGCCGGGAAGGCGACCGGCTGAACCTTGCCTGGTCGCTCGGCTATCTCAACGCCGACTATCAGGAGTTCATCGACGCCCGCGGCATCGACGTGGCCGACCGGCGCGAGATCCAGAACACGCCGGAATGGACGGCGAGTGGAACGCTCAATTATGGCGTTCCGGTGGGCTCCGGCGAACTCAGCTTCATCTCCACCCTGTCCTACCGAAGCGCGAGTCAGCAGTTCGAGCTGCGCACTCCGGGCCTCGATCAGGACGGCTACGCCTTGTGGGACGCCAGCATCGTCTGGCGCTCCGACGACGACCGCTGGTCGATCGGCCTGCACGGCAAGAACCTGACCGACACGCGCTACATCACGGCGGGCTACAACTTCCTCTTCCAGGATCCCGATACCGGCAATTTCGTCGGCAACGGCGTTCCGCCGGGGCCCCCGCTCGGAACTCCGGGCCTCGATCCGACGCTTGGCGCGGAAGGCGTGCTCACCGCTTATTACGGAAATCCGCGGCAGGTCTATCTGACCGTAGGCTTCAACTTCCGGTGACCGCCGGGGCGAGGAGAGGCAGTGGGGAGGGCACGCCCGGCGGGCGGGTCCTCCTCATCCTGCTCCTCGCCTACATCTTCAACTTCATCGACCGGCAGATCATCGGCATCCTCGCCGTGCCGATCAAGGCCGAGCTCCAGCTCAGCGACACCCAGCTCAGCCTGATGGGCGGCATCGCCTTCGCCCTTTTCTACAGCGGCCTGGCGATCCCGATCGCCTGGCTCGCCGACCGCAAGAGCCGGGTCAACATCATCGCCGCGTCGGTGGCTTTGTGGAGCCTGTTCACCGCCGCCTGCGGGCTGGCGCAGAATTTCTGGCACCTGTTCCTGGCCCGGATGGGGGTCGGAATCGGCGAGGCCGGCGGAGTCGCCCCCTCCTATGCGCTCGTCTCCGATTATTTCCCGAAGGCCAAGCGCGCTCGGGCGCTCGCCTTCTTCTCGCTGGGAATCCCGATCGGCTCGGCGCTGGGGGTGTTTTTCGGCGGCTGGATCGCCAGCCACCTCGACTGGCGCTCGGCCTTCCTGATCGTCGGCCTGGCCGGCCTCCCCGCCGCGGCGCTGGTCAAGCTCGGCATCGGCGAGCCGGTCCGCGGCGGCCACGACAGCGCCGACGGCTCGGCGAGCGAGCCGGCCCCGCCCTTCCCCCTCGTCGCGGCGACGCTGGCGAGGACTCCGAGCTTCTGGCTGCTCTCCTTCGGCGCGGCGTCGGGCTCGATCCTCGGCTACGGCCTGATCTTCTGGCTGCCCAGCTTCTTCACCCGCAGCTTCGCCCTCGAGCTCGGCGAAGTGGGCTGGTTCTACGGCTCGATCGTTCTGGTCGGCGGGGTCGCCGGCACCTGGCTCGGCGGCTGGTTCGGCGACCGCACCGGCGCCGACCGCCCCGCAGCCTACGCCCTCATCCCGGCCGTCTGCTTCCTGATCGCCGCACCGGTCTTCGCGGCCGGCCTGTTCGCTCCGTCGCTGGCCGTGGGATGGCTGCTGTTCGCGATCGGGCAGATGCTTGCGCTGGCCTGGCTCGGGCCGGTCATCGCCGCCGTCCAGCACATCGTCCCGCCCAACATGCGCGCCACCGCCTCGGCGAGCTTCCTGTTCGTCAACAACCTGATCGGGATCGGCTTCGGCATCTTCTTCCTGGGCTTCATGTCCGACACGATGAACGACCGCTACGGCGACCAGGCGCTCAAATATTCGATTCTCTACGGGCTCGGCTTCTACCTGCTGAGCTCGGCCATCTACTTCGCCGCGGCGAAGCGGCTTCGACGGGACTGGTATTCCGGCTAGGTCGCGAAAGCGGGATCGAGCCGGTGGGCCTTGCGCAGCAGCGCCGGCCAGGCGAGCGCCCTGGCGGCGACCTTGAGGCCGATCCGGCCCTGCTGGGCGGCCACTTCGGGCGCGCCCTGCGGCGGATTGTTGAGATTGTCGCCGGCCGAAAGAGCGAGGATCTGCGCCAGGCAGGCCCGTTCGAGGAAATAGATCCGGATGAAGGCCTCTCCGACGCTCTCGCCGACGGCGAGCGTGCCGTGATTCCTGAGCAGCATCGCGCATTTGGAGCCGAGATGGGCGACGATCCGCTCGCGCTCCTCGAGATCGACGGCGACCCCCTCATAATCGTGATAGGCGACCTCGTCGCGGATCAGCATCGCGGTCTGGGTCAGCGGCAGCAGGCCGTCGCCGTGGGCGGAGACCGCCTGGCCGTGCGGCGTGTGGAGGTGGATCACCGCCTGGGCGTCCTCGCGCGCCATGTGGATCGCCGAATGGATGGTGAAGCCAGCCGGATTGGTGATGAAGGGAGTGGGCTCGACCGGATTGCCGTCGAGGTCGACCTTGATCAGGCTCGAGGCGGTCACTTCCTCGAACATCAGATTGTAGGGGTTCAGGAGGAAATGATGCTCCGGCCCCGGGATCCGTGCCGACAAATGGGTGAAGATGAGGTCGTCCCAGCCATAATGAGCGATCAGCCGGTAGGCGGCGGCCAGATCGACACGGATCCGCCATTCCTCCTCGCCGACCTTGCCCGCGAGCGAGGGTATCTCGACCGAGGCAAGCGGATCGAGATCCATTCCGCGATTGATGGCGTCGACGCGTCCCATGGCGGCCTCCCGGTGCAAAGCGCATCCCTATAGCGGCGCCCGAGCCGCGCGACCACCGATCGAGCAAGGGCAGCGCCCCGGAAACCCGATTCAAAGCGTGCCGCCGTGAGTTCCTGAGCGCAGCCGGTCGATCAGGGCGCGGTCGACCCGGCGCGCCGGCGGGATGGCATCGGCGATCTTCAGAGCCTCGCCGACGCTTCGTCCCGGCGCGAGCTCCAGAAGGCTGAGCGCCCGCCCCGAATCGATGCGCAGGCGCCGCGACGCCGAGCGGGCCGCTCGCTTGAGGATCGTCCGGGCATGCGCGATCAGCGCGTCGGGGATCGGCGCCTCCGGCTCGCCCAGCAGCCGCGCCGCCGAGGGTCCGAGCTGAGTGAGGGCCGAGGCCGCCTCGCGATCGGTCTGGAACAGCCGAATCAATGCCGGGGCGTTGCGCTCGGCAAGCCCCCACCACAGGGCCGCGCCGGGCGCCGCCCGAAGCTCACGATCGCGGAATCCGCGCATCCGGTCCATGTCGTCGCCGGCGAAGATCGCGCCGATTTCACCCTTCAGCTGATCGCTTCCTTCCGCCGGGCAGGGGACCGTTCCGACGACATGGCCGACAATCTCCCAATCGCCTTCATTCTGCCATCGCTGCCGGATCGGGGAAGGCGGCGCGGAGAAGAGATCGTCAAAGTGGAACAGCGCGACCAGCGCTCCGATCTCCTGATCCGGATTGATCCCCTGCCAGAGATTGCCGATGAAGTTGCGGGTCTTTCCGATCGCATATTGGATCGCCGAAGCCGCCGCGTCCTTGATCGAGTTCTGGTCCTCCTCGGCGATGTCGGGATTGCCGAAGGCGAGCGAGGGAATGACCATGTCGAGGCTCGTCTTGATCGCGCCGAGCAGCGTCTGGTAGCCGGCGACGGCGGCGGCATCGGATGAATTGTCCTCCTCCATGAGCATGGCGGCGACTCCGACGACGCCGCCGACGTCGTCGCCGAACCCAAGCGAGGGATCGACCGGGATCGGCCTCAGCACCGGGTCCCAGGCGCCGAGCTGCTCCGGGATCTCGACCTCCTCCTTGTCGCCGACGCCGGTGCCGCCGAGATTGCCATGGCTGCCGAACCGGGTCGGGACCGTGGCCGTGCCGGCCAGCTTCAGGTCCGGACCGAGCACGACGCCGTCGCCGTCGATCTTGAAGAAGACCGGCCACAGATAGGGCTCGGCCGGACCGAAGCCGTCACCCTCCTCGTGGCACAGGATCCGCTCGAGCTGGATTCTCACCTTCAACGTGTCGCGTGTCATGTCCTGCTCCTCCACCGGTGTACGGGAGCGTCCGCCCCGAGCGGGGCTCGCGCCCGCAAGGATCAGCGGGCGGCGCGATCGGGATGCGCGGCCTGGAACGGCTCCAGCCGGTTCGCCTCCGAATCGGCGGCGACCAGGGTGGGATAATCGTCGAGCGGCACGTCGAAGCGACGGGCGTTGAACATTTGCGGCACCAGGCACAGGTCGGCCAGGCTCGGCGAATCGCCGAACAGGAAACGGCCGGCGCGCGGCGCGGCCATCGCCTCCAACGCGGCGAAACCTTCCGCGACCCAGTGGCGGTACCAGTCGTCGCGCGCGTCCTGATCGAGGCCGAGCGCGGTGAGCCGCTTGAGCACTCGCAGATTGTTGAGCGGGTGAATGTCGCAGGCGACGACGAGCGCCAGCGCCCGGACATGGGCGGCGTCGGCGAGGTCGACGGGGATCAGCCGCGGCTCGGGATGCGACGCTTCGAGCCAGGCGACGATCGCGATGCTTTGCATCAGGCGCACGTCGCCGACCACGAGCGTCGGAACGAAACCTTGCGGATTGAGGTCGCGATAGCCCGCTTTCTGCTCGCCTTCGAGCAGGTTGATCGGGACCGCCTCATAGTCCACGCCCTTGAGGTTGAGGGCGATGCGCACCCGGTAGCAGGCCGAGGAACGGTAATAGTCGTAGAGGACGGGCCTGGTCACGCCCCGGCCATAGCCGACCGGGGGCAGGCGGCGCTAGAAGGTCCGAGGTGAGAGCAGCCGGCGCCGGCCGCCGCTCGGGGCTCTATTCTCCGGAGGGCGGTTGCGGCCGGGGCCGCGCCGGCACGGCCGGCCTGTCCGGCGGGACGTCCTCGGCGGCGACCGCCGGCAAGTAGGCGATCGCGTCGAAGGCTTCGGTCAGCCGGTAAGGCCGGTAGCTTCCCGCCGGCGGCGTATCGGGCGCGTAGAGGCCGCCGATCCAGCGCAGCGGCCTCGGCTCGCGCAGCCACGGCGCCGGCCCGGCGGCGGCTTCGCACGGCCAGGCGGCCAGCCGGGCGCCCGGCCCGGTGCCGGCGACGACGCTTTCGATCGTCTCCTCCTCACCGGCCGGAAGCGCGGCGACGAGCAGCCGGTTCTCCGCATCGCCGGCGCGTTGAGCGACGAAAGCGCCCTCGCCGAACGTCGACGCCACCGCGCGATAGCCGCAGCCGAGCGCTTGCCGAAGCACCGCGCCGGTCGGCCCCCAGCCGGTGGCGGCGGTCGAGACATGGGCATTGTGCGCCCAGTAGATCGCCTTGGGCGGAGACGCCGAGGAGCCGGTCGCGGCGAGCAGGTTGACCGCCATATACCAGTCGCGCGAGCGGGCGGGCGCGACGACGCCGCCGTTGAAGTCGGCGAATTGCAGAAGCTCGCGGGCGGTGGCGACGGCGTCGCTCGTCGCGGCCTCGCCGAAGCGCTGGGCGAGCAACGGCGAGTCGCCCTGCACCCGGGCATAGGCTTCGAGCACCAGCCGCCGCACGGGGGCGCTGACGTCGCTGTTGCCGAACACCCAGGTCTGCTCGTCCGCGGCGGCGAGCTCGGCCGCGGCGGGCGCCCAGGACGCCGCCACCTCGGCACCGTAGGCGCGTTCGAGGAAAGAGGCGAAGCGCTCGCGGGCGGGGCCGCTGTCCTGGGGATCGACTCCGACGATGGCGATCCGGTCCCCGGGATGGGCGAGGTTCCATCGCCTCGCCCAGAGCAGCAGCGAATGCCGGGCGCGGCGGCCGATCCATCCCCATTCGAGCTCTGCGCCGGCCGGCGGCGCCGCCGCCTCGCCCGCGACATAAGCGGCGAGGTCGCGCCACCGGCTGGCGCTGTCCTCGAGGGCGATCAGCCGGAAGCCGTGGCGTTCGACGAGGCGTCTCACCAGGGACAGGCGAAGGTCGTTGAGCTCGCGGCTGCCATGGGTCGCCTCGCCCAGGCCGACGACGAGCGCCTCGCCGGCCAGCGCGTCGAACGGGGCCAACGGCAGGTCGTCGGGTAAAATCCCGGTGACGGGCAGCGGCGCGCTGCGCGGCCGAAGCCAATCGGACGCTTCGGCGCGGGCTCGGCGGCGTTCGGCGGCGAGGCGCTCGGTCGCGGCGCGGTCGCGCAGCTCCGCCACCCTCAACGTGAATCTCCCGCGCGGCTCGTTCGCGGCGATCGGACGGATGAGCAGCCGGTAGTCGCCATCGGCCGCGGCCAGAATGGCGACGGGCTCGTCGCCATTGCGGCCGTTCGGGCTGTCGACGGACTGGAGCAGGGCACCGTCGGGGGCGAAAAGATCGACGACCAGGTCGATGCCCTGCTGGAGCGCGACGATATCGGCCGATTCGCCCCGCCGAAGCCGCAGCGAAGCCTCGTAAACCTCGCCCGGGCCGATCGCCCGCTCGACCGCCGACGCCGGGTCCAGCGGGTTCGGGGCATGCGCGGCGGCAGGTTCGGGGAAGACGGCCAGGAAGGCGGCGGCAAGCAGGGTCAAGGGCGGACGCATCGAGGGCTCCACGAATTAACGGAACCGTTAATATCGCCTCTGAGTTGGCCTGTAAATCGTCGAGGCCCATCGATCCATCCGGTGGAAGCGGCGATTGGCGGCAAGGGCGATGCTGGCCCGCCGCGATGGGCGCTGCTAGGCCGCTGCCGATGCGCAGGCAGCCCGGCCGCCCGAAGGGCCTTCCCGAAGGCGAGATGAAGAAGCGGATCCTGGAGGCCGCGGCCGACGAATTCGCGCGCGTCGGCTTCGAGGGCGCTCGGATCGAGCGCGTCGCGAGCGCCGCCGACTGCAACCGCTCGCTCGTCTATTTCTATTTCGGCGACAAGGCCGGCCTGTTCGAGGCCGTGCTCAACGAGGCGGCCGAGCATCGCGAGCAGCAGATGGCGGCCCAGCCGAGCAGCCTGGCCCAGGGTCTGATCTACTGGTTCGGCCAGAACATGGCCGAGCCGAGGCGCATCAGGCTGATCATGCAGGAAGCGCTCGCGCCGCCCTTGCCGACGGGCCTTCCGCAGCGCCGCAAGCAGTATCTCGAGCGGCAGCTGCGGGTGGTGGAGGCGTTCCAATCGGCCGGACTGCTCCGCGCCGACCTCGACGCCCGTCACCTGCTGACCCTGTTCCTCGCCGTCACCAGCTTCCCGGCCTGCTTTCCCAAGGTGGCGGCGGTATCGCTCGCCGCCGAGGGCGAAGAGCAGATGCTTGAGAAATGGTCTGCCGCCCTGGCCGAGCTCGCCGCCCTGCTGCAGCCGCCCGCTCCGGGCGGTCGCCGCTAGCCGGGCCGTTGCCTGGCCCCCGGCCGCCGATTAGGCCGGGACGAGGAGGCGCGGCCATGACCGGAATATCCTCGAAGATCCATAAGTGGCTGGCGCTGCTGATGGCGCTGCAGATCCTGTTCTGGTTCGTCAGCGGCCTGTTCTTCGCCCTCGTCCCGATCGAGCGGGTGCGAAGCGAACATGCGATCGCCGAACAGAGGCGCGCAGCGGTGCCCTTCGACACCGCAGCGGACGGCCTGCTTCGGCTCGGCTCGGCCGGAGTGACCGGCGACAAGGTCGAGATCCGGACCCTGCTCGACAGGCCGGTCGCCGCGATCTCGAGCCGCGGCGGGCGGCCTGCCTTGTACGACCTCGCATCGGGCCGCCGGCTGTCACCGCTGCCGATGGCGATGGCCGTGCGCATCGCCGAGGCCGATCATCGGGGCGCGGCG
>DATMVG010000177.1:0-10611 GCA_035563315.1 Allosphingosinicella sp. | reverse complement strand
GCGGCGAGCCGGTAGCCGCGGCGGTTGGTCGTCCCCCAGTCGACGGCGATGAAACCCTCAGCCCAGCGCATCCCTGCCTCTCGCCGCCCAACGCACGGGGGACGATAGGGTCCCGCGGCGGCGAAGCCCAGTCCCCGCCGCCGCAAGCCGGCCGGCGAATGAAACTTTATCGCCGCCCCCCTTTTCTTCTAAGGACCGGCAGACGAAGCCAAGCGTTCACGGCCTCCCGAGCGGGGCTCCGCCGGTCGCGTGCAGCTCCAGGAGGTCGCCATCGCCAACTTCATCTTCGCCACCGGGATCGAGAACAGCATTCCGACGATCCACGGCGGCCGAACGCGAGTCGACCAGATGGAGGTATGCGGCCATTACCGCCTCTGGCGAACCGACTTCGACTGCGTCGAGGAGATCGGAATCAACTTCCTGCGCTACGGGCCGCCGCTCCACCGCACGCTGATCGGCCCCAACCGGTTCGACTGGGAGTTCGCCGACCTCACCTTCGCCGAGCTGAAGCGGCGCAACATCACGCCGATCGTCGACCTGTGCCATTTCGGAGTGCCCGACTGGATCGGCAATTTCCAGAATCCGGACTTCCCGCAGCTTTTCGCCACCTATGCCGGCGCCTTCGCCGACCGCTTCCCCTGGGTCCAGCTCTACACTCCGGTGAACGAGATGTTCATCTGCGCCGTCTTTTCCGCCAAATATGGCTGGTGGAACGAGCAGGCGACCGACGACCGAAGCTTCGTCACCGCCCTCAAGCACATCGTCAAGGCCAACGTCCTCGCCATGATCGAGATCCTGAAGCGGCGTCCGGACGCCATCTTCATCCAGTCGGAGAGCTCGGAATATTTCCACGCCGACAGCCCGGCGGCGATCGGCCCGGCCGAGATCATGAACGGCAAGCGATTCCTCAGCCTCGACCTCAATTACGGCCGCCGAGTCGACAGCGAGATGTACGAGTTCCTGATGGACAACGGCATGAGCCGCGAGGAGTATCATTTCTTCCTCAACCACCGCCTCAAGCAACACTGCATCCTCGGCAACGATTATTATATGACGAACGAGCACCGGGTCTTCGCCGACGGCCGTACCGAGGGGTCGGGGGAGGTGTTCGGCTATAGCGAGATCACCCGCCAATATTATAACCGCTACCGGCTCCCGGTGATGCACACAGAGACCAACATGAAGGAAGGGCCGAAAGGCGACGAGGCCGTGCACTGGCTGTGGAAGGAATGGGCGAACGTGCTGAGGATCCGCAACGTCGGCATCCCCACCGTCGGATTCACCTGGTATTCGCTCACCGACCAGGTCGACTGGGACACGGCGCTTCGCGAGCAGAACGGCAACGTCAATCCGCTCGGTCTCTTCGACCTCGACCGCAACATCCGCGCCGTCGGCCGCGCCTACAAGAAACTGATCGACGACTGGCACGACGTCCTCCCGGCTTCCAGCCTGTGCCTGTCGGTGCCGATCGTCCCGCCGTCCCATGCCGAACGGGTCTTCGCGCGCGAGCAGCAGGAGGAGGCCGCGCGCCACCTCAGGGTGTTCGTCACCGAAGCGACCAACCCGGAGACCGCGCCATGAAGATCGGCCGCATCGAGACCTTCCTGGTGCCGCCGCGCTGGCTGTTCGTCCGGGTCGAGACGGACGACGGCGCGGTCGGCTGGGGCGAAGCGAGCCTCGAGGGGTGGGCCGAGGCCGTGGCCGGCGCCTTCGAGGCGCTGCGCGACCGCTTCGTCGGCCACGATCCCGCCGCGATCGAGGATATCTGGCAGGTGGCCTATCGCGGCGGCTTCTACCGCGGCGGTCCGGTGATGATGTCGGCCCTGTCCGGACTCGACCAGGCGCTCTGGGACCTCAAGGGAAGGGCGCTCGGAGTGCCGGCCTGGCAGATGCTCGGCGGCAAGGTCCGCGACAGGGTCCGCGCTTATGCCTGGATCGGAGGCGACCGGCCCAACGACGTCGCCAGCGCCTGCGCCGTGCGCAAGAGCCAGGGCTTTTCCGCGGTCAAGATGAACGCCACCGCGGAGATGGACTGGATCGGCTCACCCAAGGTCTTCGGCGAGGTGATTGCCCGGGTCGAGGCGGCGCAGGAAGCGGGCATGGAGGTGGGCCTCGACTTTCACGGCCGGGTCCACCGCCCGATGGCGAAGCAGCTGGCCAAGGCGATCGAGCCGCTCGGCCTGCTGTTCATCGAAGAGCCGCTCCTCTCGGAAAATCGGGAGGGCCTGGCGCAGCTCTCCCAGCTCGTGGCGACTCCGATCGCGCTCGGCGAGCGGCTGTTCTCGCGCTGGGACTTCAAGCCGTTCTTCGAAAGCGGAGCGGTGGACATCGTCCAGCCCGACCTCAGCCATGCCGGCGGGCTCAGCGAATGCCGCCGGATCGCGGCCATGGCCGAGGCCTATGACGTCGCGGTCGCCCCGCATTGTCCGCTCGGGCCGCTGGCGCTCGCCTCGTGCCTGCAGCTGGCGGCGTGCGCCCCCAATGTGGTCCTCCAGGAGATGTCGCTCGGCATCCATTACAATGTCGGCCACGACCTGCTCGAATTCGTCAGCGACAAGCAGGTGCTGACTCCGGTCGACGGCTTCCTCGCCATCCCGCAGGGACCCGGGCTCGGCATCGCCATCGACGAGGCGGCGGTGCGCGAGGCGTCGCGCAGCGGCCACCGCTGGCGCAATCCGATCTGGCGGCACAAGGACGGCAGCTTCGCCGAGTGGTAAGATAGGTCAGGCCCGGCCCGGTCGGTCCGCCCGAGTCAGCCCCCGGCAGACTCGGCGGTTCAGGTCAGGCGACGATCCTGAGTTTGCGCGGCTGGCGTTGGCGGACCGGGCAGAAGCCCAGCTCGTCCTGGAGCCGGGTCAGCTCGCGCTCGCGCGATTCCCGATAGGCGTTCGCGTAGCGGGCCTCGCAATCCGCTTCCTCGGCGGTCTGCGGCCGGAAATAGGAGACGGTGAGCTGGCGGCCGAACACCTCGTCTCCCCGCATCCTGACTTCGGCCTGCGCTGGGTCGGGAAGGGTCTCGCGGATTTCGCTCAATTTGCGGATCAATTCGTCGAGCGAGCTTAAGTCTCTGATCTCGATAAACTCTTTAACCATCCTGCTCATGGTTCCCCTCCCACTCCCGGGAGCACACTTACGATGCGTTGGAATCCCGACGCAACAGCTAACTTAGGTTTACCCACAGCTTGGTTTCCGAGCTGTAAACGACCCTCGGATTTCGCCGCGGAAATCGGCCGGGTGGTGCCGAGACAGCACAGTTGGGTGGGCCGGTCCGATAAATCGGACAAATCGCTTGTCACCGTTCGGCAGCCTCAGATATATCGACCGGCAAGAGCGCGTCAAAAAAGCGCCGCCAACAGGGGAGGCCGAACATGCGCCTGAAGACCGTCGTCCTTTGCTCCACGTCGTTCGCCGCGCTCGCGGTCCTCGCGTCGCCGGCCGCGGCCCAGGGCGGTCAGCCGGACCAGCCCGTTCAGCAGACGGAGGACGTGCCGAACGATACCGACGCTGCTCCGCCGCAGACCGACGACGCCGTTCAGGTCGCGGACGCCGGCGAGGCCGGCGAGGAATCGATCGTCGTCACCGGCCTCAGGCGAAGCCTCCAGTCGGCACAGAACATCAAGCGCAATTCCGACCAGGTGATCGACGCCATCGTCGCCGAGGATATCGGCAAGCTGCCCGACATCGCCGTCTCCGACACCGCAGCGCGGATTCCCGGCGTCCAGGTCGAACGGGGCGGCGGCGAGGCGGGCCGGGTCCTGGTGCGCGGACTTCCCGACTTCACGACCACCTATAACGGCCGCGAGATCTTCACCGCCGAGACACGATCAGTGGCTCTCCAGGATTTCCCGTCGGGCGCGATCGGCGCGATCGAGGTGTTCAAGACCTCGACCGCGAACCTGGTCGAGCCAGGCCTCGCCGGACTGGTCAACGTGCGCTCGCGCCGGCCGTTCGATTTCGACGGCTTCGAGATCGCCGGCTCCGTCTGGGGGCTCTATACGTACCAGGCGGACGAGGTGACTCCGAACGGAAACATCCTGATCACCAACCGCTGGGACGTCGGCGGCGGCGAGATCGGGGCCCTGATCGGCTTCTCCTACACGCGGCTGCGCTACCTCGACTCGACTCGCGAGAATACCGACTTCGTCGCCGGCGGAGGCCCCAACGGCACCCGCTGGCCGGACGTCCAGCGCGTCTTCTACGGTTCGGGCGACCGGACCAGGCCTTCGATCAACGCCGCGTTGCAGTATCGGCCCGCGCCCGGCATCGAACTCTATGCCGAGGGTCTGTGGCAGGGCTTCCGCAACCGCGTTTCGGACCGCATGCTCGCGGTCCCGCACTGGGGCGGCTCAGGGTTCACCGACTTCGCCGTGCGGGAAGGCAGGCCCGATCTGCTCGAAAGCGCGACGGTCACCGATCCCTTCCGTCCCGACGGCTTCCAGGGCGGCACGTTCAACAAGACCAACACCTATCAGTTCGCCGTCGGCGGCAGCTACGACGCCGGCCCGGTGCGGATTTCGGCGGACATTGCGCGGACCGACAGCACCTTCACCGGCTCGACGGCGAGCGTCGACTATGCCTTTGCCAACCGCCAGACCGTCATCTTCGACACGGATGTCGACGAGGAAGACGGCGGCGCCGAGTTCGACTTCGCTAGCTTCGATCCGAGCAATCCGGCCAATTACGTCTATCGCGGCTTCTACGAGGAAGCGCAGGTCTCGCAGGGCGACGACTGGCAGGCCCGCCTCGACCTCGATTGGGACACCGGCTCGTCCTTCCTGCCCGAGTTCGAGGTCGGAGTCCGCTTCACCGACCGCGACGCGCATCGGGAATTCGGCAGCCGCTATTGGGGGAATGCCGACGTGGAGCCGCAGCGCATCCCACTGAGCGACGTCCCCCTCGATTATGTGCTGTTCCGGCCCGGGTTCCGCGGCAGCGACGTGCAGCCTTTCCGTACCTGGCTGTCGCCCACCTATCGCAGCATTCGCGACAACATCCAGAATATGAGGCAGTTCACGATTGACATAGGCGGGACAAATTTCACGCTCGAGGATCCGCTGCCCGATCCGCTTCAGACCTGGGATGCGGCGGAACGCAATCTCGCAGCCTATGCGCAGGTACGCTACGAATTCCCGCTCGGCGGGGAGGCGACGGTCGACGGCAATATCGGCCTTCGCGTGGTCCGCACCAGCATCGACCTTTCCGGTACGCGCCTGATCTTTCCGGAGGATCCGGATGGAGACGGCCCGATTGAGGCGCCGCCGGGCGTGTTCACGGCGACCGAGATCAGCCGGGAGTTCACCGACTGGCTGCCGAACATCAGCGCGCGGCTGCGGTTCAATCCGCAACTCCAGCTGCGACTGTCGTTCACTCAGACGCGGACGCGTCCGGGCTTCACCGATCTTCGGCCGTCAGCGACGATCGACCGGCCACCGTCGTGCCTCGACGAGACTCCGCTTCCCGAGAATTGCATACAGACCGGTCGCGGCGGCAATCCGTTCCTCGACCGGCTGACGTCGGACAATTACGACGCGTCGCTCGAATGGTTTTTCTCGCGGACCGGCTTCGCCTCCGTGGCCGTCTTCTACCGCGACATGAACGGCTTCATCGAGACGACATTCTCGGACGAAACGTCATTCACCGGCTCGCCGCTTCGCTTCGAAGGCCCGATCAACTCCGGTGCCGGCAGAATCAAGGGTTTCGAAGCCCAGCTCAGCACCTTCTTCGATTTCGGCGGGCTTCCGAACTGGCTCTCGAACTTCGGCGTCCAGGCCAACGTCACCCACATCGATGCCCGGGCCGACTTCGTCTACAAGGGCGAAACGGTGAACCGGGAGCTCGTCGACGTGTCGCCCTGGTCGTACAACCTCATCGGCATGTACGAGGCCGGCGGCTTCTCGGCGCGTATCGCCTGGAACCGGCGGAGCGGCTACCTCGATCTGTTCGCGCCGCGCGACAATTTCTTCGACCAGGGCCGGGTGGATAGAGGTGAGCCCCGGGAGGGCCACCTCTACATCGAGAATGCTCGGCCGCTCTCCCGTCTCGACCTCTCGGCGAGTTTCGACGTGATGGAGCACCTCACCGTCTTCGCCGACTGGACGAACATCCTCAAGACGCCGTTCCGCTCGACCCTTACAAGGATCGACCCGAACGGCACCGAATCGACCTTCCCGCGCTTCGTCCGCTTCAACGAGACGACGGTGTCCGTGGGCGCGCGCTTTCGCTTCTAGGCCGCAGTAGAACTTGCGAAGGGGCCGGAGGGCGTTGCGCTCCGGCTCTTTCTTTTTCACTGAGGCGGCATGAACGCGAGCGTGAAACACGGCACCGAGCCCAGGAAAAAGGCCCGCGTCGTCGTGCTGGGGGGCGGAACCGCGGGCTGGATGACGGCAGCGGCGCTGATCCGCCAGTTGCCGCATGCGGCCGAAGTACGGCTGATCGAGTCCGCCGAGATCGGAGTCGTCGGCGTCGGCGAAGCGACGCTGCCGCACTTGCGGGCGTTCGTCGACAGCCTCGGGATCGACGAGGCCGATTTCATGCGGGCGACGCATGCGACGTTCAAGCTCGGCATCGACTTTCGCGATTTCGGGCGGATCGGGGACAGCTATCTCCACCCGTTCGGCAGCTTCGGAACCGAGCTCAACGGAGTCCATTTCCACCATTACTGGCTGCGCATGCGGGCGGCGGGCGCGGCGGACGACCTGTTCGGCTATTCGATCGCCAACGTCATGGCGGCGGCCAACCGCTTCGCTCCGCCTTCGCCCGACACCAATTCGATGCTGTCGACCTACAGCTACGCCTATCAGTTCGATTCGACCCTGTTCGGCCCCTATCTGCGCGATTACGCCATCGCTCGCGGCGCGCGGCGCACCGAAGGCAGGGTCGTCGACGTCGAGCTCGACGGCGAGACCGGCGATGTCGCCGCCCTGGTCATGGCCGACGGCGAGCGGATCGAGGGCGACCTGTTCGTCGACTGCTCGGGCTTCGTCAGCCTGCTGCTCGGGCGGACCCTCGGCGAAGCGTGGGAGGACTGGTCGCACTGGCTGCCTTGCGACCGCGCCGTCGCGCTCCCCTGCACCTCGCCGCCCGGCCCGATCGAGCCCTATACGAGGGCGACGGCCATGGCCGCCGGCTGGCGGTGGCGAATTCCGCTCCAGCACCGGGTCGGCAACGGCTATGTCTATTCGAGCGCGCATATTTCGGACCAGGACGCGGCGGACGCGATCGTCGCCGCGGTCGAGGGGCGGCCGATGGCCGAGCCTCGGCTGCTGCGCTTCCGGGCCGGCCGACGCCGCCGCAGCTGGGTCAGGAACGTCGTCGCGGTCGGGCTCGCCTCGGGCTTTCTCGAGCCCCTCGAATCGACCAGCATCTATCTCGCCCAGGGCGCCATAACCCAACTCGTCGAGCTGTTCCCGATCGGCCCGGTCGCCGACTCCGACCGCGACGAGTTCAACCGGATGGTCGACCTCGAATATGACCGCATTCGCGACTTCCTGATCCTCCATTATCACGCGACAAGGCGCGACGATTCGAGCTTCTGGAACCACGTCCGGACGATGACGGTCCCGGCCAGCCTCGAGGAGAAGATCGAGTTGTTCCGGGCCGCCGGCCGGATCTCCAAATATACGCAGGGGCTGTTCCTCGAGCCGAGCTGGCTCGCCGTCTATGTCGGCCAGGGCGTCGTCCCGGAACGATGGGACCAGCGCGCCGACGCGCTTGCGCCCGAAGGCCTGGGCAAGGCGATGAGCCGGCTTCGCGGCCAGATAGAGGAAGCCGTGCGGTCGATGCCCGACCATGGCGAGTTCATCGTCCGGCGCAACGCCACCATCGCCGAACCGCGCTGATGCGCGAGGAGCGGACGATCCGAACGATCTGCGTCGTCGGCGCCGGAATCGTCGGGCTGTCGGCGGCGATCGCCTTCGCCCGGGCGCTACCGGCGGTTCGCGCCCGAATCGTCGCCGTCCCGCCCGATCCGGCCGCGCTCGCCGACCGGCTGACCGGCACGCTGCCGACGGTCAACCGATTCCACGCCGCGATCGGCCTGGACGAGCTTGAGCTGGTGCGCGCCGGCATTGCCAGCCACCGGCTCGGCACCCGCTTCGAGCGCTGGTCGGCGGACGGCTCGGCCTGGTACCACGCCTTCGGCGACTTCGGCCTGCCCACCCGAGCGGCGGACTTCCATCAACTGTGGGTGCGCGCGCGCAAGGCGGGGCGCGCCTTGCCCTTCCATCGCTTCGGCGCCGCGGCGGTGCTGGCGGAGGCCGGCAAGTTCGTCCATCCGAGCCAGGACCCGGCCTCTCCCATGGCCAATCATGTCTACGCTCTTCGGCTCGACCCGGACCGCTACCGCGAACGGCTCGAGGCCCAGGCGGGCGCGCTCGCGCTCGACCGCTTCGAGGGCTCGATCGGCGGCGTGACCCGGCGCGAGGATGGCGGGATCGCCGCGCTCGTGCTCGAGGACGGTCGGCGAATCGAAGCCGACCTGTTCATCGACTGCGCCGGGCCCTCCGCTCCGCTCCTCTCCGTCGTCGCCGACGACTTCGAGGATTGGGGCGGGACCCTGCCCTGCGATCGCCTGCTGCTGGCCGCCGGAGCGGCGCCGCCCGAGCCCTCTTCCTGCGACGTCGCCGCCGCGCTGGACGTCGGCTGGCGCTGGCATTCGCCGCTGCCCGACGGGGTAATCGCCGGAGCCGGCTACGCCGCCGCGCTCGCCGAGGAGGGGCAGGCGCGCCGCGCGAGCGGCCTCGAGCGAGCCGAGCTGGTCGCGATCCGCCCCGGCCGCCGTCCGCGGCCGTGGGTGAGCAACGTCCTCGCCGTCGGCGACTCCGCCGTCGCCGTCGATCCGCTGCACGGGACCAACCTTCACCTGGCGCAGAACGCCATCGCCCGGGCGCTGGCGCTGCTTCCGGGCCGCGACTGCCATCCGCTCGAGCTGAGGGAATATAACCGCCAGACGGCGCAGGAGACGGACCGGGTGCGCGACTTCCTCGCCCTCCACTACCTGCGCTCGCCGCGGTCGGAGGGGGCGTTCTGGAAGGCGATGCCAAATCGGCCGCTGCCGGCGAGCCTCGCCCACACGCTCGAGCTATATGGGCATCGGGGCCGGCTCCCCTTCTACGAGGAGGAGAGCTTCGACCGGCACGGCTGGCATGCGGTGCTGCTCGGCATGGGTCTGCTGCCCCGGGGCATCGACCCGGCCGCCTCGGGGGTCGATTTCGAGCAGAGCCTCGCCGGCATGGAGCGCCTGGCCGAGCGCCTCGCCGGGATCGTCCAACGGGCGCCGGCCTATCGCGACTATCTGGCCCGGATGAGGAGCGCCGGTCCCCGCTGACCTCGAGTCAGTCAAACGGCTCGACCTCCTCGCGGGCGCCGACCAGGAAAGCGTCGGCGACGACCCGCAGCGGCTCGCGGTCGACCTCGCTCTCGCCGCTTTCGACGAGGGTCGCGAAGCGTTCGTAGATGGAGGGATATTCGCCGCGGCCGACGCCCGCGCGCGGCTTGCCGTCGACGAGGAGCCGCGAACCGCCGTCGAGCAGCTGCAGCGACCGGCCGCCGGCGGTCCGCACGTCGATCGTCCAGCGCTCGCCTTCGGTATAGCGCCAGTCCATCTCGGCGGCGAACGCGCCGGCATCGCCGACGAAGTCGAGGCTCGCCGCGATCGGAGTCTGCCGGTTCGCCGGGAAAAGCAGTTTCGCCTCGCGCACGAACAGGGGCATGGGCAGGATTCGGGTCGCGATCGACAGGGCGTTGATGCCGGGATCGAACACGCCGAAGCCTCCGGGCCGCCAGATCCACTCCTGGCCCGGATGCCATTTGCGGACGTCCTCGAACCACTGGATGCGAAGCTCGCTGATCGATTGCCCGGCCAGGGCGGCCCGCGCCGCGGCGACGGCCGGGTTGTGCTGCGAGTGCCAGGCGGTGAACAGGCTGCGTCCCGCCGCCGCCGCGAGGCGCTCGAGATCCTCGATCTCGCCCAGCGTCGCCGTCGGCGGCTTTTCCAGGAGGCAGTGCAACCCCGCGGCGAGGACGTCGCGGGCGATGGCGTGGCGGATGCCCGGGGGCGTGCAGACGGCGACCGCGTCGAGCCGTCCGGCCAGATCGGCGATGAGCGCCTGGTGGCTGGCATAGACGGGCAGCTCGCCCTCCTGCCTGACCCGGGGCCCGGCGACGGCGACCAGCTCGAAGCGCGGATCAGCCGCTATCGACGGGACGTGCTGGTCCTTCGCGATCTTGCCGTAGCCGACGATGGCGATCCGGATCGGCATCGCGATCAGCTCGCATTGCCGTCGGCGAGGCCGTTGGCGCCGTCGCCGGCGCCGTTGTCGGTCATGTCGGCGCCGGGCGCTCCGGTCGCTCCGAACGGATCGCCGGCGCCATTGGCTTCGGCGGCGCCGTCCTCGGCCTGGTCGGCGCCGCCGCACGCGGCCAGGCCCAAGGCCAGGGCCGCGACCATGATCGGCCTCCTGCTGCTGCTCATCCTTGCTCTCCCCGTTGATGGTGGCCGCGGCGGGACAACGGCGCGCGGCCGCGAAGGTGCCGCTCAGTCCGGCTCCGGCTGTCCCGGAAGCGGCGCCGGGGGCGGGTCGGGCGGCGCCGCTTCGGGCTGCGCCGGCGGGG
>DATMVG010000176.1:0-14579 GCA_035563315.1 Allosphingosinicella sp. | reverse complement strand
CGACGAGCCGAAGCGAGTTGGAGCTGTTGGGCGCACCGATCACGAGCATCGCGTCGCACCGCCCCGCGATCGCCTTGACCGCCGCCTGTCGGTTCGAGGTCGCGTAGCAGATGTCCTCGCTGCGCGGCTCCTCCATCGCCGGGAAGCGGCGCCGGAGGATGGCGATGATCTCGGCGGTGTCGTCGACCGACAGGGTCGTCTGGGTGAGGAAGGCGAGGCGATCGGGCATTTCCGGCGCGATCGTCTCGGCGTCGGCGGGGGTCTCGATCAGGGTCATCCTCCCGTCGGGGACCTGGCCGAAGGTTCCGATCACTTCCGGATGACCGGCATGGCCGACGAACAGGATGTGGCGGCCCTGGGCGATCAGCCGCTCGGCCTGGCGGTGGACCTTCGAGACGAGCGGGCAGGTCGCGTCGAGATAGTTGAGGCCGCGCTCCCGCGCCTTGGCCGGCACCGCCTTGGGCACGCCGTGGGCCGAAAAGACCACGGGCACTCCGTCCGGCACCTCGTCGAGCTCCGGCACGAACACCGCGCCCTTCGCTTTCAGCCCCTCGACGACGAACTTGTTGTGGACGATCTCGTGCCGGACATAGACCGGGGCGCCGTAGCGCTCGAGCGCGAGCTCGACGATCCGGATGGCGCGGTCGACCCCGGCGCAAAAGCCGCGCGGTGCCGCGATCAGCAGGGTCAGGGGAGGCTTGGAGGGGGCCATTGGTCGTGCGTCTACGCCATCGCTTGCCTGTGAGAAACCCGCTTCCTATGATCCGCGCGCTGCCCTAGGGCATGTAATGTTCCGCCCAGCCAAGTTCGAGGATCCCTTGCGCCTGTTCACAACCAAGCCGGCTGTCGCCGTCCTGCTTTCTCTCGGCCTCCTCGGCTGCGCCCGCGAAGGCGACATCGTGCCGCGCGGAATCCTCGCCACCTATACCGCCTGCCCCCCGGTGGCGATCCCGGCACCGGCCGGCGACATCACGCTGTTCGACCCGGCCGGGAGCCGCGACGCCAGCGCGATCGACATCGTCGCCAACATCACCAACCTTCGCGGCACGTGCGACGAGACCGGCCAGTATATCGTCACCAACGCCAGCTTCGAGGTCCATGCCCGCCGGCGCGACAATCGCGGCGCCCGGGACGTGGTTCTGCCCTATTTCGCGACCGTCGTTCAGGGCAACGGCAACGTCGTCGCCAAGAAGCTGAGCCGGGTCGGGCTGCGCTTCGCCGACGGCCAGTATCGCGCCAGCACGACCGGCGGAGCGACCACCCAGGTGCTGCGCTCGGCGGCGACCCTGCCCGAGGACATCCGCCGCCAGATCACCCGCGATCGCCGCGCCGGCGACCCGCTGGCGGCGGTCGACCCGATGTCGGACCCGGCGGTCCGGGCGGCCGTCGAGCGGGCGCGGTTCGAGGTGCTGGTCGGCTTCGCCCTCGACGAAGAGCAGCTCCGCTACAACGCCACCCGCTGAGGCGAGCCGCAAACCGCGATTTCCCGCCCCTTAGCGCCGGTTTGATTCATTTTGTTCGCGGAGTCGCTCGCTTTTGCCGCACGGCCGCGCGCCCTGGCGAAGCGAGGCGCCCGGCCTTCCCCGTCGGCGGCAGCCGGGTATCGAAGAGGCGCCCGGCGGCTGATCGAAGGACGGCCGGCCGTTCGGGCCGACTCGGCGCGCGGGTTCGGCTTGGGAAGGTTACGCTATCGCCCCAAGCCCCTTCTGGCGCACGATCGTGAGCAGTCGCAGAGCGGGGCCGCCGGGGCGCTTGGCGCCGCGCTCCCAATCCGAAACAAGGTTCTTGGAGACGTTGAGGTAGCGTGCGAAAACCGGTTGCGAGACTCGCTCGCGCTCCCGGAGGATCCTGATCTCGTCCGGCGTCATCGGCGCCGCGGGCGTTAGGCAGGCTTCGTCAAACTCGCGCATCGTACGCTTGTCGATGAGGCCGGACTGATGCAAGCCCTCCATCGTCTCGTGGATGGAGGCGAGAGCCTCGCTCTTATAGGTCTTCGCCATAGGTCACCTCGATCAGCCTGCCCGACTTCGTCTCCGTTTCAATCGCCGCGTCGCTTAGTGTCAGCACGATCTTCGCTGCCATCCTGAACGCGTGTAATTCCCCCGCGCTCAGATTTGCCCGGTCGCTCTTGGCGAAGCCGAACACAAATATTGCCCGCTTGCCGGTCCGGAACAGGATCACGGTCCTGAAACCGCCCGATTTGCCCTGTCCCTCGCGGGCGACACGTTGCTTGACCACGCCGCCGCCAAGGTCAGCGTCGATCAAGCCGCGTTCGGCCCGTTCGACTGCCTCCTGCAAGATGCCGTCCGAGATGTCCTGCTTGCGTGCGAACTTCTCGAACCAGCGGTTCATGAAGATGCGCACGCTGACCCAACTCCTTCTCGCGAGCCGAGTATCACACTAAGTGTGAGATAGCAAGCGCGCTCAGTCGAAGCACAGCCGATTGACACCCGCTCGGGCCTGCGTCATGGCCGCGTGGTCTTTAGGACGCGCGGGAGAGAGTGGGGTCGGCGCTAGCCGGCGCCGCCGCCGAAGGAGCAACCGCCCCGGAATCTCTCAGGCAAAATGGACCGCGCGGTCTCGACGCTCTGGAAAGCGTGCTCCGTCGCCGAGGCCGGGGAGC
This sequence comes from Allosphingosinicella sp., assembly GCA_035563315.1. Lineage (GTDB taxonomy): Bacteria > Pseudomonadota > Alphaproteobacteria > Sphingomonadales > Sphingomonadaceae > Allosphingosinicella. Next base: position 11,956 of record DATMVG010000176.1, on the reverse strand, counting down.
ACCACCGAAGGGGTAAGCTCTCTCGCGCACGAGGGGGCGAAAGCTCTCAGGTCCAGTGACAGAGGGGGCGTGGATGTTGCCGCTCTTGCGCGCGAGAGCGGCCGATGCGCACCGGAGCTGGACGATGAGCGACACCGAACGGACCCTTCCCCTCGACGGCTGGCATCGCGGCCTCGGCGCTCGGATGGTGCCGTTCGCGGGCTATCACATGCCGATCCAGTATGAGGGCATCCTCGCCGAGCACCGCTGGGCCCGGGAGAGCGCCGGCCTGTTCGACGTCAGCCATATGGGTCAGCTGCTCATCGCGGGGGCGGAGGCCGAGAAAGGGCTCGAGGCGCTGCTTCCGGCCGACCTTCGAATCCTCAAGGAGGGCCGGCCGAAATATTCGCTCCTGCTCACCGAGGACGGGGGCATCGTCGACGATCTGATGGTCACCCGCCGCGGCGAGCATTTCTACATGGTCGTCAACGGCGCCACCAAGGAGGGCGATATCGACTATCTGCGCGAGGGCCTGCCGCGCACGGTCGTCGTCGACCATATGAAGGAGCAGGCGCTGCTCGCGCTCCAGGGCCCCAAGGCGGTCGACGCCCTTGCCCGGCTCGTGTCGGAGGTCGCCGACCTGACATTCATGACCGCGGGGGCGTTCAGCCTTGCCGGAGTCACCGCCTGGATCAGCCGCTCCGGCTATACCGGCGAGGACGGGTTCGAGATTTCGGTGCCGGCAAGCTCGGTGGAAGCCATCGCGACGCTTCTGCTCGACCAGCCCGAGGTCAAGCCGATCGGTCTCGGAGCACGCGATTCGCTTCGGCTCGAGGCGGGCCTGCCGCTTTACGGCCACGACCTCGACCCGGCGACGACTCCGGTCGAGGCCGATCTCGTCTTCGCTTTGTCCAAGCGGCGCCGCGAGGAAGGCGGCTTCCGCGGCTGGCACCGGATCGCCCGTGAGCTGGCCGAGGGGCCGATCCGCAAGCGCGTCGGCCTCGCCGTCGAGGGGCGCCAGCCGGTGCGCGAGGGCGCGCTCGTCGTCGATGCCGAGGGCAGCGAGGTCGGCAAGGTGACCAGCGGCGGCTTTTCGCCCACGCTGGAGGCGCCGATCGCCATGGCCTATGTGCCGCTCGCCCACGCCGCCGTCGGGACCGCCGTCTCGCTCGGCCACCGCGGCAAGATCTTCACCGGGCGGGTCGTGCCCATGCCCTTCGTCCCCCACCGCTACCACCGCAAGGGAGCGCCTAAATGACCGTCTATTACACCAAGGACCATGAGTGGATCCGAGTCGAGGGCGACACCGCGACGGTCGGGATCACCGATTTCGCGCAGGGCCAGCTCGGCGACGTCGTCTTCGTCGAAGTGCCCGAGACCGGACGCCAGGTCGCCAAGGGCGGTGAGGCCGCGGTGGTGGAATCGGTCAAGGCCGCTTCCGACGTCTACTCGCCGGTCAGCGGCAAGGTCGTCGAGGGCAACCAGGCGCTGGTCGACGATCCCGCTCTGGCGAACAGCGACCCCGAGGGCGAAGGCTGGTTCTTCAGGCTCCGCCTGTCCGATCCGGCCGAGGTCGAAGGCCTGATGGACTCCGACGAGTATAAGGCCTTCTGCGACAGCCAGTGAGAATCGCGCTTAACCAGATCAAGCCGGGGTCCCCCTGCGGAGCCTCGCCCCCCGTCGAGGGTTGCGACAGCAGTACCGCTTTTGCAGGAGCCGCTTTGATGGTGAACATCGCATCGCGCTGGTCGGCGGCCGATTATGCCCAGAATGCGGGATTCGTCCCGGAGCTCGGAGCCGCGGCGCTGCAGCTGCTCGCGCCGCAACCTGGCGAGCTCATCCTCGACGTCGGCTGCGGCGACGGCGCGCTGACGGCGAAGATCGCGGCGGCCGGAGCAAGGGTGATCGGCCTCGATTCCTCCGCGGAGATGGTGGAGGCGGCGCGGGCGCGGGGGATCGACGCCTTCCTTGCCGACGCCGAGACTCTCGATCTCGCCCGGCAGGCCGAGCGGTTCGGCCAGTTCGACGCCGTCTTCTCCAACGCGGCCCTGCACTGGATGCTCGATCCCGACGCGGTCGCCTCCGGCATATTCGCGGTCCTCAAGGACGGCGGGCGCTTCGTCGGCGAGATGGGCGGCGCCGGCAACCTTGCGATCCTTCGGCGCGGGATCAGGGAGGAGCTGACCGACCGCGGCTATTCGCTGCCGGCCGACGATCCGCAATGGTATCCGGCGGTCGAGGAGTTCACCCGGCTCCACGGCGTCGCCGGGTTCATCGACGTCCGCGCTCAGCGGGTCGAACGGCCGACCGACCTGCCGACCGGAATCCAAGGCTGGGTGAAGACGTTCCGGTCCGGCTGGCTGGACGTGGCGATGGTGCCCGAATGGTCGCGCGACGAGGTGGCGGCGGCGATCGAGGCTCGCCTCGCCCCGGAACTGCGCAAGGCGGACGGCAGCTATTTCGCCGATTATGTGCGGTTGAGATTTGCGATGAGGAAGCCGGGCTAGAGGGCGCCTCTTCCTGGCGGGAGGAGTGCCGGCGGGGGCCAATCCGATCGCTTGCGCGATTCGACGGCAGGCCCGCTTTTCGGTCCCCGCCCGCGCGGACGGGGAGACAGGATGGAGTGGTCGAATGCGTTACTTGCCATTGTCGGACGCCGATCGGCAGCAGATGCTCGGCACGATCGGGGCCTCCTCGGTCGAGGATCTGTTCGGCGACGTGCCCGAGGCGGCGCGGCTCGCCGAGGGCGTTGGCGGCCTTCCCGACCATGCGTCGGAGCTCAGCGTCGAGCGGCAGCTGGCGCGAATGGCGCGCAAGAACATGGTCGCCGGCGAGGTCCCCTTCTTTCTCGGCGGCGGCGCCTACCGGCACCATATTCCCGCGAGCGTCGACCATCTCATCCAGCGCGGCGAGCTGCTGACCAGCTACACGCCCTACCAGCCTGAAATCGCGCAGGGCACGCTCCAGATGCTCTTCGAGTTCCAGACCCAGGTCGCCCGGCTCTACGGCTGCGACGTCGCCAACGCCTCGATGTATGATGGCTCGACCGCCTGCTGGGAGGCGATCAGCATGGCCCGGCGGATCACCCGCCGAGGCAAGGCCGTCCTCTCCTCGGGCCTTCACCCGCATTACGTGTCGGTGGCGAGGACGATGGCCAGGTTCACCGGCGACGAGCTCGACTATGCTCCGCCCAAGCTCGCTCGGGAGAGCGATTCAGCCGCTCTGCTCGACCGGATCGACGAGGAGACGAGCTGCGTCGTCTTCCAGTATCCCGACATATTGGGGCGCTGCGACGACATGAGCGAGCTCGCGGCGCGGGCGCACGAGAAAGGGGCCCTGCTGATCGCGGTGGTCACCGAACCGGTCGCCCTGGGGCTGCTCAGGAGCCCCGGCGAGATGGGCGCCGACATCGTCGTGGGCGAAGGGCAGTCGCTCGGCGTCGGGCTCCAGTTCGGCGGCCCCTATGTCGGCCTGTTCGCCACCCGGGACAAATATGTCCGGCAGATGCCGGGACGGCTCGTCGGAATGACCCAGGACGCCGAGGGCGCGCGCGGCTTCGTGCTGACTTTGTCGACGAGGGAGCAGCATATCAGGCGCGAGAAGGCGACGTCGAACATCTGCACCAGCTCGGTGCTGTGCGCGCTCGCCTTCACCATCCACCTGACTCTGCTCGGCGAAAAAGGGCTGCGCCAGCTCGCGGAGCTGAACTTCGACCGGGCGCTTTATGCGGCCGAGCGGCTCACAAGGGTCTGGCCCAGGGCGACCCTGATCAACCGCACGATGTTCAACGAATTCACCCTGGTCCTCAATCGCGAGGCGCGGCCGGTGGTGCGGGAGCTGGCCAATCGGGGCATCCTCGGCGGGGTGTCGCTGGGCCGTCTCTATCCGGGCGAGCCGTCGCTCGAACGGGGGCTGGTCGTCGCCGTTACCGAGACCGCGACCAAGGCGGACATCGACACCTTCATCGCCGCTCTGCAGGAGGCGCTGGCATGACGATCCCTTGTTCACCGGCGAAGGCCGGTGCCCAGTCGAGCCTAGCAACTGGACCCCGGCCTTCGCCGGGGAACGGCCCGGAGATCGCGCGATGACGATCAACGAGGGCGGCTGGCGTCCGGAGCGCCCGCAGGCGGAGCGGCGCGCGCAAGCCCAGACCTACACCGGCAACAGGGCGCTGATGCTTGAGGAGCCGCTGAGCTTCGAGATCGGCTCCACCGATGCAACCGGGGTCGATTTCGAGCCGGCCGACCTGGGCCCGGAGGTGCGCAGCAGCATCCCGTGGGAGGGGGCCGTCGACGAGGTCTATTACGAGGTCCGGGACCTCATGCGCCGCCAGCCGATCGGCCTTCCGGGCCTGTCGGAACCGGAGGCGGTGCGCCACTATACCCGGCTCAGCCGCCAGAATTACGCGATCGACCTGGGCCTCTTCCCGCTCGGATCGTGCACGATGAAGCACAATCCCAGGCTCAACGAGAAGGTGGCGCGGATGCCCGGCTTCGCCGACATCCACCCGCTTCAGCCGACCGACACGGTGCAAGGCGCGCTCGAGCTGATCCACGTGCTGGGCGAATGGCTGATCCGACTCACCGGAATGCATTCCGTCGCGATGAGCCCGAAGGCCGGCGCCCATGGCGAATTGTGCGGCCTGCTCGCCATCCGCTCGGCGCTCGAGGCGCGCGGCGACAAGCGCGAGGTGGTGCTCGTGCCGGAAAGCGCCCACGGCACCAATCCCGCCACCGCCGCCTTCGCCGGCTACCGGGTCGAGAGCATCCCCGCCAATGCCCGCGGCCGGGTCGACCTCGATTCGCTCAAGGCGCGGCTCGGTCCGGACGTCGCCGCGCTGATGATCACCAACCCCAATACGTGCGGCCTGTTCGAGCCCGACATGATCGAGATTTCGCAGGCGGTGCACGCGGCGGGCGGCCTGGTCTATTGCGACGGCGCCAATTTCAACGCCATCGTCGGCAAGGTGCGCCCCGGCGACCTCGGCATCGACGCGATGCACATCAACCTGCACAAGACCTTCTCGACCCCGCATGGAGGGGGCGGGCCGGGCTCGGGCCCGGTGGTCTTCTCGGCCGCGCTTACCCCGTTCGCGCCGCTGCCCTTCGTCGAAAAGCAGGGCGACGAATATGCCCTGGTCGAGGAGGAGCATGTGGTGGACGGCGCCCCGCGCGGCGACCCCATGCTCGCGGGCGAGCATCACGGCCGCACCTTCGGACGGATGGTCGCTTTCCACGGCCAGATGGGCATGTTCACCCGGGCCCTCTCCTACATCCTCAGCCATGGCGCCGACGGTCTCAGGCAGGTGGCCGAGGATGCCGTGCTCAACGCCAACTACATCTTGCGCAGCCTCGACGGAGTGCTCGACGCGCCGTTCGGTTCGAGCGGGCCGTGCATGCACGAGGCCCTGTTCAGCGACAAAGGCTTCGCCGCCGGCCTCACCACGCTCGATCTCGCCAAGGGGCTGATCGACGAAGGCTATCATCCAATGACCATGTACTTCCCGCTCGTCGTCCACGGCGCCATGCTGGTCGAGCCGACCGAAACCGAATCCAAGGCGGCGCTCGACCAGTTCATCGGCGCGATGCGAAGCATCGCCGAGCGCGCCAAGGCCGGCGACGAAAGCCTCAAGGCGGCGCCCGTCCACGCGCCGCGGCGGCGGCTCGACGAGACTCTCGCGGCCCGCAAGCCGGTGCTGGTCTACAAGGAGCCGGACCAGGCGCAGGCGGCGGAGTGACCGACGCCCGGCGGTCGGCGCCGCACGTGGCGCGTAACGCCGCGGCGATCGTCGAGGTGCTGAGCGGCGTCTTGCCGGAGCGCGGGCTGGTGCTCGAAGTGGCGAGCGGCACCGGCGAGCATGTCGTGCATTTCGCCCGGGCCTTTCCCCGGCTCAACTGGCAGCCCAGCGATCCGGAAGCGGCGGCGCTGGCCTCGATCGGAGCGTGGCGGGAAGAGGCCGGGCTGGCCAACCTGCGGCCGCCGCTGCCGCTCGACGTGCGCTCGGCGGACTGGCCCGTGGCGGGGGCCGACGCGATCCTCGCCATCAACATGGTCCATATCAGCCCGTGGGCGGCGACGGCGGGGCTGATGCGCGGCGCTGGGCGAGTGCTGGGCGAGGGTGCCCCGCTCTATCTCTACGGCGCGTACCGGCAATCGGGCGTGGCGACGGCGCCGAGCAACGAGGCTTTCGACGCCTCGCTCCGGGCGCGCAACCCGGAATGGGGGGTGCGCGACCTCGAGGACGTCGTCGCCGAGGCCGAGCGGAACGCTCTGAGGCTGGACCGGGTGGTGGCGATGCCGGCCAACAACCTTTCGGTCGTCCTCCGCAAAGAGCCGGCCTAGCTGCCGCTCGGCGCGGGCGGATGGCGGGCCGCGGCGGGCCTTCCCTCGTCGAGCGGGTGGCCGGACAGGCGGAGCAGAAGCAGCGTCCAGAACAGGCCGAACGCCCAGCCGCCGATGACGTCGCTCGGCCAGTGGACTCCGAGCACGACCCGCGACGCTCCGACGGCGAGCGCCAGCCACACCGCGGCCCAGACCGCCAGAGCGCGGGACCGAGCGCCGCGCGGAAGAAGCATGGCGAGGCACAGCCAGACGAGCGTGGCGTTGGCGGCATGGCCGCTCGGGAAGGACAGCGACTCGACCGGGACGAGATGGCCCTGCGCGTCCGGGCGGATGCGAGCCGTCCAATCCTTCTGGAGCGCCACCAGCAGCCGTCCCGACAAGGTGACCGCGACGAGCAGGACGGCGCTGCGCCAGTCGCGGCGGAACAGGAGCATGCCAGCGCCGAAGCCGGTCGCCGCGAGCAGGGCGACGGCGCCGCCGAGCTCGGTCACCCAGCGCGCGACCGCGGCGACGTCGGCACGGTTGCCGGCATAGAAGAAGAGCATCAGCCCGCGGTCGAACTCCATCGCGCCGAACAGAAGCATCACTGCCCAGGCGAGCAGGAGGCCGACCAGCGCGAGCGGCACGGCCCGCTCAGCCGGCCCGGGCGGCGCGCCAGCCGGCGTCGGCCTGGAGCGGAACGATCCGGTCGCCCTCGACCCGGCCTTCGAAGACCCGTCGGCCGCCCGCGGTCTCGGCGACGAATCGGATCCGGGCGCCGGCGACCACACCCTGCTCGATCCTGGCGCTTCGGCCGCCGCCGGCGAGGGTGCCGCTCAGCTGCTGGAAACGCTGCTGAAGCTCCAGCTCGGCCCGGCGTCCGCCGATGTCGAGCGTCCAGCGTCCGGCGACCCGGGCCGGGACGATCCACATCAAGATGGTGGCCGAGCCGATCCGCTGGCGGGCGTCGGGCCGCCACTCGCCCATGTCGAAATCGTGGCTGACGACCCGGGTTCCGGGGCGCATCTGAGCGAGGATCCGAGGACGCAGGCGAAGGTTCACCTCGGGCGTCAGGTAGAGGGTGACGAGGTCGGCCTCGGCGAGCGGCGTTTCGAACAGGTCCTGGCGCCGGAACTCGACCCGGTGGGCGACTCCGGCGGCGCGGGCGTTCTGCTCGGCTTCGCGGATCCGGGCCGGGTCGATCTCGACCCCGAGGCCGCGGGCGCCGTGGCTGCGCGCCGCCGCGATCAGGATTCGGCCGTCGCCGGAGCCGAGGTCGATGACATGGTCCTCGGGCCGGACCTGGGCCATCGCCAGCATCGCGTCGACCACCTGGTAATCGGTGACGACATAGGGGGCGTCGAGCTTCGGCCGGTGGACGAAGGCCGACGGGTCGAAATCGGCCGGTGCCCCCGCTTCCGGCTCGGCCGTGAAGTGCCGCCACGCGGCGAAGACCAGAAGCGCCGCCAGCACGACCCCCGCCCCGACCAGCATGGCACGGAGGAACGAACGTGACGGCATCGGCGATTCTCCCTTTGGTCGGCGCCCTCTTTCCCTGTCCGGCAAGGAATGTCACCACATAGGCGGCCGAAAAAAGGGGAGGGAGCGTGGAAGGCAACGATCCAGCGGCGGAAAGGGTCATGACCCCGCTCCACCCCAACCAGCTCAAGGTGCTGCGGGTCCGAACCGCGATCGCGATGCTGTTCCCGCTCGTCCTCGCCGTGGGGCTCGATCTCGGCCCCTTGCGCGAGACCGCGCTCCCCCTGGGCCTGGTGGCGGGGGCGGCGGCGCTGCTCGCGCTGGCCGCGACCCTGGTGCTGCCCGCGCGCCGCTACCGAGCCTGGGGCTATGCCGAGGCCGGCGACGAGCTTCACGTCAGCCATGGCCTGCTGGTCCGGGTCCGGACGATCGTCCCGTTCGGCCGAGTCCAGCATATCGACGTGGCGCAAGGCCCGGTCGAGCGGCGCTACGGGGTCGCCACGCTCATCCTCCACACCGCCGGAACGCGCGGCGCGGCGGTGCCGCTGCCCGGCCTCGCCCAGCCCGACGCGGAGCGGATGCGCGACCGGATCCGGGCCAAGATCCGCCAGGGCCTGGCGTGAGCGATCAAGCCGCGACTCCGCGGCGGCTCCACCCCGCGACCCTGATCGGCCGCTCGCTTCAGATCGTCCCGCAAATGCTGGGCGGCGGCGCGGCCTATGCGGCGGTGATCGCCCGTGAAGGCTGGGGCCGGGTGCTGCTGTTCGCAGCGCTCGCCGGGCTGATCGGACTCGGCACCGCGCTGCTCGCCTGGTGGCGCTTTCGCTACACCGTCGGCGCCGGCGAGATCGTCATCGAGAGCGGAGTCCTGCGCCGCCAGCGCCGAATCATCCCTTACGACCGGGTCCAGGACATCGCGATCGAGCGGCGTCTTCTCGCCCGCCTGTTCGGCACCGCCAAGGTGAAGATCGAGACCGGCGGCTCGGCGGCGGACGAGGGCAGTCTCGACATGATCGCGCTCGCCGACGCCCATGCGCTGCGCGACCTGATCCGCCACGGCTCCGCCGGCCCGGCGCCGGCCGCCGGCGCGGAGCCGGTCCTGTTCGAGATGAAGCTCGGCCGATTGCTCCATTCAGGCCTGTTCAACTTCTCGCTGCTGTTCCTCGCGGCGATCTTCGCCGTGCTGCAATATCTCGATCAGTTCGGCCTGATCGACCTGTGGGAGTGGTTCACGCCGGAGCGGGCCGGTGCGGCGGCGGGAATCGTCGGCCTGCGCGCCACTCTGATGGTGATCGGCCTGCTCGTGCTGCTCGGAGTCGTTGCCGGCGTCGCCCGGACCGTGGCGAGGGATTTCGGCTTCCGGCTGAGCCGAAGCGAGGCGGGACTGAGGAGGCGGCGCGGCCTGATCACCCTGTCCGAGGTGGTGATCCCGATTCGCCGGGCCCAGGTGGCGCTGATCGAGAGCAGCCTGCCTGCGCGCTGGTTCGGCTGGTACCGCCTCTCCTTCCAGACGCTCGGCGCCGACCGCAGGGAGGGCGGGGTCCAGGTGGCGGCACCCTTCGCCCGGCTCGAGGAGCTGCTGCCGATCCTTGCCGAAGCGGGATTTCCCGCGCCGCCGCCGCCGGATCGCTTCGCTCACCTTTCCAGGCGGGCCCTGCTTCGAAGGGTCGGGCCGTATCTGCTTGCCGGCGCGGCGGCCGCCCTCGCGGCGCTCCTCATCGAGCCGCGGGCGGGCTATGCGGCGGGAGGCCTGCTGGTCCTCGCCCTGCTCGCCTTGCAGCGTTGGCGCAGTCACGCTTACGCCCTTGACGAACGGGCGCTGTTCGTCGCGGGCGGGCTCGTCAAGCGAAGGCTGTGGACCATTCCGTTCGAGCGCGCGCAGACGATCAGCGTTTCACGCGGGCCGGTGCAGCACCCGCTTCGGCTGGCGAACCTGCTGCTCGACACGGCCGGCGCATCGCTGATGCGAATGCCCGAGATCGTCGATCTCGACGGCGCCGACGCGGAGGTTCTGGCGGACCGGCTGCTCGGCCTCTTCTATGACGCTCGGGCGCGAACGGCGATTTCGCTCTGAGCCGGCGCGGCGGCGCCTGACGGTCGAAGCCGCCGACCTCCGCCGGACGAACCGCGCGATCAGGCGTGCGGCGGTCCCTGGCTCACTTCGGCGCGGAGGCCGGCAGGCAGCATTGTTCGGTGGCGAGGCTGTCGGCGAGGGTGCCGATCGCGGAGCTGTCGCCGTAGACCGTGGCCTCGCCGTCGGTCAGGAATGCTTCCCAGACCACCCCGTCCGGATCGGCGATCCAGTTCTTCTCGCTCTTGGCGTAGCAGCAGGTGGTGCGCCCTTCCTCCAATACCGGTCGGTCGGCCGCCTTGAGCCGGCCGTAGACGTCGCTCAGTTCCTCCATGCTCTCGGCCTGGACGCCGAGATGCTGGATGCCCTTTTGCGGGTGCTGGCCGGCGGAGATGGCGAAGTTGACTCGCGGATCCTCGATCATCCACTTCGCGTAATCTGCCTTCACCACGGTCGGGCCGGCGCCGAACAGGGTGGAGTAGAAGCCGATCGACCGGTCGAGATCGTCCACGGCGACGTGGACATGAAGGCGTTTCATGCGCGGTTCCTTTCCTGGTTGGCGGCCGCGGGAGCGCATTCGGCCGCCGCGCAGCAATTCTGCATGAGATAGGCGAGCAGCTGGTCCATCCGCCCGTAATCGGCGCGATAGATGAGCGACCGGCTGAGCCGCTCCTGGCTGATCAGGCCGGCGCGGCTGAGTCCCGCGAGATGGAAGGAGAGCGAGCTGTTGGGGATCCCAAGCCGCTCGGCGAGCGCTCCCGCCGCCATGCCCCGGGCGCCCGCCTGGACGAGCAGCCGGAACAGCGCCAGCCTGTGCTCCTGGGCGAGCGCGGACAGGGCGGCGACGGCTTCGGACGCGTTCATCTGGGCTCCTCGTTTCGATAATCGTGGAAATACCGGTGGTCGCGTCGACTGTCAACAACATTTCCAGGAATATCGAAATGTCATTCGCCTGGCGCATTTCGGTGGTTGAAACCGAGCGGCTTTGCGAGTGGAATGAGACGGATGATCGGGTTCGACGAGCTTCGGCGCCATGCGCGCTTCCGCCGGGATGCCGCAAGGGGCAGCGAACGCGGCTTCACCTTGATCGAGCTGATGGTGGTTCTCGTCATCGTCGGCCTGGCCGCCGCGGCGGTCGTGCTGGCGATGCCTGACCCGGGCGGAAGCGTCCAGGCGGAGGCGGAACGCTTCGCCGCTCGGGCGAAGGCGGCGCGGGACTCGGCGATCATCGGCTCGCGCCCCGTCGCGCTTCGGATCAGCGCCGCCGGCTACGACATCGCCGAACGCTCCCGCGGCGAGTGGCGCCCGGCCGCGCATTACGACTGGGCCGAGGGGACCGAGGCCGAAGCGGGCGGCGGCCCGGCGGGCGGCACCCGCTTCGATTCGACCGGTCTGGCCGATCCGCTCTACGTCACGCTTCGCCGGGGCGGGCGCCGGGTCGCCGTCGAGATCGGCCATGACGGCGGCGTCCATGTCCGACGCTAGGCGCGAGCAGGGCTTCACCTTGATCGAGATGCTGGTGGCGCTTGCCATCTTCAGCCTCGCCGCGCTCGCCCTGCTGAGGCTCGGCGGGGCGACGGCCGCCAACAGCGCCCGGCTTCAGGACCAGGCGATGGCCCAGATCGTCGCCCGCAACCTCGCGGTCGAGCTGCTCAGCGACCCCGAGCCGCCGCCGTTCGGAACGCTCAGCGGCGAGGCGGTCAATGCCGGACGCCGCTGGCTGTGGACGCGGACGACGGCGCGGTCCCCGGAGGCGCGAATCCAGCAGATCGAGATTCGGGTCGCGAGCGCCGCCGGCGGCCCCGGGAGGGCGAGCCTGACCTTGTTCAGGAGGGCCGCGCAGTGAGACGTGACGGCTTCACCCTGGTCGAGATGCTGATCGCCCTGTCGATCTTCGGAATGCTGACCGCGGCCGGAGTGGCCTTGCTCAGCGTTACCGCCCGGACCCAGGAGACATCGGACCGCCTGCTCGCCGAGCTGGGCGAGATTCGGCGGGTGGGCGCTCTGCTCACGGCCGACCTCGCCCAGGCGGTGCCGCGCATCCGCCGCGGCGCCGACGGCCGGCCGCGGCGCGCCTTCGCCGGCGGCGCCGGCGGCTCGCCGCTG
>DATMVG010000175.1:0-8140 GCA_035563315.1 Allosphingosinicella sp. | reverse complement strand
CACTGGACGAGTGCCCTCCAGCGCTGGAAACACCACCGCTCCGGGCACCGCTTCGCCGCGCTGCGTAAGGAAAAGCGCCGATGGGTTGGCGACCTCGGCCAGCCCTTCGTCGCCCATCGCGAACACGCCGATCTCGTCGGTGCCGCCATAGCGGTTCTTGACCGCGCGCAGGATCCGGTACTGGTGGCTGCGTTCGCCTTCGAAGCTCAACACCGTATCCACCATGTGCTCGAGCACGCGCGGGCCGGCGATCGCGCCGTCCTTGGTGACGTGGCCGACCAGCACGAGCGCGGCGCCGCTCTCCTTGGCGAAGCGGATCAGCTCGTGGGCGGACGCCCGCACCTGGCTCACGGTCCCGGGCGCCCCCTCGATCAGGTCGGAGTACATGGTCTGGATGGAGTCGATCACCACCAAGGCCGGCGCCGCCGATTCGCCCAAAGTGGTCAAAATGTCGCGCACCGAGGTCGCCGCGGCGAGCCGAAGCGGAGCCGCGCCGAGACCCAGACGACGAGCCCGAAGGCGTACCTGATCGGCGGCCTCCTCACCGGAAATGTAAACGACGGGAAGGCCTTGCGCCGCGACCTTCGCAGCCGCTTGCAGCAGCAGGGTCGACTTGCCGATGCCCGGATCGCCGCCGATCAGGCTGGCCGAGCCGGCAACGAGGCCGCCGCCCAGCGCCCGGTCGAACTCGGCGATGCCGGTGCCGACCCTTTCCGGGAGCGCCGACTCGGCATCGAGGCCGAGCAACTCGATTCGGCGGCCCCCGCCGCGCAGATCGTGGCGGGCGGAAAAGGGCGTGACCACTCCGGCGGCGTCTTCGACGAGGCTGTTCCATTCGCCGCAATCGGGGCACTGGCCCGCCCAGCGGCCGGTGACCGAGCCGCAGAGCTGGCAGACGTAGCGCTTGCGGGGTTTGGCCATCGCCACCGATCCTATCGAAACGAAGCGTGAACATCCAGCGGAAATCGCGGCGGGGGAACGCGAGCGGGGGCCGCTGCATTATCGCTTGCATCACCAGAGTGGAGGCGGCCTTGTTCGTTCAGATCAACACCGACAACCAGATCAAGAGCGACGCCGAGGCGAACGACCGCCTCGAGCAGCGCGTGCGCTCCAAGCTTCGGCGTTTCGAGCGCCGCCTCACCCATGTCGAGCTCCACGTCTCTGACATCAACGGCAGCAAGGGGGGCAACGACAAGCGAGTCAGCCTCGAGGTGCGCCCGACCGGGCACGAACCTCTCGCCGTCCACGCCGACGCGCAACGCGTCGAGGACGCGGTCAACGTCGCGGCGGACAAGGCGGCCCGAGCGCTCGACCATGCGCTCGGCCGCCTCGACGACGGCAAGCGGCATTAGAAAGGGCATGAGTCATTCCGGCGCAGGCCGGGACCCATGAACACCCGCCTTTCCGGAATTCTCTTCGCCATGTTCATGCGTTCCACCCTGCGTCGGGAAGACTCGCGGTGAGCGCAACCATCAGCATCTTGCACCCGCATGACGCGCGCGCCAGACCCTCGCCGTCATGATCCGAGTGGCCAGCTACAATATGCGCAAGGCGATCGGCACTGACCGGCGCCGCCGGCCCGAGCGGACCCTCGAAGTGCTGAGAGAGCTCGATGCCGACGTGATCGCGCTGCAGGAGGCCGATCGGCGCTTCGGCTCGCGGACCAGCGCCGTGCCGCTGCACATGATCGAGGAGCATAGCGACTACAAAGCGGTTCCGCTCGATACCCGCGCCGGGGCGATCGGCTGGCACGGCAACGCGCTGCTCGTCCGCAAGGAGGTCGACGTGCTCGAGCGGCACCTGTTCCACCTGCCCTCGCTCGAACCGCGCGGCGCCGTCCTCGCCGAGGTCAGGGTGAACGGGACTGCGCTTCGCGTCGTCGGCATGCATCTCGACCTTTCGGGCCTGTGGCGGCGGCGGCAGGCGCACGCCATTCTCGCCCACCTTGCCGAGCGCGGCGCTCCGCTGCCGACCGTGCTGATGGGCGACCTCAACGAATGGAGCACCCGCGGCGGCTGCCTTCGCGACTTCGCCGCGCACCATCTGTTCGCGCCGTGCGGGCGCAGCTTCCACGCGCGACGGCCGATCGCCCAGCTCGACCGGATCATGGTCACTCCGGACCTCGAGATCGTCGCCAGCGGCGCCCATGCCAGCGCGACCGCCCGCCGCGCTTCCGACCATCTGCCGGTCTGGGCCGAGCTCAGGCCGGCGGACGCACTTCAGCCGCTGCCGGCTTCGTTTTCAGCGACGTCGGCAGGCGCCGGCTGGACGTCGAGGCTTCGTTCCTCGATCTCCAGCCAGTCGCGGAAGGGCAGGCGGTAGACCATGTCCATCACCTCATATTCGATCGCATTGGGCCGCGACGTGGAGGTATTCCAGAGCGCGACGATGCCGGCTCGGCGAACCGGATCGAACAGGATCATCGAACGGTAGCCGCGAACCCCGCCATGGTGGCCGACGACCCGGTGGCCGGCATAATCGAGGATCCGCCACCCCAGCCCGTAGGCGGAAACCGTCGTTCGCTCGCGAAACTTGCGCCGGCGGGCGGTCTCGCGCGGCGTGTTGGCGCGCGGAGTCTGGACCGCCGCGAGCACCCTCGGCGGCAGCACCTCCGGGGCCCGGCCCATCTGGGCCAGCATCCACACCGCCAGATCCTCGATCGACCCGTTCACTCCGCCCGCGGCAGGCACCCGGTAATAGGATTCGGTGACCTCGACGGGCCGCGAATTGCGCCCGCCGACATGAGGCCGCGCCCAGCTCGGCGACTGCAGCAGCCCCGCCCGGGTCATGGTGACGCGGGTCATTCCGAGCGGCTCGAACAGCCGCTCCCGAACGGCTTCGGCATAGCTTTGCCCGGTGACCCGCTCGACGATCTCGGCGGCCGCGTCGAAGGCGACGTTCTGATAGGCATGGCAGCTGCCCGGCGGGCAGATGTTGTGGAGCGTCGCGAGCGTCCCGCGCAGGTAGCGCGGGTCCCATCCCTCCTCCAGCTTCGGATCCTGGGCGTGGGCGAACAGGCCGAGCCTGTGCGACAGCAGGTCGGAAACCGTTGCCCTGGCCTCGTTGCCGCCCGGAAGCCTCAGCGATGAGGCATGGCGGTTGACCGGCTCGTACAGCGACAGCCTGCTCTCCTCGGCAAGGAGCGCGACCATGTCGCCGGCCACGCCCTTGGAGAGCGACGCCCAGCGGAACACGGTCGAGGTCGTCACCGGATCGCCGCTGCCGGTGATCGTCTCGCCATAGCCCTTGGCGAAGCGGATCTCGCCATCCTCGACCACGGCAACGGCGAGGCCGACCATGCTAGGGTCCTCCATCAGCCGCTGGAGGCGGCCGTCGAGGCGGGCATAATCGACGACGCTCGGGCCGCCGCTGCTGGCTTCGCCGAGCGGCAGGTCGAAGCGGCGCGAAGCCTGGGCCGGGCCGTCCCCGCCGCCGGGCCGAGTCAGCTTCACCGCCGCCGCCCATAGCAGGGCGAGAGCGGCGAGACCGAGCAGAAGGAGAGTGAGTAAACGCCTCAGATACACAGGCCCGGATTTCCGCTCCCACCGGCCGAAGCGATCGTTCCGGTCCGCCGGGGAGCCTTATCGCGCGGCCTGGCCAAAAGATAGCAGCCAAAGAGGCCGATCGGCTCTCGCTCGACAGCGCTCCGGCTTCCTGCCACCCTCGGCCGCGATGCGGGAAAAGGAGCTTCGGATCGCGCTGGTCTGCTACGGCGGAATCAGCCTTGCGGTCTACATGCATGGCATAACCAAGGAAGTCGGCCGCCTTGCGGAGGCGAGCCGGGCCTTTCACTCGGGCGAGGCTCCGCAGGGCGGAAGCGGGAGCGTTTATCACGATTTGCTTGGGCGGATCGCCGGCCGCGGCGTCGAGCTGCGCGTCCTCGTCGATATCCTGGCCGGGGCGAGCGCCGGCGGAATCAACGCGATCTTCCTCGCCTACGCCATCGCCAGCGGACGACCGCTCGACCCGCTCACCGACCTGTGGCTGGAATCGGCCGACGTCGATCGCCTGATCGATCCGGAAGTCACTCGAATGTCGCGCCTCGCCAAGTCGGCGGCGGTGCCGCTCGCCTGGGCGCTCTCCACACGCTCGGGCACCGTCGACGAGACGGTCGAGCCCGCCCACCGGGCCGAGGTCCGCGCCAAGCTCGCCAATTTCATCCGCGGCAAGTGGTTCTCACCGCCCTTCGGCGGGCCCGCCCTGACCAATCTGCTGCTGGATGCGTTCCAGGCGATGGCGGAGGCGCCCGGCGGTCCCCCGCTGCTACCCGATTATCAGCCGCTCGACCTGTTCGTGACCGTGACCGACTTTCGCGGCCACCCCGAGCCGCTGCGGCTCAATTCGCCGCCGCAGGTGATCGAGCGGGAGCATCGGGTCATCCTTTCCTTTCAGGACCCGGCGGGCTCGGAGCGAAACTTCGCCGACCCGATCGAGCTTGCCTTCGCGGCTCGGGCGACGGCAAGCTTCCCCGGCGCCTTCCCGCCCTTCACCGTCGCCGAGCTCGATCGGGTGCTGGCGGGAAGAGGGCAGAAATGGCCGGGCCGCGACGCCTTCCTGTCCCGCAGCCTGGGGCGGAACGGCCAGCTGGCGCAGGCCGAGCAGGCGGTGCTGATCGACGGCTCGGTGCTCGCCAACGCGCCCTTCGGTCCCGCCATCGGCGCGCTCGAGCGCCGCCCCGCGCGGCGCGAGGTCGACCGGCGGTTCGTCTATATCGATCCCAAGCCCGGCATGAAGAGCGTTCGGCTGACCGGCGGCGCCTCGGCGGCACCCGGCTTCTTCGCCACCATCCTGGGCGCGCTCTCGGATATCCCGCGCGAGCAGCCGATCAGGGACAATCTCGAAGCGATCGAGCGGCTGTCCGGCCGCATTCGCCGGCTGCGCCGGATCGTCGAGGCCATGCAGCCCGAGGTCGAGGCGGCGATCGAGCGGGCGATCGGGTCCACGGTCTTCCTCGAGCGGCCGACGCCGAAAAGGTTCGCCGCCTGGCGGGCGCGCGCCAACGACCTCGCCGCTCGGTCAGCCGGCTATGCCTATGCCGCTTACGCCCATCTCAAGATTTCCGCCGTCGTCGAGGAAGCGGCCGACGCCATCGTCCGCCTCGCCGCCGCCGGCTCCGAACGCCGGGAAGAAGTGCGGCAGTCGGTCTGGAGGCACGTTCGCGACGCCGGGCTGGTCGATCCGGAGACGGTCACGGCCCGCGGCCTCAGGAGCGACCTCATCTTGTTCCTTCGCGACTTCGACCTCGGCTTCCGAACCCGGCGGCTGCG
Organism: Allosphingosinicella sp.; assembly: GCA_035563315.1. Classification (GTDB taxonomy): domain Bacteria; phylum Pseudomonadota; class Alphaproteobacteria; order Sphingomonadales; family Sphingomonadaceae; genus Allosphingosinicella. Next base: position 2,873 of record DATMVG010000175.1, on the reverse strand, counting down.
CTTCGTGGCTCGGCGCACCGCCGGCCTGGTGGAGGAGCGCGGACATGCCGAGGGCATCCGCGCCCTGCTCAACGACATGCTCGTCAAATATCGCGCGCGGGAGCCCGCCAGCCCCGACTCCGAGAACCGGCGTGTCTTCGCGACCGCCGAGGAGGAGCCCGCCGCGGCTCTGGCGGCGCTCGCCCGCTTGTGGGACCTGCGATCGCTCGACGAGGAGACCGACGACCGGCTTGCCGAGGCGCTGGGCGCGCTTGCCAGAGGCGACCGGCGCAAGCTGATCCTCGCTTATCTCGGCTACCCTTTCTACGACGTCGCCACCTTGCCGCTTCTGCAGGGCGAGGGCCTCGACGAATTCGATCCGATCAAGGTCGACCGAATCTCGCCGGACGACGCCGTCGCCATCCGTCCCGGCGGCACCGCGGCGACGCTCAAGGGGACCCAGTTCAACAGCTTCGGAGCCTTCTTCAGCCGCGCCTATCGCGAGAATGATTATCTCTGGGGACGGCTTCACGGCGCCGACCGGCTGATCGACATCGCCTTGTCGACGCTTCCGGAGGCGGGCGGCTTCGCCGCCGCCGAGGTGGCGGCTCTCAAACGGGAGGCCTTTCTCGCCATCCTCGCCGAGGAGAAAGGGCGGCTGACCGCCGTCCCGGCATTGTTCGAAGAGCTGGAACGCGAGATCGGTTGAAAGTCCTCCGCTTCTATCCTCGCACCCGGCCTCTCGCCCCTCTGGACCTTGCGGCTTTTTTGGGAGAGGGAGGCGTGACGCTGCGAAAGGTGACCCGATGCAGTTCCTCAAGACCCTGTTCTGGGTGATCCTCGCGGTCGTGCTGGTCCTGTTCGCCCACGCCAATTGGAACATGGTCACGATCAACCTGTGGGGCGGCCTGCAGGCGGACGTGAAGCTGCCGGCGCTGGTCATCGCGGCCTTCCTGCTCGGCTTCGTGCCGACCCTTCTCGTCTACCGGGCCCGCTTGTGGTCGCTTCGGCGGCGGATGGAGACGCAGGCGCAGGTTCACGTCGCCAATGCGCCCGGCCCGATCGTTCGCGGGCATGGCCCCGCCCAATCGGAGGCGGAACCCGAGCGGCAGGGGGCATGAAGGGCCCCGTTTTCGTCGCCCTCGACACGGTCGATCCGGAACGGGCCCGGAGCATCGCGGCGCAGGTGCGCAACCATGTCGGCGGCATCAAGCTCGGCCTCGAATATTTCTGCGCGAACGGGCCGTCAGGGGTGCTGGCGATGGCCGAGCTCGGACTGCCCATCTTCCTCGATCTCAAGCTGCACGACATTCCGAACACCGTGGCCAAGGCGGTGCAGGCGCTGCGGCCGCTGCAACCCGCCATTCTCACCGTCCACGCCGGCGGCGGCCGGGCGATGCTCGAAGATGCCAAGGCGGCCGCGCCGTCGGGCACCAAGGTGGTGGCCGTCACCGTCCTCACCAGCCTCGACGACGAGGACCTCGCCGAAACGGGCGTGCGCGGCGACAGTCACGCCCAGGTCGGCCGGCTGACCGAGCTCGCGCGCGATGCCGGGCTCGACGGCGTCGTCTGCTCGGGCCGCGAGGTGGCGGCGGCCAAACGGCTGTGGCCTGCCGGTTTCTTCGTCGTTCCCGGCGTCCGGCCCGCCGAGGCGGGGGCGGGCGACCAGAAGCGGGTGATGACCCCGCGCGACGCGCTCGACCAGGGTGCCTCGATCCTCGTCGTCGGGCGCCCGATCACCCAGGCCGCCGACCCGGACGAAGCCGCCAGGGCGATCGCGGCGACGCTGTAGACCTCTCTTGGGGACAGTCACTTTTCCGCACCAGGAATCGGCTTTCACTGCCGTGCGGAAAGTGACTGTCCCCGTTCCCGCCGCACGAGGAATTCGGCTTTCACGGCCGTGCGGAAAGTGACTGTCCCCGTTGCCGCGCCGATGGACTTCCCCTTCCCCCCGGCCTATCCGCCCCGGCGAGGAGCATGAGATGAGCTGGCTGAACCGGGTTCGCAACAGCATCCCCTTCCTGCCAAAGCGCGAGACGCCCGAGAATCTCTGGCACAAATGCCCCGAATGCGACGCGATGGTCTTCCTCAAGGAATATGAGGAAAATCTCTACGTCTGCCCTCGCTGCGAACATCACGGCCGGATCGGGCCGCGCCACCGCTTCGAGCTGCTCATGGACCCCGGCTACACCGTCCTGCCGCCGCCCCAGGTCAAGGAGGACCCGCTCAAGTTCCGCGACTCCAAGCGTTACACCGAGCGAATCCGGGCCGCCCGCCAGAAGACCGGCGAACCCGATGCACTTATCAATGCGCGCGGCACCATCGGCGGCCATCGCGCCGTTCTGGGCGTTCAGGATTTCGCGTTCATGGGCGGCTCGATGGGGATGGCGGTCGGTGCCGCGTTCGTCGCCGGAGTCCGCGCCGCGATCGCGGAGCGCTGCTCCTACATCATCGTCACCGCCGCCGGCGGCGCCCGGATGCAGGAGGGCATCCTGTCGCTGATGCAGATGCCGCGCTCGACGGTGGCCCTGGCGGAGCTTCAGGAAGCGGGCCTGCCCTATATCGTCGTCCTCACCGACCCGACGACGGGCGGGGTAACCGCATCCTATGCGATGCTCGGCGACGTGCAGATCGCGGAGCCGGGCGCGCTGATCGGCTTCGCGGGGCAGCGAGTGATCGAGCAGACTATTCGCGAGAAGCTTCCGGACGGCTTCCAGCGCGCCGAATATCTGCTCGAGCACGGCATGATCGACATGGTGGTGCATCGCCGCGAATTGCAGGCGACGCTGGCCCGCCTCGCCGGCACGCTGATGCGCACCGGCGCGTCCGCCGCGGCCTGACGCGCCGATGTTCGAGGGCGCGCGTTCCGACAATGCCGCGCTCGACGCGCTGCT
>DATMVG010000174.1:0-22182 GCA_035563315.1 Allosphingosinicella sp. | reverse complement strand
CACCAGCTCGGCTCGACTGTGCCGCGTCAATCGGGCATTCTGGTGGATGTTCATCCGGTCCTCCCTGGCACCTGAAGCTTAGACAACCTCAGTCTGCTCGGCCGGGGCCGGATGAACAACCTATGGAAACCTCACATCTAGACGTCGACCGGCGCGTCGGCCGGGGCCGCCGCCCGCGACCTGGGGAGGAACCAGGCGACGATGATGCCGGCCGCCGCCAGAATCGCCGAATCGGCGATGAACAGATAGAGGAAATGCCCCCAGTCATGGTGCCAGTAGAGCGGCTCGCCGAGATGGGTGTAGGCGGTCGCGGCGACCGCGACGATCACCGCCACCCGCGCTCGCGAGCCGAGATCCGGCACCCTTCGGTCGATCCCGATCAAAGCGGCTCCGATCAGCAAGGCGACGAGGAAGTTCAGCACCAGCCCCTTGACCAGCGAGGCCGGGTCCATCGCCGCGAAGCCGCCGGTATTGTAGTGGATGGTCGCGATCGGCCCGCGCGAGAACATGTTGGTCTGCGCCTGGGTGTCCATGCCGGGAACGGAATAGGTCCCGGTCCTGGGCAGGTTGGCGGCCAGCGCTTGCTGAACGGCCGCGGCCTGCCCGTCGTCGATGCTCGCCATGCCGAGCTTCGCCAGCGGCGTCGCGAAGAAAATGAAGCCGATGAAGAACATCGCGATGGCCGCCACGATGGCGCCGATGATCACCCGTGCCACTGCCGATCCTCCCTGTTGACCTGCCCAGCCTAGCGGAAAACGCAACCTCCGCGAATTCTTTTCAGCCGATCAGCTCGCGCACGAAATCGTGGAGGAAGACCCGCCGGGTCGCCTTCAGCCGCTCCGCCTTGAGGATGTTGTGCGCCAGCTCGCGGCATTTCTCGGCATCGTTGTTGATCAGGACGTAATCATATTCGGCCCAGTGGCTGATCTCGGCCGCCGCCCGATCCATCCGCTTGGCGATCACCGCGTCGCTGTCGGTGCCGCGCGCCCGCAGCCGCCGCTCCAGCTCCTCGGTCGACGGCGGGAGGATGAAGACCCGGACGATGTCGGGGTCGACCTGCTTCAGCTGCTGGGTCCCCTGCCAGTCGATGTCGAGAAGGACGTCGCGACCGCCTTCGATGACCTTCATCACTTCGGATTTGAGCGTGCCGTAACGATGGCCGAAGACGTGCGCCCACTCCAGGAAGGCGTTGCCCGCGATCATCGCGTCGAAGCGGGCATCGTCGACGAAATGATAATCGACGCCGTCCTGCTCGCGCGGTCGGATCGGACGAGTCGTCGCGGAGACCGACATGGCGATCCCGTCGTCGCTGGCGAGCAGCATCCGGGCGATGGTGGATTTGCCCGCCCCGCTCGGGCTCGAAAGGACGTAGAGCAGGCCCCGCCGCTGGAAGGCGCTTGCGATTTCCATGCGCGCTAGTGGCGTGCGCCAACCCTATGCGTCAAGGGCGGACGCGCGGCGATTCTCTGCTAGGCAGGGGTGATGGAGCGGATGGTCGCGTTGCTTCGGGCGGTCAATGTCGGCGGGCGGAAGCTGCCGATGGCGGAGCTTCGGTCCTTGTGCGGCGAGCTCGGCTGGGAAGAGGTCGCCACCTACATCCAGAGCGGGAATGTCGTTTTCAAGGCGACCGGCACGCCCGCGGCGCTCGAGGCCCGGCTTGAAAAGGCGATCGCCACGCAATTCGGCCTCGAAGTTCCGGTGATCGTGCGCACCGCCGCCCAGTGGGCTGCTTATCCTCCCGCCAACCCCTTTCCGGAGGACCCATCCAACCGGGTCATGCTGCTCCTCGCGAAGGCGCCGCCGGCGGCGGGCGCCGAGGAGAGGATCCTGGCCCGCGCGGTTGCCGGCGAGCGGGTCCGCCGCGTCGGCGACGCGCTCTGGTTCCATTACCCCGCAGGCGCGGGCAAGTCGAAGTTGACCCCGTCGCTGATCGACCGAGCGGTCGGCTCGCCCGGCACCGCTCGAAACTACAATACGGTGCTGAGGCTTGCGGAGATGGTCGAGGCATGAGCGCGGCGATATTGATCCTCTCGATGCTGGCGGCTGCCTTCGCGCAGCCGACCGGGCCGCTCACTTTCGAGGGCGTTCGTACCGGGCCGCCGCGCGCGCTGGCCGAGCGCCTGGTCGGTTCAGGGCAGGCAGCCGACGTCGAGCGGTCGGAGGTGAGGTGGGATCGGATGCTGCCCGGTCGCGCCGAACTGCGGCTTTTTCACCGGCCGGTGCCTTTGGCCGGAGATATGTGCAGCCAGCGCGTTCACTACATATCCTTGGTCCTCCTCGATCCGACAAACGCCACGTCGCTGCCCCGCGACCGGCAGCCGCTGCGGGCTGAGCGCATTCGCGACAATGAAACGATCGCGCTGGCGCCGAACTGCCGGACCGTGCCCGGCCAAAGCTTCGTCTATCTCAATCCGGGCGTCGAACGGGATTTGGTTATTCAGGGGCTCCGCAACCTGGCCGCCGCCCGCGCGGCCGCGGCGGCACGCGGCCGGCTACCCTTCCGGCTCAGCTGCCGGGATGAGGCGGCCGACCGGCGCGATGCATGCGGTGCCGGCGCGCGCAGAACGCTTGCCGACTTGCCGACAGAGCAAGCGTGGCTGATGAACGGCAACGCCGACGGGGTCGACATCACCATCGGACAACCCGGCGAGCTGCAATGGCGGGTGTCGATTGCTGGGTTCGGCACAGATCGGGCGCGGGTCTCGTTGACCTGGTTCGCGCCGGCACCGTTTTAGAGGGGATTCGAGAAATGATCGCCGCACCGCTCATCCCCCGCCGCTACTGGCTGATCGCGCTCGCCATGACCTTTGCCGCGGCGGCGATCCTGCTGTGGATGGGGCGCCCGCTCATCTGCACCTGCGGCGAGGTCAAGCTGTGGGTCGGGACCGTCCATGGCCCCGACAACAGCCAGCACCTCGCCGACTGGTACACGCCGAGCCACATCATCCACGGCTTCCTCTTCTACTGGTTGGGCTGGCTGTTCCTGCGGCGAAACCCGCCCGGCGATCGCCTGCTCGGAGCGGTGCTGATCGAGGCGGGATGGGAGCTGCTCGAGAACAGCCAATGGGTGATCGACCGTTATCGCGAAGCGACGATGGCGCTCGGCTATAACGGCGACAGCGTGATCAATTCGCTCGCCGACATCGTCTGGATGATCGTCGGCTTCGGAATCGCCCGCCGACTGCCGGTCCGGGCGACGGTGGCGCTCGCGCTCGGCTTCGAGCTGGTCACCCTGATCGTCATCCGCGACAATCTCACCTTGAACGTCCTGATGCTCGTCGCTCCGGTCGATGCCATCGCCAACTGGCAGGCGGCGGGCTGACCCCGTGGCGAGAGTCGCGATCCTTCTCCTCGCTGCGCTGGCGACGATGGCGGCGGCTCCCGCCCGGGCGGCGGAGCTGTTCGGCGGCCTGCTCGCCCACGACGTCGATTCGCCGCTCACCCGCGGCGGCCTCGAGGACGGCGCCGACCTCCAGCTCGGCTGGCGCGGCGACCGGCTTCGCGCTCTCGCCGCGCTCGGATCGCCGTCGCCTTATGCGTTCGGCTCCCTCGCCACGGGCGGCGACACGCATTTCATCGCCGCCGGCCTGAGCTGGCGCGTCGGTGGAAGGTTGTTCGTGCGCCCGGGAGTCGGAATCGCCGTCCACAGCCGCGGCAGCCGCGGCGTCGCCAACGGCCTGCGCACCGATTTCGGCTCGCGCATCCTGTTCGAGCCGGAATTGGGCGTCGGCTACGATGTCGCCGACCGGCTGTCGATCGAGGCGACCTGGGTCCACCTCAGCCACGCGCGGCTGCTCAGCCGGCAGAATCCGGGGATGGACAGCATCGGCATCCGCCTGACCTACCGTCTGCGCTGAGGCGTCAGCCGCCCGCCAGACCTTCGGTGACCTTGCCGGTGCCGCCGCAGACCGGGCAGGGGATTCCGTCATGCTCGCCGCTGCCCTTGCAGTGGCGGCAGACGTTTTCGCCCGTGCCCGGCGTGCCGGGCGCCGCCTCGTCGCCGGGATTGCTGTTGGTGTCGCTCATGCCGCCCCAACCCGACCGCGCGCAGCCGGTTCCGGCGGCATTGGCCACAGAAGGGGCGTTTCTGCTAGATAAGGCGCCATGAAGATCGCCATCGCCGCGCTCGCCGCGCTCTGCGCCGCCGCACTCTCGGCTCCGGAGGCCCTCGCGAAGGACCGGACCGTCCGCTGCGTCATCGTCAGCCACGGATCGGACACTTATCGCGGTCCCTGCCATTTCCTTCCGGAAGAAGGCGGCACCTTCACCGTCACACCGCTTCCGGACCGGGAATTTCCGAGCGGCCATACCGGTATCCAGGTCAATATCGTCGAGCCTGGGGTGGCGGAGGTCTACGGCCTGACCCCTGCCGGACCCGCCTCGCGCTGGGGCACGGCGGTGCGCTCGCGCCGCGACCGGGCCTGCTGGGAGGGGCCCGACTTCTCGATCTGCGCTTACTGACGCCGGTCAGCGCCCGATCATCTTCTCCGGCTTCACCACGCGGTCGAAAGTCGCCTCGTCGACCAGACCGAGCTCCAGCCCCGCTTCCTTGAGCGTCAGGCCTTTTGCGTGGGCATGCTTGGCGATCTTGGCGGCATTGTCGTAGCCGATCTCCGGCGCGAGGGCGGTGACCAGCATCAGCGACCGGTTCAAGAGCTCGGTGATATGGTCCTCGTCCGGCACCATGCCGTCGAGCGCCCGGGCGGCGAAGGTCTCCATCCCGACGCTCAAAAGGTCGATCGAGCGAAGCACGTTGGCGCCGATCAGCGGCTTGAACACGTTCAGCTCCAAATGGCCCTGAAGGCCGCCGACGGTCACCGCGACATGGTTGCCCATGACCTGGGCGCAGACCATGGTCAGGCTCTCCGCCTGGGTCGGATTGACCTTGCCGGGCATGATCGAGCTGCCCGGCTCGTTCTCGGGCAGCCTGAGCTCGCCGAGGCCGCAGCGCGGCCCCGAGCCGAGCAGCCGGACGTCGTTGGCGATCTTGGTCAGCGAGACGGCGATGACGTTGAGCGCTCCGGACAACTCGACCATCGTGTCGTGGGTCGCCAGCGCCTCGAACTTGTTGGGGGCGGTCTTGAACGGCAGCCGGGTCAGACGCGCGATCTCCTCGGCGAATTTGAGGCCGAAGCCGGGCGGCGCGTTGAGCCCGGTGCCGACGGCGGTGCCGCCCTGGGCGAGCTGGTGGAGCCGAGGGAGCGCGGCTTTCACCCGCGCGATCCCGGCCTCGATCTGGAAGGCGTAGCCCGAAAATTCCTGGCCCAGCGTCAGCGGCGTCGCGTCCTGGAGATGGGTTCGGCCGATCTTGACGATCCGGTCCCACGATTCGGCCTGTTCCTTGAGCCGGCGGTGGATCGAGTTCATCGCCGGCAGCAGCCGGTCGTTGACCGCCCGCGCCGCGGCGACGTGCATCGCCGTTGGGAAGCTGTCGTTCGACGACTGGCTCTTGTTGACATGGTCGTTCGGGTGGACCGGGCTCTTGCCGCCGCGCTTGCCGGTCAGGATCTCGTTGGCGCGGCCGGCGATCACCTCGTTGGCGTTCATGTTGGACTGGGTGCCTGAGCCGGTCTGCCAGATGACGAGCGGGAACTGATCGTCATGATCGCCCTTGGCGACCTCGCCGGCGGCCTGCTGGATCGCTTCGGCAAGCTCGGCGTCGAGGCCGCCGTCGCGGGCGTTGACCCGAGCCGCGGCCTGCTTCACGAAGCCGAGCGCGTGGACGATCTCGGCCGGCATCTGCTCGCGCGGGCCGAACGGGAAGTTCTCGATCGAGCGCTGGGTCTGAGCGCCCCAATAAGCGTCGGCCGGGACCTCGAGCGGGCCGAAGCTGTCGGTCTCGGTGCGGGTCGTGCTGGCGCTCATCCTCGTCCCCTGTCTGACGGGCCGCTCCTAGAACGATGATCGGCGGCGGTGAAGGGGTCGCGGCCGGCTTCCGCCGGCGGGGACGGAGGGCGGTCCCTTATTTCTTGCGCTTGAAATCGACCGAGACGACGTTGGACCCGTCCTCGATCGGCTCGGCGACGGGAGGATCGTTCTCGGCCTGCTCATGATCGTCGACCGAGGCCTCGTCCGCCCGGGCGTGGAACTGGAGAGCGAAATCGACCGCCGGGTCCTGGAAGGCGGTGATCGCCGAAAAGGGGATGAACAGCTTGGCCGGCGCCTGGTTGAAGGAGAGGCCGACCTCGAACCCTTCCTCGCGGACCTTGAGGTCCCAGAAGCGGTTCTGGATGACGATGGTCATCTCGTCGGGGAAGCGCTCGGACAGATGGCGCGGGATGTCGACGCCCGCCGCGGCGGTCTTGAAGGTGATGTAGAAATGATGCTCGCCGGGCAGCCTTCCGGTCGCCTCGACCTCGCCCAGCACCCGGCCGACCACGGCCCGAAGGGCTTCCTGGACGATCTCGTCGTAGGGAATCAGGCTGTCGGGCGGCTGCTCGCTCATCAGGGGACTTGGTAACGCGATGGGGAGGCGGGTCAAGCGCGTTGCGTCGCGCGCGGATCAGGGCGTAAGCGCTCGGCGAGGAGGTCCCCATGCCGGTCGACGCCACGCTCCCCTACGACGACAGCAACATCTTCGCCCGCATCCTGCGCGGCGAGATTCCGTGCCGGAAGGTCGAAGAGGACGAGCATTCGCTCGCCTTCCACGACATCAACCCGCAGGCGCCGGTCCATATCCTCGTCATCCCCAAGGGCCGCTACGTGTCGTGGGACGATTTTTCCGAGCGCGCCTCGGACGGGGAGATAGCCGGCTTCGTCCGAGCCGTCGGCCGAATCGCGCGCTCGGCGGGCCTGGTCGATCCCGGCTACCGGCTGCTCGCCAATGTCGGCCGGAGCAGCGGCCAGGAGGTCCCCCACCTCCACGTCCACATCTTCGCCGGCCGGCCGCTCGGGCCGATGCTGAGCCGCTGATTTGCGCTTGCGGCGGCGAAATTAGCGGCTAGGCTCCGCGCCAAGCAGCAAAGAACGGCCCGCGAGGCCGCCAGGCAAGGGGAAGACGATGATCTTCGGTCGCGTAAAGCCGCTCGACGCCATATTGGCCACCGCCGAGAAGAAGTCGCTGCACCGCGCCCTGGGGCCGATCCAGCTCACCCTGTTCGGCATCGGCTGCATCATCGGCACCGGAATCTTCGTGCTGACCGCGGCCGGCGCCCAGAAAGCCGGGCCGGGCCTGATGCTCGCCTTCGTCATCGCCGGCGCGGTCTGCGTCGTCGCGGCCCTCTGCTATTCGGAGATCGCGACGATGATCCCGGTCGCGGGTTCGGCCTACACCTACACCTACTCGGTGATGGGCGAGTTCCTCGCCTGGACTGTCGGCTGGGCCCTGGTCCTCGAATATGCGATCGCCGCGAGCGCCGTCTCGGTCGGCTGGTCGGGCTATTTCACCGGGACGATCCTCAACGAGACGTTCGGGATAGCCCTGCCGGCCTGGCTCAGCGCCGGGCCGCTCGCGCTGGGCGGAGCGCCCGGGGGCCTGATCAACCTGCCCGCTCTCGTCATCGCCTTGCTGATCACCTGGCTGCTGATGATCGGGACGAGCGAGTCCGCCCGGGTCAACGCCGTCCTCGTGATGATCAAGGTGACGGCGCTGACCGTGTTCATCGCGCTCAGCCTTCCGCGCGTCGACATGGGCAATTTCAGCCCGTTCCTTCCGGCCGGCACGTTCGGCGGCTTCGGCACCGGAGTCGGCGCGGTCGGAGCGGCGGCAACCATCTTCTTCGCCTATGTCGGCTTCGATGCGGTCTCGACCGCCGCCGAGGAGACCAAGAATCCGCAGCGCAACGTGCCGATCGGCCTGATCGGCAGCCTCGGCTTCTGCACGGTCTTCTACATCCTCGTCGCCGCCGGCGCGATCGGAGCGATCGGCGGGCAGCCGGTCATGGGGCCGGACGGAATTCCCTTCCCGACCGGTTCGGAAGAGCTCGCCCGCCAATGCGCCATGCCGCAATATGCCGAGGCGCTGGTCTGCTCGAACGAGGCGCTCGCGCACGTCATGCGCACCATCGGCTTCGGCGCGATCGGCGACGCGGTCGGCTACGCCGCCATCCTGGCGCTGCCCTCGGTCATCCTCATCCTGCTGTTCGGCCAGACCCGGATCTTCTTCGTCATGTCGCGCGACGGCCTGCTTCCCGACTCCCTGTCCAAGGTCCACCCGAAGTGGAAGACCCCCTATGTCGTCACCGCGCTGACCGGCATCGTCGTCGCCATCGCCGCCGCCTTCCTCCCGGTCGGCCAGCTCGCCGACATCGCCAATGCGGGAACGCTCTACGCCTTCTTCATGGTCGCCATCGCGGTCATGCTGCTGCGCCGGCGCGACCCGGACCGGCCGCGCAAGTTCCGGGTTCCGGCGCTGTGGCTGGTCGGGCCGCTCACCATCGCCGGCTGCCTGTTCCTGTTCTTCAACCTGCCGCAGGCGGCGATGCTCGTCCTGCCGATCTGGACCGCGATCGGCTTCCTCGTCTATTTCGGCTACAGCCGGCGCAACAGCCATCTCGGCCGCGGCATCGTCGAGGTCCATGAGCCCGAGATCCACGACATCGCGCCCGGCATTCCCGGCGTCGACGATCCGGGGCCCGAGCGCCCGCCGCGCACCGCGTCGTGACGATCCAGTCCAGGTTCGGGTGAAGGGGAGGCTCCGGCCTCCCCTCTCTTTTATGGGCCAGGGCGTCGTGGCAACCCTCGCCGCGCGCCGGCGTTCGCTCGCAAGCAGGAGATGCCGATGTCCACCCAGCCCCCCGAAATTCCCCCGCAGCCGTCCCAGCCCGGTCAGCCCGCGACTCCGCCGCCCGAGATCACCCCGCCCGGGCCCGATATCGACGTCCCGGCGCCGGCGCCCGATATGCCTCCGGCGCCCCCGCCGGCGACTCCGAGCGCCTAGAAGGGTCCTTGGATACGGGCCCTCGACCTCGCTCGGTCCCTGCTCGGGATGAGCGGGTCGGGGTTCAAGCTGACCCGATCGCGTTCTAGCCGCCGAGGCGATCCGCGACGAGGGCCCTGAGATCGGCCTCGGGCCGGGCGCCGTAATGCGAGATCACCTCGGCCGCGGCGATCGCGCCGATTCGAAGCGACTGCTCGAGCGACCGGCCCTGCGCCTGACCCGCCAGGAAGCCGGCGGCGAACAGGTCGCCGGCGCCGGTCGTGTCGACCACCGCCGACACCGGCTCGGCGGGGACCTGCGCGCGCTCGCCGCGCGAAATGGCCACGGCGCCCTTATCGCTGCGGGTGACGACCAGGGTCTCGACCTTGTCCTGCACCGCCTTCAGCGCGGTCTCGAAATGCGGGACCGCGGCGAGCGCCTGGATCTCGGCCTCGTTGGCGAACAGGATGTCGACCTTGCCGCCGTCGATGAGCTGGTTGAAGCCGTCGCGGTGCCGGTCGATGCAGAACGTATCCGACAGGGTGAAGGCGACCTTGCGGCCGGCGCTTCGGGCGACGTCGATCGCCTTGATCATCGCGTAGCGCGGAGTCTCCGGGTCCCACAAATAGCCTTCCAGATAGAGGATGGCCGAATCGGCTATCTGGGCCTCGTCGAGCGCGGCGACGGGAAGGTGCTGGGCGGCGCCGAGGAAGGTGCTCATCGTCCGGTGGGCATCGGGCGTGACCAGCACCAGGCAGCGCGCCGTCGGGACCCCGAAATCCTGGCCTGGAGTCGTGAACTCCACGCCCAGCGCGCCGATGTCGTGCCGGAAGAAGTCGCCGAGCTGGTCGGGCGCGACCTGGCCGATGAAGCCGGCCCGGCCGCCCAGCGCCGCGACTCCGGCGGCGGTGTTCGCCGCCGAGCCGCCGCTCGCTTCGCGCCCGGGGCCCATATGGGCATAGAGCCTTGTCGCTTCGTCGGCGTCGATCAGCCGCATCGAGCCCTTGGTCAGGCCCTCCGCCTCGAGAAAGTCGTCGTCGGCGTCGGCGATGACGTCGACGATCGCGTTGCCGATGGCGAGCACGTCAAGGCGGGGGTCAGGCATGGAAGGCTCCGGATGCGGGAAAGCGCCGCCCCTAGCCGCGCGCGGCGGGGCGGGTCAACCGACAGCCGGAGCGATCCTCAGATGACCGCCACGAAGTCCGCGTTCGTCAGCACGACGCCGCCGCTCACCGTGGCGAACAGCACCTGCGCCGCGCCGCCGAGGCCGTCGACGTCGTAATAGATACGCTGCGTCGAGGTATCGAAGACGATCCGGTCGCTCGCGTCGGCGGCCGACGCGCCGACGCGGAAGGCCGCGGCGCTGAGCACGCCGTTGTCGGCGATTCCGGTAAAGATCGTCCGGTCGAGGTAGATGGTGTCGTCCGCGACCGAGAAATCGAGGATCGCGTCGACGTTGCTGGCCGCGTCGAGCGGGGTGTCGAACAGGAAGCGGTCGAGGCCGGTGCCGCCGTTCAGGCGGTCGTTGCCGAGGCCGCCGTTGAGGACGTCGTTGCCGCCGACCCCGTTGAGATAATTGGCGGCGCCGTTGCCGGTGATCTGGTTGGACAGGCTGTTGCCGGTGCCGCTGATCGCGTTCGATCCGGTCAGCGTCAGGTCGTTGAGGCCGTCCCCGAGCCGGTAGGTGACCGAGCTCTGGACAAGATCGTCGCCGCCGCCGCCGATTTCGATCGCCTGGTCGCCGACATTGTCGACGACATAGATGTCGTCGCCCTTGCCGCCCCGCATCGTGTCGGCGTCACCGCGGCCGTTGAGCAGATTCGCGGCCGCGTTGCCGGTCAGGATGTTGGCCTGGACGTTGCCGTGCCCGTCGATCGCCGACGATCCGAGCAGAGTCAGGTGATTGACGTTGTCGGCGAGCGTGAAGGTCACCGTGCTCCACACCAGATCGGTGCCGCCGTCGGAAAGCTCGATCACCTGGTCGCCGACATTGTCGACGAAGTAGGTGTCGTTGCCGCCGCCGCCGCGCATCGTGTCCGCGCCGCCCTTGCCGTCCAACACGTTATCCTTGGAATTGCCGATGATGTCGTTGACCAGGGCGTTGCCGGTGCCGCTGATGGCCGTGCCGATGAGGACCAAATTCTCGAGATGCTGCCCGAGCGTATAATTGACGGAGCTCCTGACGCGGTCGGTCCCGCCGCCCTCATTTTCAGTGATCAGATCGCGGGTGCTGTTGACGCCGTAGGTGTCGTTGCCCGTGCCGCCGATCATCTTGTCGAGACCGCCACCGCCGTCCAGGAAATTATTGGCGGCGTTGCCGATCAGGATGTCGCCGTCCCTCCCGCCGAACGCGTTTTCGATGACGACGCCCTTGGCGATGGTGAAGCCGCCGTAGATCCCGTCGACGAACGAGACGACCCCCCCGCCGGTCGGCGAATAATCGAGGGTCGCGGCCGTAAGGTCGATCCGGGCCGAGCCCGAGCCGTTATGGGCAATCGTGTCGACGCCGTTCAGGTCCCAGATCAACTTGTAGAAAGTGCCTTCCGCGTTCTCGTCGGGGAGCACGTAGGTGGTGTTGCCCGCGCCCTGCGTCGGATTGACGCCGTATTTCGCCTGCAGGACCCCGATGTCGAGCGCGCCGGCGGTGCCGTTCATGCCATAGGTGGTGCCGCCGAAATCCGCGTAATCCGGATGGGTATGCCAGCCCGGATTGTAGGACATGGTCGTGTAGACGCCCTGGTTGAGGTCGAAGACGCCGAAGCTGTCGAACGGGCTGACGACGCCGGCCATGATCTCGGAATTGCCGCCATTGTCGTGCGGGTGGGCAAGGCCGAGGCCGTGACCGAATTCGTGGATCAGAGTGAACCAGCCGTCGGCGCCCTGCTCGAGCGCGCCCGTGATCGGCTGGCCGGTCGGAGTGCCGCGGTCCCAGCTCGGCCAGTTGATCGCGAAGAAACCGGTACCCTCGTGCTCTGAGGAGTTCGGTGGGTACATCCTGCCGAGATAGGATTCGGAGGTAACGGTCACCAGCTTGAACGTGGCCTCTTCGGCGGTGTCGACTTGTGTGAAGGTGAGATTCGCGTAGTCGCTGAAGCTCCGGAGCGCCTCCATCGCCTGCTCGATCTCATAATCCGTCCAGCCGAGCGACTTTTCGGGCGGCTCACCATCCAACGGATTGCTGTATATCGTCGGGTCCGTCGCCTGGGCGAAGTAGACTTTGATCTCGTTGGTCGGCCACTTGTTCTGACGCTCCCCCAAATTCTCCTTCCAGTCGATCGCATCGAGCGGATCGAGATTGGTGATGACGTCCTGCTGGGCGGTCAGCGCATAGCCGCCGACGCCGCCGCCGGCATTGCTCTCATAGGCTTCGACGCGCAGAAAATACGTGCCGCTCGCGGTCGGCATGTAGCCGATCTTCGAGCTGATATCGCCTTCGCCGGGTACCGCCGAGAAAGAGATGTCGTCGTTGAAGGCAACCTCGTTGCCGTTGGCGTCGAACAAGGTGAGCTTCGTGTCCAGCTCGCCCGGCGGGACCGCGAGATAGTTTGTGTTGTAATCCGCGCCGCCGGCGACTTCGAAGGTGTAGAGGCTCCCCGAATTCAGGGTGACCTTGTAGACGTCGAACTCGCCATATTCCTCGATGAAGCCGAACGTGTTGGCGTTCATCGCGAGCGTGTCGTTCGTCTGGAAATTGTCGTCGATGACGTCTTCGCCCATCTGGCGGACGTCGACCGTGTAGGTGCCGACCCCGCCCGTCGCAGGGAGCGCGCCGGCGGTGATCTTGTAGGTTCCCGCGACGGTGGCGGTGATGGTCATCAGCGAATTTATGTAGGTACCGCCATCGTCGTCGGTGCCGAGCGGAGCGTTGTTCGGATCGGAGACCTGCAGGAACGGATCGAGCAACGCCTCCGGGCCCGTGCCCCGAAGCGAGATCATGTAGGTCTCGCCGGCCTGGAGCACGACGCTGATGATGTCGGTGTCGCCCTCGGTGTTGACCGCGCCTTGGTACGAACCGCCGACGGTGACCGAGCCGTCGCCGTCGTCGGTCGGCGAGATCGCCGTCGTCGACGGGACCAGAGCGACCGGCGCGAGCCAGTCGACGCTGGCGTCGGCGCATATCCCGCAGCCGCAGCGGAACTGGACAGGAGCGGTTGAGCCGCCGTCGGCGCGCAGTGCGGATGCCGTTGAGATCATCGGTAAATGCCCTCTTGCAAATGCGGGATCGAAGCTGCCCGAGCGGGATCCACCGCCCAAGACCTGTTCAGCCGCGGTGAATGCCTGACTCGTGTAACGAGAACGACGACTTAGGTTCAGATTCCGGACGGCGGGGCCGATCTTGGCGGTCCGGCTGCCGATTATGTGCTGAGAAGGCTGTTCGGATCGGTCCGGCGATGCCGCGCACCAGCTATCCTCTCGAAGGAGAATGTTTCGATGGCGCAAGAACGCGATTCCCGCGGGCCGGTTCCTGATGTCCCACGTCGTGGCACAGCCGCTGGCCCATCGCGGGACTGCCGGCCGTCGCGGGCCGGCCCTTCGGGCAGTGCGCCCCGGCTTGCGATCGGGCGCCGGCATTGACGGCTTCGCGCCCTCGTCGCCATAGCGCGAGGCGATGAAAATGTTCGGCCTTCTCCTCGCCGGAGCGGCGGGAGCCCTCGGGTTCGAGCCGGTCGGGCTGTGGCCGCTGACCGTGCTCGCCCTCGCGGCCTTGCTGTGGCTGGTCGAGCGGGCGCCCTCGCTGCGCGCGGCGCTCGCCCGCGGCTGGTGGTTCGGGGTCGGCCATTTCTGCCTGGGGCTGAACTGGATCGCGACCGCCTTCACCTACCAGGCGGCGATGCCGGCCTGGCTGGGCTGGGTCGCCGTCCTGCTGCTCTCTCTCTACCTCGCCGTCTATCCCGCCGTCGCCGCCGGCCTCGCCTGGCGCTACGGGCGGGGTAGGCCGACGGTCTACGTCCTCCTCTTCGCCGCCGCCTGGATCCTCAGCGAATGGCTGCGCGCGACGCTCTTCACCGGCTTCGCCTGGAACCCGGCGGGCGTCGCGCTGCTGCCGACCGGCCTGTCCTGGCTTGCGCCGTGGCTCGGCACTTACGGCCTTTCGGGAGTCGCCGTCCTGGGCGCCGGCACTCTGCTGCTGGCGCTGCGCGAAGAGGTGAAGCGCGCCGCGGCGGTTCTCATTGTCGCGCTGCTGGGCTCGGCCGCGGCGGCGTGGGCCTTTGCCCCGTCGCCCCGCCCCGGGGCGGGGACCGAGGTTCGGATCGTTCAGCCGAACATCGGCCAGGAGCAGAAATGGAGCCCGGAATTCGCCGCCCGCAATATGGCGCGGCTCGGCGCGCTTTCGAGATCGGACGGAGCGCGCCCGCGCCTGCTGATCTGGCCGGAAGCGGCCGTCACCGAGCCGCTTCAGGACGAGCGCCGGCTGCTCGGCCCCCAGCGTGAGGCCGCCGCCGCACGCGCCGGGGTGCAAAGGCTGCTCGGCCCGAACGATCTGCTGCTGACCGGGGGAATCACCGTGCGCTCGCTCGACGGCCTGCAGGCGAACAGCGCGACCAACAGCGTGTTCGCGATCGACTCGGCCGGCCGCATCCTTGCGCGCTACGACAAGGCGCATTTGGTACCCTATGGCGAATATCTGCCGATGCGGCCGCTGCTTTCCGCCGTCGGCCTGTCGCGACTCGCGCCCGGCGATCTCGATTTCGATCCGGGACCCGGGCCGCGCACGCTCGATCTGCCCGCGATCGGGCCGGTCGGATTCCAGCTCTGCTACGAGATGATCTTCTCCGGCGAGGTGGTCGAGCGGGCTCGGCGGCCGGCCTTCCTGTTCAATCCGTCCAACGACGCCTGGTTCGGCGCCTGGGGGCCGCCCCAGCATCTCGCCCAGGCGCGCCTGCGGGCCCTCGAGGAGGGGCTGCCGGTGGTGCGCGCCACGCCGACCGGAATCTCGGCCGTGATCGACGCCCGAGGCCGACTGCTCCACGCCCTCCCGCTCGGCCAGGCGGGGGTGATCGACGCCAGGCTCCCGCTTGCCGCCCCGCCGACCCTGTTCGCGAGGCTGGGCAACTGGCTTGGCTTCGCCTTCGCGCTGCTGCTCGTCGCGGCGGCGATTGCGGTCGCGCGAAAAGCGCGCTAGGGCGCGCACATAAGGATATCTTTATATCCGCAAATCCCTGATCCAGAGCGAGGAAGGCGACTTAGTCGATGCGCAGCAATTACCTTTTCACGTCCGAGTCGGTTTCGGAAGGCCACCCCGACAAGGTCGCGGACCAGATTTCCGACGCCGTGGTCGACCTGTTCATCGGCCGCGACCCCGAGGCGCGAGTCGCCTGCGAGACGCTGGTCACCACCAATCGCATCGTGCTTGCGGGCGAGGTGCGCTGCCGCGAGGACGTGACTCCGACGATCGCCGAGATCGAGGCCGCGGCGCGCGATACGGTGAAGCGGATCGGCTACGAGCAGCACGGCTTCCACTGGCAATATGCGGATTTCGCCTGCCACCTTCACGGCCAGTCCGCCGATATCGCCCAGGGCGTCGACGAGGTCGGCAACAAGGATGAAGGCGCCGGGGACCAGGGCATCATGTTCGGCTTCGCCTGCGACGAGACCGCCGACCTGATGCCGGCGACGATCCATTATTCGCACCGAATCCTCGAGCGTCTCGCCGAGGAGCGCCACTCCGGCGCCGCCGATTTCCTCGAGCCCGATTCGAAGAGCCAGATCACCCTGGCCTATGAGGACGGCAAGCCGGTCCGCGCGGTGAAGCTGGTCGTCTCGACCCAGCATGCCAAGGGCTGCGACCAGGGCAAGCTGCGCGATTACGTCAAGGGCGTCTTCGCCGACGTGCTTCCGTCCGGCTGGATGCCGAACGACGACGACGCCATCTTCGTCAACCCGACCGGCCTGTTCGAGATCGGCGGCCCGGACGGCGACGCCGGCCTGACCGGGCGCAAGATCATCGTCGACACCTATGGCGGCGCGGCGCCCCATGGCGGCGGCGCCTTCTCGGGCAAGGACCCGACCAAGGTCGACCGTTCGGCCGCCTATGTCAGCCGCTACCTCGCCAAGAACATCGTCGCCGCCGGCCTGGCTCGGCGGTGCACCATCCAGCTGTCCTACGCCATCGGAATCGCCGAGCCGCTGTCGCTCTACGTCGACCTGCACGGCACGGAGACCAACGGAACGACCGCGTCCAAGCTGGAGGAAGTCCTGCCTCAGCTGGTTCGGCTGACGCCGAAGGGCATCCGAACCCATCTCGGCCTCAACCGCCCGATATACCAGCCCACGGCGGCCTACGGCCATTTCGGGCGCAAGGCGTCCGGGGACCTGTTCAGCTGGGAGAAGACCGACCTCGTCGACCAGCTCAGGCAGGCGGTCTAGCCCGGTTCGCCGCGCCCGCCTAAGCTCGTCCGTCGGAGGAGCCATGGACGTTCGGTGGGCTTTGTTGGCGATTGGGTCCGGCTATCCGTTTCCGCCGCGGCCTACCCGGTAGGGGCGGCTCATTCGACCTCGCAGCGCACCGGGTGAGTTCGGCCGCCGCGAACCAAGTTGCCCGTCGCCGTCCAGTTTGCGCCGACGCGCACCCGAAGCTGCGCCTCGAACCGGGAGAGCCGGGGGTCGGCAAGGTCGACCCAGATCCGCTCCGCGTCGAGCCAGCTGCGGGCGATGACCAGCGCCGGCTCGGCGCCGGTCGTCGATAGCGTGCGTTCGCCGAGGCGGAGATGGGACGTCACCAGCGGATTTCCGACGACACGGCCGACCGCTCCGCTCAAGGCGATGCCGGAGCCGTCCGTCGCACGGCAGTCGAAGCCGCCCGTTGCCAGCGCCGGCGAGGCGGGCAGCAGCAGGAGCATGGCGAGGAAGAGCGATCGCTTCATGGCTGTTGGCTAGCGGGGATTGGCTGAACCGGCGATTGCCGCGATAGGGCGGCAATGGCTGACCCGATGACTCTTCGCCGCCTCTACGGCCGATCGAAGGGGCGGCCGCTGCGCGCTGGCCAGGCGGATCTGGTCGACCGCCTGCTCCCCCCCCTGAGCGTCCCCGGCGAGGGGCCGATCGACGCCCGCGCCCTGTTCGGGGACGACCGCCCGCTCCATTTAGAGATCGGATTCGGGGCCGGCGAGCATCTCGCCTATCGCGCCGACCTTCTCCCCGACCACGGCTTCATCGGCGCCGAGCCGTTCCTGAACGGCGTCGCCGCGGCCCTCGCCCGGATCGCGGAGCTCCGGCTTAGCAACGTCCGCCTCCACATGGGCGACGCGCTAGGCGTTCTGGAGCGCCTCCCCGATGCGAGCCTGCGCTTCGTCTACCTTCTCCATCCCGACCCGTGGCCGAAGGCGCGCCACGCCAAGCGGCGGATGGTCAATCACGGCCCGCTCGACCTCATCGCCCGCAAGCTCGCGGCGGGCGGCGAGCTTCGCCTCGGCACCGACGACCCGGTCTATTGCCGCTGGGCGACGATGATCATGGGCCGGCGAGCGGAGTTCGAATGGCTGGCCGAGACCGCCCGCGATTTCCTGGTCCGGCCCGGCGGCTGGCCCGAAACGCGCTACGAAGCCAAGGCTCGCCGCGAGGGCCGGGAAGTCTGGTATTTCCGCTATCGCCGCCGCTGAGCCGGTTGGGCTGTCGCGGGCCGCGCTTGCGGTATAGCATCGGCCCGGCAACCCGGGCGAAAAGGGGGAATCATGCCTGATCTCAGCGTCTGCAACGCGCCGACCTGCGCCGTCACCGTCGAAGGGACGCTGGCGGCCTGCCCGAAATGCGGCGGCCCGATGCGGGCCGTGCGGGAGGCGCGCTGGCGCGGCTGGGTGCTGCTGATCCTCGGCGTCTTCCTGGCCCTGTTCATGGGCGGGATCACCTGGAGCCTGATGCCGTCCCTGGCCCGGCCCGGCGAGGCCGTGGACGGGGGCAGCTTCGCCGGCACGGCCGAACAGGCGCGGCTCGTCCTCTACCTCTTCTATGCCGTGATCGCGTTCGGCGCCGTCACCGCCGCCAACGGCCTCTACCAGATCGTCACCGGCCGCCAGCACTGGGCGTTCGTCCTGCTGACCCTGCTCGTGCTGGCCGGCCTGATCCTTGCCGTCGTCCTGGCGATGCAGGGGCTGAAATAGGCGGTCAGGGCGCCGGGCTCAGCCTGAGCAGGCGGCCGCCCGAGCCTTCGTCGCTGTCCTCGAGCAGGTAGACCGAGCCGTCCGGGCCCTGCTCGACCTCGCGGATGCGCTGGCCCATGCCCCACCTTTCCGCTTCGCGCGCCGTGTCGCCCTCGAGGTCGACTCGGACGAGCGCCTCGGACGACAGGCCGGCGACGAGGATGTCGCCCCGCCATTGCGGAAACAGCGCGCCGGAATAGACGATCATGTCCCCCGGCGAGATGACCGGGGTCCACCAGACCTTGGGCGCGGCGAATTCGGGCCGGGCGTCGTGGTCGGGGATCGGGCGGCCGTCATAATGATCGCCGTTGGAGACGATCGGATAGCCGTAATTGGCGCCGCGCTGGACGAGGTTGAGCTCGTCGCCGCCGGCCGGGCCCATCTCGATCTCCCACAATCGTCCCTCGCCGTCGAAGGCGAGGCCGAGCGGGTTGCGGTGGCCGAGCGACCAGATCTGGGCGGTGACGCCGCCCCGATCCGCGAAGGGGTTGTCGGCGGGAACGCTGCCGTCCGGGTTGAGCCGCAGCACCTTGCCCACATTGCTGCTCATGTCCTGGGCCGGAGTGAATTCCTGGCGGTCGCCCGAGCTGATGAAGAGATGGCGGCCGTCGGGCGAGAAGAGCAGCCGGTGGCCGTAATGGCCGCGGCCGCTCATCTTCGGCTGCTGGCGCCAGATCACCTGGAAGCCTTCGAGCCGGGCGGCGCCGTTCTCGACGACGAGCCGGCCGCGGCCGACGGCGGCGCCTCGGGTGCCGCCCTCGCCGGCTTCGGCGTAGCTCAGGTAGACGAGGTGGCTGGCGGCGAAATCGGGTGCGAGGATGACGTCGCCGAGGCCGCCCTGGCCGCCATAATCGACCGCGGGCACACCGGCCACGTCGATGACCGCGCCGCCGTCGGCCGACCACAGCTTCAAGGCGCCGCGCTGCTCGGTGACCAGGGCGTCGCGGCCGCCGGGCAGGAAGACCATCGCCCACGGCTCGTTGAACTGAGCCAGCGTCTCGACCTGGAACGGCCGGCCCTGAGCCTGCGCCTGCGCCGCCGGCGCGCCGCCGCCATTGTCGGCGATTTCGCCATTGGCGGTGCACCCGATGACGATCAGCGAGGAGAGAAGGACGGAGCGGAGCCTGCGCATTGGGGAACTTCCTTTCACCGGTCGGTTGTACCCACCGCCGAGCGGCATAGAATTCCCGCCGCCGAAAGCAAAGGCCGAGGCGCGACCGGAAGCCGGGACCTTGAATTGGGCGGCCGTGACCCATCTAGGCCCAGCGCTTGGGTGGCTGCCGGGAGGCGCGGGAAGCCGCGGCCGTCGCGCCCACCGGCAAATTGCCACCGCGCGGCTCCGCCATTGCCGCTTGCCCGCTTCCCCGCTCCCGACTATATGGCTTGTGCCTTTCTCGACATCGGTGACGACGTTGAGGCTGGTCCCGGGGAGCGGGGCCGGCGCCGAGAGGGTTTGTTTTAGAGCGGTTGCGATTTCGCCTCCGCTCATCCGGAGTAGCCGGTGAGCTCGTCGAACCGGCGTATCGAAGGACGCACCTGATCCGAACGGCCCTTCGATACGGGCCTTCGCCAGGATCAGTCGCTACTCAGGATGAGCGGTAAGCAGCGGACCGCTTAAGGAGATGGGATGGCGGACCCCGCCGAATTGACGAGGATCATCGAGCCCGAGGTCGAGGCCGAGGGGCTGGCTCTGGTGCGCGTCAAGATGATCGGCGGCTCCGACGATCCGATCCTGCAGGTGATGGCCGAGCGGCCCGACACCCGCCAGCTGACTCTTGGCGATTGCGAGCGGCTGTCGCGGCGGCTCTCGGACCGGCTCGACGCGCTCGAGGCCGAGGGCGCCGACCCGATCTCCGGCAGCTATCGGCTCGAGGTCAGCTCGCCGGGGATCGACCGGCCGCTGACCCGCCTCAGGGACTTCGCCGACTGGAAGGGCCACGAGGCCAGAATCACGCTCGCCGAGAAGCTGGAGGGGCGCAAGCAGTTCGCCGGCGACCTGCTCGGAATCGAGGGCGACACCGTGCTGATCGACGTGCGCGGGCTCGGCCCGACCGGCCTGCCGTTCGCCGACATCCGTTCGGCCAAGCTGGTCTTGACCGACAGGCTCATCGCGGCGACCGCTCCGCTCTCGGCGGACGGCGCCGACCAGATATTCGAAGTAGAAGGACAGGACTGACATCATGGCCACCACCGCAAGTTCCGGCGCTAGCGCGGGCGCTCCCGGCGCCGTCTCCGCCAACAAGGCCGAGCTGATCGCCATTGCCGACGCCGTCGCTCGCGAAAAGCTGATCGACCGGATGATCGTCATCGAGGCGATGGAGGATGCGATCCAGCGCGCCGCCCGCGCCCGCTACGGCGCCGAGAACGACATCCGAGCCAAGCTCGACCCGACCTCGGGCGACCTTCGGCTGTGGCGGGTCGTCGAGGTCGTCGAGGAAGTGGAGGACTATTTCAAGCAGGTCAGCCTTGAGGACGCCCAGAAGCTTCAGCCGGGCGCCGTCGTCGGCGACTATATCGTCGATCCGCTGCCCCCGATCGAGTTCGGCCGGATCGCCGCCCAGGCGGCCAAGCAGGTCATCTTCCAGAAGGTGCGCGACGCCGAGCGCGAGCGCCAATATGAGGAATTCAAGGACCGGGTCGGCGAGATCATCACCGGAGTCGTCAAGCGCGTCGAGTTCGGCCATGTCGTCGTCGACCTCGGCCGGGCCGAGGGCGTCATCCGGCGCGACCAGCAGATTCCGCGCGAGGTGCTCAGGGTCGGCGACCGCACCCGCTCGCTGATCTCGAACGTGCGCCGCGAGAATCGCGGACCGCAGATCTTCCTGTCGCGCGCCCACCCCGATTTCATGAAGAAGCTGTTCGCCCAGGAAGTGCCCGAAATCTACGACGGGATCATCGAGATCAAGGCGGCGGCGCGCGACCCGGGGAGCCGCGCCAAAATCGGGGTCCTTTCCCACGACAGCTCGATCGACCCGGTCGGCGCCTGCGTGGGAATGAAGGGCAGCCGGGTCCAGGCGGTCGTCCAGGAGCTTCAGGGCGAGAAGATCGACATCATCCCGTGGAGCGAGGATCTCGCCACGTTCGTGGTCAACGGCCTGCAGCCGGCCACGGTCAGCCGGGTCGTCATCGACGAGGAGGAGAGCCGGATCGAGGTCGTCGTGCCCGACGACCAGCTCAGCCTGGCGATCGGCCGTCGCGGCCAGAATGTCCGCCTCGCCAGCCAGCTGACCGGCTCGGCGATCGACATCATGACCGAGGCCGACGCCTCCGAGAAGCGCCAGCGCGAGTTCGTCGAGCGCTCCGAGATGTTCATGAACGAGCTCGACGTCGACGAGACGCTGGCCCAGCTTCTCGTCGCCGAGGGCTTCGGCGCGCTCGAGGAGGTCGCCTATGTCGAGGCCGAGGAGATCAGCTCGATCGAAGGCTTCGACGAGGAGCTGGCCGCCGAGCTTCAGAACCGCGCCGCCGAGGCGCTCGAGCGCCGCGAGGCGGCGGCGCGCGAGGAAAGGCGCGAGCTCGGGGTTGAGGACGCGCTTGCGGAAATGCCCTATCTGACCGAGCAGATGCTGGTCACCCTGGGCAAGGCGGGCATCAAGACCCTCGACGACCTCGCCGACCTCGCCACCGACGAGCTCGTCCAGAAGAAGCGGATCGAGCCCCGGCGCCGGGTCGAAAGCAGTCGCCAGGAGGACAAAGGCGGTGTCCTCGCCGAATATGGCCTGACCGACGAGCAGGGCAACGAGATCATCATGGCCGCGCGCGCCCACTGGTTCGAGGACGAGGATGCGAGCGCCGGAGACGGGGAGGACGCGGTTGCGGAATCCTCCCAATGAGACCCCGCTAGGCAGCGGCTCCCCGGCGCAGGCCGGGGCCCAGGACGGCGGCGGCACTGGACCCCGGCCTGCGCCGGGGAACAGCCACGTTCCGGAGCGCAAGTGCATCCTGAGCGGCGAGCATGCCGCTCGGGATGACCTCATTCGCCTCGCTCTCTCGCCTGAGGGTGAGACACTCCCGGACGTCCGCGCCAAGGCGCCGGGCCGCGGCGCCTGGATCGGCGTCGATCGGGCGGCCCTCGAGCAGGCGCAGGCGAAGGGGAAGCTGCGCGGCGCGCTCGCGCGGGCGTTCAAAGCCGGCGAGCTGGCGGTGCCGACCGACCTCGCCGAGCGGGTCGAGGCGGCGCTCCGGCAG
>DATMVG010000173.1:0-6479 GCA_035563315.1 Allosphingosinicella sp. | reverse complement strand
CCCGCTACAGCCATTGGCGGACCGGCGACCACCGCCCCGACGGGCTATTGATCGCGGCGGGGCCCGGTTTCGCGGCCGGCGCGGAGCTCGCCCCGGTGGAGGTCGAGGATCTGGGGCCGAGCGTCGCCGCCCGGCTCGGGGTCGAGCTCGGCGAAGCCGACGGTGTCGTCGTCGCCTGGCTCGCTAGTCGAGAATCCGCGCCAGCCCCTTCGAAAGCTGCAGCGCGCCGTTGAGGCGCGACGGCGCATCGGGCCAACTGCGGGTGATGACCAGCTTGCTGTCCGGCCGAAGCTTGGCCGTGCCCTTGAGCCGCTCGACATAGGCCAGCAGCCCGGCGAGGTCCGGAAAGGCGTCGTTGTGGAAATGGACCAGCGCGCCCTTGGCGCCGACGTCGAGTTTGGCGACCTGGGCCTTGCGGCAGTTCAGCTTGATCTCGATCACCTTGAGCAGGTTCTCGGTCTCTTCCGGCAGCTTGCCGAAGCGGTC
Organism: Allosphingosinicella sp.; assembly: GCA_035563315.1. GTDB lineage: Bacteria > Pseudomonadota > Alphaproteobacteria > Sphingomonadales > Sphingomonadaceae > Allosphingosinicella. The sequence continues at coordinate 5,993 of DATMVG010000173.1, read as the reverse complement.
GATCATCTCGGCGGCGAAGCCTTCGATCTCGTCGGCCGCCTCGAGCTCGTTCATCCGGCGGTAAAGGCCCATGCGCAGGTCGAGGTCGGGCACGTAATCCTCGGCGATGAGGATCGGCGCGTCGACCGTGATCTGCGGCGAGAAGGGCTCGTCGCGCCTCTCGACGCCGCCGGACTTGGCCTCGAGGATCGCCTCCTCGAGCATCGACTGGTAGAGTTCGAAGCCGACCTCCTTGATGTGCCCCGACTGCTCGTCGCCGAGCAGGTTTCCGGGGCCGCGTATGTCGAGGTCGTGAGTGGCGAGCTCGAACCCGGCACCGAGGCTCTCTAGACCGGCGAGCACCTTGAGCCGTTTGTCCGCATTTTCGGTCACTAAACGGTCGGCGGGCGTCGTAAAATAGGCATAAGCGCGAATCTTGGCCCGCCCGACCCGGCCGCGCAGCTGGTAGAGCTGGGCGAGGCCCATCCGGTCGGCGCGGTGGACGATCAGCGTGTTGGCGCTCGGAATGTCGAGCCCGCTCTCGATGATCGTCGTCGAGACCAGGACCTCGTAGCGGCGGTCGTAGAAGGCCGACATCCGCTCCTCGACCTCGGTCGGAGCCATCTGGCCGTGGGCGACGACGAAGCGGACCTCGGGCACCTCCTCGCGAAGGAAGCTCTCGATGTCGGGCAAGTCGGCGATCCGCGGCACGACGAAGAAGCTCTGGCCGCCGCGATAATGCTCGCGCAGGAGCGCCTCGCGGATCACCACCGGGTCCCAGGGCATGACGTAGGTGCGCACCGCGAGGCGGTCGACCGGAGGAGTCTGGATGACGCTGAGCTCGCGAAGCCCGGACATCGCCATCTGCAGAGTGCGCGGGATCGGGGTCGCGGTCAGGGTGAGGACGTGGACGTCCGAGCGAAGCGCCTTCAGCCGCTCCTTGTGGGCCACTCCGAAGCGCTGCTCCTCGTCGACGACGACCAGTCCGAGCTTCCTGAACTCGACGCTTTTGGCGAGCAGGGCGTGGGTGCCGACGACGATGTCGATCTTGCCGTTCTTCAGCCCTTCCTTGGTCGCCTTGGCCTCCTTGGCGGCGACGAGCCGCGAGAGGCGGCCGATCTCGATCGGGAAGCCCTGGAAGCGCTCGGCGAAATTCTGGAAATGCTGGCGGGCGAGCAGGGTGGTCGGAGCGATCACCGCGACCTGGAGGCCGGCCATAGCGGCGACGAAGGCGGCGCGCAGCGCCACCTCGGTCTTGCCGAAGCCGACGTCGCCGCAGACCAGCCGGTCCATCGGCTTGCCCTGGCCGAGGTCGGCGATGACGTCGTCGATGGCGCGGTCCTGGTCCTCGGTCTCCTCGAACGGGAAGCGGTCGGCGAAGGCGGCATAGCCGGTGTCCGGCTCGGCGACGGCGCCGGGGCGAAGCGCGCGCTCGGCGGCGACCTTGATGAGGTCGCCGGCAATCTCGCGGATCCGCTCCTTCATCCGCGACTTGCGCCGCTGCCAGGCCTCGCCGCCCAGCCTGTCGAGAGCGACTCCGTCGCTCTCGCTGCCGTAGCGCGACAGGATGTCGATATTCTCGACCGGCACGTAGAGCTTGTCGCCGCCCGCATATTCGAGCGCGACGCAATCGTGCGGGGCCCGCTGCACCGGGATCTGGGTGAGGCCCTCGTAGCGGCCGATGCCGTGGTCGGCGTGGACGACGAGATCGCCCGGGGTCAGCGTGGCGAGCTCGGCGAGGAAGGCGTCGGCGCTCTTGCGTCGCTTGCGCCGGCGGACCAGCCGGTCGCCGAGCATGTCCTGCTCGGTGAGCAGGGCCACCTCGCCGGCGGTGAAGCCGTGGTCGAGCTGGATGACGGCGAGCGCGACGGCGCCGGCGCCCGCCTTTCGCCGAGGCGCCGATGCGCCCAGCGCCTGCTGCCAGCTGTCGGCCTCGACGACCTGGCCGAGGCCGTGCTCGGCGAGCAGCCCTTTCAGCCGCTCGCGGGCGCCGGCCGAATAGGAAGCGAGGACGACCTTCTTGCCCGCCCGGCCCAGCTTCGCGACGTGCGCGACCACCGCCTCGTAGACATTGGCCCCCTGCGTGCGCTCAGGTGCGAAATCGCGCGCCGGATCGACCTCGAAATCGATGACCCGCTCGCCCGGCGGCTCGTGGAAGGGCGTGACGAGGTGAAGCGGCCGCTCGGCGACGATCCGCGCCCATTCCTCGCGCTCGAGGTAGAGGGCCTCGGGCGCGAGCGGCCGGTAGCTGCCCGGCTCCTTGCTCTGGGCGCGCCGGCGGTTGTCGAAATAGTCGGCGATGGCCTCGAAACGGGCCTCGGCGGCGCCGCTGTCGCCGGGGTCGCGGACGACGACATCGTCCTCGGCGAGATGGTCGAACAGCGGCACCAGCCGCTCCTCGAACAAAGGCAGCCAATGGTCGATGCCGGCGATGCGCCGCCCTTCCGAGACCGCCTGGTAGAGCGGGTCGCCGGTCGCGTTGGCGCCGAAAAGCTCGCGATAGCCGGCGCGGAAGCGCTTGACGCTGTCCTCGCCGAGCAGGGTCTCCGAGGCGGGGAGCAAGGTGAAGCCGTCGATCCGGTCGATGCTGCGCTGAGTGGCGGGGTCGAAGCGGCGCACGCTCTCGATCTCGTCGCCGAAGAAGTCGAGCCGAAGTGCTTGCTCCTCGCCGGCGGGGAACAGGTCGACGAGGCCGCCGCGAACGGCGAACTCGCCCGGATCGCGAACCGTCTCGGTGCGGCCGTAGCCGTTCGCCTGGAGCAAGGCGGTAAGGCGCTCGAGGTCGATCCGTTCGCCGGGCGCGAGCCGGGCGACGAGCTGGCGGATCCGGAACGGGGTCAGAGTTCGCTGGAGCGCGGCGTTGACCGTGGTGACGAGGAGCTGCGGCTTGTCGCGCTTGCGCTGGAGCGCGTGCAGGGTCGCCAGCCGCTCGGACGTCGAACGGAGGGAGGGCGAGCTTCGGTCGTAGGGCAGGCAGTCCCAGGCCGGGAAGGCGAGGACCTGGAGCTCGGGCGCGAAATAGGCGGCGGCATCGGCGATGGCGCGCATCGCCGACTCGTCGGGAGCGACGAAGACGGCGCGGCCGCCGGCGGCGCGCGCGAGGTCGGCGGCGAGCCAGGGCAGGAAGCCCGCGGGCGCGCCGGCCAGAATCATCGGCCGAGAGGCGGAGAGGATCTTGGGAAGGTCGGTCAAGCTATTCCGGGTGCTCGATATAATTCACCGTCCTGAGCCGGCGCATCATGTCCCCGCCGAACCGCTCCGGCGGCTCCGCGGTTCCGATCGCCCAGGCGATGATGTCGACGTCCTGCTCCTCGAGCAGAGCCTCGAACCAGGCCGTGTCGGCTTCGCTCCAGGCGCGGTGATGGCGGTCGAAGTAGCCGCCGACCAGGAGATCGGCCTCGCGCGTGCCGCGATGCCAGGCGCGGAAGCGAAGGCGCTTGAGGCGGGCGTCGCGTTCCATGGTCTCCAACGGAAAAAGGGCCGCGCTGGGAAATCCAGGCGGCGCAGGCGCCCGTATGTAGGCGCCCCGCTCTCGCTCGTCACCCCGTCCCCGCCACTTTGTCGCCCGGCATGACGATGAGGGGCGGGTGGCCAGGCTGTGGGCCGCGGATCTCCTCCCCCGGAGGGGGAGGGTAGGGTGGGGGGTAACTGACGTGGGGGTGATCCGCGGGGGCCGTAGCCCCTCACCCCGACCCTCTCCCTTTGGGAGAGAGGGTGGATCGCGCGGGTCGCGGGGCTCCGGGCCTGACTTCGTGCGTGGCGAAAGAAGGCGGATGCCGGATCAAGTCCGGCATGACGACCAGGGATCACGTCCGGCATGACGATGGGGAGGCGGGTTGGTAAGGGGCGGGGATGCGCCCCGAGGTCCTCAATCCGCTGTTCGCCGAAGTCGAGGCGCTGAAGGGCGTCGGGCCGCAGCTCGCCAAGCCGCTCCACCGGCTCGGGCTCGAGCGGGCGGTCGACATCCTGTTCCACCTGCCGGAGAGCTGGATCGACCGAAAGAAGGTCGACAGGCTCGACGAAGCCGATGTCGGGCGGACGATCACGATCGCGGTGACCGCTCGCGACTATCGCGAGGGCGGCGCGCGAAGCCCGCTTCGAATCTTCGCCGAGGATGGCGGCGGCGACTATGTGACCCTGGTCTATTTCCACAACCCGGCCTGGGCGAAGAAGCAATTGCCGCTCGGCAAGGCGCGGATCGTGTCGGGCCGGCTCGACCGCTACGGCCAGGACCTGCAGATCGTCCATCCCGACTATGCGCTTCATCCGGAGGAAGCAGGCGAGATACCCGAGCGCGAGCCGGTCTACCCGCTGTCGGAGGGCCTCACCAACAAGCGGCTCGGCGACCTCGCCGAGCAGGCGCTGGCCCGGCGGCCGGAGCTCGGCGAATGGATCGAGCCGAGCCTCAAGGCGCAGCGCGGCTGGCCGGACTGGGGCGAGGCCCTGGCGACCGCGCACCGCGATCCCGCCGCCGCCGCGGCGCGCGAGCGGCTCGCTTATGACGAGATCTTCGCCAACCAGCTTGCGCTGATGCTGGTCCGAGCCTCGTCGCGGCGGCGCAAGGGCCTGAAGCTGACCGGCGACGGCTCCCTTCGCGAAAGGCTCGCCCTGCCTTATTCGCCGACCGCCGCGCAGCTTCGGGCCGGGCGCGAGATCGAGGGCGACCTTCAGCAGGAGGTGCCGATGCTTCGCCTCCTCCAGGGCGACGTCGGCTCGGGCAAGACGCTGGTCGCGCTGATGGCGATGCTGGCGGCGGTCGAGGCGGGCGCCCAGGCGGCCCTGCTCGCGCCGACCGAGATCCTCGCTCGCCAGCATCACGACACGCTTTCGCGCCAGCTCGCCGGACTGCCGGTCAACGTCGCCATCCTGACCGGCCGCGAGAAGGGAAGGGCCCGCGAATCCTGCCTGATGGGCCTTGCCGACGGATCGATCCATATCCTCGTCGGCACCCACGCCATCTTCCAGCAGAAGGTGGCTTACCGTCGCCTCGGCCTGGCCGTGGTCGACGAGCAGCATCGCTTCGGAGTCGCTCAAAGGATGATGCTGGCGAGCAAGGCCGAGCGGCCGCCGCACCTCTTGGTGATGACCGCGACCCCGATCCCGCGAACCCTCACCCTCACCCATTATGGCGAGATGGACGTGAGCCGCCTCGACGAGATGCCGCCGGGTCGCCAGCCGGTCGAGACTCGGGTGGTGAGCGAGGAAAGGCTGCCGGAGGTGGTCGACGCGCTCGGTCGCCACATCGCCGCCGGAAGGCAGGCTTATTGGGTCTGTCCGCTGGTCGAGGAGAGCGAGACCGGCGACCTCGCCGCCGCCGAGGAGCGGGCGCAGCTTCTGCGGCTTCGCTTCGGCGACAGGGTCGGAGTCGTCCACGGGCGGATGAAGGGGCCGGACAAGGACTCGGTGATGGCGGCCTTCCAGCGCGGCGAGATCGCCGTGCTCGTCGCGACGACGGTGATCGAGGTCGGGGTCGACGTGGCCAATGCCTCGCTGATGATCGTCGAGCATGCCGACCGCTTCGGCCTTGCCCAGCTCCACCAGCTGCGCGGCCGGGTCGGGCGCGGCGAGGAGCGCAGCGTCTGCCTTTTGCTGCGCAGCAATTCGCTCGGCGAGACGGCGCGCGCGCGGCTGTCGCTGATGCGCGAGACCAATGACGGCTTCCGCATCGCCGAGGAGGATCTGAGGCTTCGCGGCGCCGGCGAGATACTCGGCACTCGCCAGTCGGGCGAGGCGCAGTTCCGGCTGGCGAGGCCGGAGCAGATCGCCGCCTTGGCCCAGCCGGCGACCGACGATGCGCGGCTCCTCGTCGACCGCGACGGCGGCCTCGAAGGCGAGCGCGGCAAGGCCGCTCGCAACCTGCTCTACCTGATGGAGCGCGACTCGGCGGTGGGATTGCTTCGCGGCGGCTGAGGCGGGAAGGATGGGGACACGTACTTTTTCGCGAAAAAGTACGTGTCCCCTTTCAGTGGGCGGCGGGGAAGGCGGTGGCCAGCGCGGCGAGCTCCTTGACCATC
>DATMVG010000172.1:0-2361 GCA_035563315.1 Allosphingosinicella sp. | reverse complement strand
CGGGGCGCGGCCCTGGCGGAGCATCATCATCGGTTCGTTCATCGCTTCCTCCCTCTTGTGCAATCAGGAAGCGGGCCTTATGCAACCTCAACCAAAGTTGAGGTCAAGCGGTGAATCGAAAAAAATCCGAACCGGCCTCGCCGGCCTCCCTTCCCAAGGTTCTGTCGGTGGGCGAGCTCGCCCGGCGGAGCGGAGTCGCGGTCTCGGCGATCCACTTCTACGAGCGGCGCGGGCTGATCGCCGGCTGGCGCTCGGGCGGCAACCAGCGCCGCTACGAGCGGGCGGCGCTGCGCCGGATCGCGATCATCAAGGTCGCCCAGCAGCTCGGCGTCTCGCTCGCCGAGATCAAGGCGAGGCTGGCCGCCCTGCCCGGCGACCGGACCCCCGGCAAGGCCGACTGGGCCCGGCTCGCCGGCGCCTGGCGGGCCGACCTCGACCGGCGAATCGCCCAGCTCGCCCGGCTTCGCGACAATCTCGACGGCTGCATCGGCTGCGGCTGCCTTTCGGTCGACGCCTGTCCGCTGCGCAATCCCGGCGACGCCGTGGCCGCGGAGGGGGCGGGGGCGCGCTTCCTCGACCCGGAGCGGCCGCTCGACGAGGACTGACGCCGCCGCCTGGGGCACACTGGTGCGCCCGGTTTTTCGCCGCTATGGCCCGGCGACCGATCAAGCCGGGGCCCTTCATGTTTCGAGCGCTTTACGACTGGACCCTTCGGCTCGCGAGCCACCGCCACGCCATCCGCTCGATGGCGGTCATCTCCTTCGCCGAGAGCAGCTTCTTCCCGATCCCGCCCGACGTGATGGTGGTCCCGATGGTGCTTGCTCGGCGCGACCAGGCCTATCTGATCGCCACCGTCTGCACGATCTCCTCGGTGCTCGGCGGGATGTTCGGCTATGCGATCGGCTATTTCCTCTACGACAGCGTCGGCCAGTGGCTGATGACCGTCTACGGCATGCACGACGGGATCGAGGATTTCCGCCGCTGGTACGCCGAATATGGCGCCGCCATCATCCTGGTGAAGGGGCTCACTCCGATCCCGTTCAAGCTGGTCACCATCGCCAGCGGCTTCGCCGCCTTCAGCTTCCCGATCTTCGTCGTGACGGCGCTGATCACGCGCGGCGCGCGCTTCTTCGCCATCGCCTGGCTGCTTCGCCGCTACGGAGCGCCGATGCAGGAGTTCATCGAGCGCCGGCTGACCCTGGTCAGCTGGACCTTCCTGATCCTTCTCGCCGCCGGCTTCGCCCTCGTCGCCTTCCTCTAGCGCCCGGCCCGCCCGCCCCGCGCCGGCCAGAGCCCCCGAACCCCCCGCCACCGCCGCCCGCCGCAACCCCCCGCGCATCCCGAGCATGTCACTCCCGCACGTCACCCTGAACTTGTTTCAGGGTCCAGCGCGTCACCGCCCTGCCGCTCGACGCCGGATGCTGAAACATGTTCAGCATGACGGGTCGGGGCCGGACGCGGGCGTACGCCGCGCAGCGCGGCCCTCCAACGTCACCCTGAACTCGTTTCAGGGTCCAGCGCGCCACCCGCCCTGCCGCTCGACGCTGGATGCTGAAACAAGTTCAGCATGACGCGTTGGGGCCGGTCCCCGGGTCAACCACGTCGGCCGCCACCGCCCCCCCCCGCACGTCACCCTGAACATGTTTCAGGGTCCAGCGCGTCACCCGCCCAGGGGCTCGACGCTGGATGCTGAAACAAGTTCGGCATGACGGGTTGGGGCAGCTGTCCACCGCTCCTCGGCGCTGGAGGAGGGGCGCGCCCGATCCTCAGGGCTCGGCGCGGGTGACGGCGACGCTCTGGGCCCTCATCTCGGCCTCGCCGAAGCTGGTCAGGAAGGCGATGTCGGTGGCGTCGCGGCCGACGCAGACCCGGACGAGGCCGTCGGGCGGCGCCATTCCGGTCGGGTCGACCAGCCGCCAGCCGCCGCCCAGCCAGACCTCGACGACGGCGTGGAAATCGGGCGGATCGACCTTGAGCGCATAGGCCGAGACCAGCCGCGCCGGGACCGCCGCCGCCCGGGCGAAGGCGGCGAGCAGGTGGGCATAGTCGCGGCACACGCCCTCGCGCGAGACGAAGGTGTCGGCCGCGGTGGTCGTCGAATCGCTGCTTCCGGACCGATAGTCGAGCCGGCTCCGGATCCACTCGGCCATCGCCGCGACCTTGGCGCCGCCCTCATGCCTCCCGAACCGGCGGGCGACGAAGGTCTCGAACCGGTCGGCCTCGCAATAGCGGCTCGGCCAGATATAGGGGATGACCTCGCCCGGAAGCTCGCGGAGCGGGGCGATCGCAAGCTCGGCGAGGTCGACGCTCGGCCGCCCGACCTCGACCGTCGCCCGGTAGCGGGCGCGCAACGGCCCGTTC
>DATMVG010000171.1:0-8097 GCA_035563315.1 Allosphingosinicella sp. | reverse complement strand
CCATCCCGCCGCGGGGGCCCCGAAGCGTCTTGTGGGTGGTGGTGGTGACGACATGGGCGTGGCCGAAGGGCGAGGGGTGCTCGCCGGCCGCGACCAGTCCGGCAAAGTGGGCCATGTCGACCAGGAACAGGGCGCCGACTTCGTCGCAGATGGCGCGGAATCGGGCGAAGTCGATATGCCGCGGATAGGCCGAGCCGCCGGCGATGATCAGCCTCGGCCGGTGCTCCCGGGCGAGGCGCTCGACCTGGTCGAAGTCGATTCGATGGTCGTCCTCGCGGACGCCATATTGGACGGCGTTGAACCACTTGCCCGACAGGGCCGGCCTGGCGCCGTGGGTGAGGTGGCCGCCGGCGTCGAGCGACAGGCCCATGATCGTGTCGCCGGGCCTGGTCAGCGCCAGCATGACGGCGCCGTTCGCCTGGGCGCCCGAATGGGGCTGGACGTTGGCGAAGGCGCAGCCGAACAGCTGCTTGGCCCGCTCGATGGCGAGAGTCTCGACCGAGTCCGAAGGCGCGCAGCCCTGATAATAGCGCCGGCCCGGATAGCCTTCGGCATATTTGTTGGTCAGCACCGAGCCCTGCGCCTCGAGCACGGCGCGCGAGACGATATTCTCGGACGCGATCAGCTCGATCTGGTTCTGCTGCCGGTCGATCTCGGCGGCGATGGCCTCGGCGACGGCGGCGTCGGCGGTGCCGAGCCGGTCGGAGAAGAAGCCGCGCGACTTGACGTCGGCAAAGTCGAAGGCGGGTCGGCTGCTCATGCGGGCTCCTTGACGAAAAGCGGGTTGGAAAGCTTGTCGACCCGGCGCTGGTGGCGCCCGCCGCCGAAGGGCTCGGCGAGGAAGGCCTCGACGCAGGCCTTGGCCATTTCCGGCCCGATCAGCCGGGCGCCCAGCGCGACGACGTTGGCGTCGTTATGCTCGCGCGCCAGCCGGGCCGAGACCGGCTCGGAGACGAGGGCGCAGCGGCAGGCGGGGTGGCGGTTGACCGAGATCGAGATTCCGACTCCCGAGCCGCACAGCGCGACGCCCCGCCCGGCTTCGCCCGAGGCGATCGCCTGCGCGAGCCGATAGCCGTAATCGGGATAGTCGACGCTGTCGGTCGACGCCGTGCCGAGATCGAGCACGTCATGGCCGCCGGAGCGCAGATGCTCGACGAGCAGCATCTTCATCTCGAAAGCGGCATGGTCGGCAACGATGGCGATTCGCTCGGCCAAGCGAGGAGACTCCGCATGTGGAACGACACCCATGCACTAGGGGAGTGGCGCCCGTTTGACCACCCGGATCGTCCTTCGGGACGGGCCTTCGCCGGGGCTCGGTCCCTCCTCAGGATGAGCGGCACCGATGGGGTTCCCCGTCCGCTCATCCTGAGGAGCCGCTGAGCTTGTCGAAGCGGCCTCTCGAAGGAGCGGCGCCCGGGACGATCGCGCCTTCAGGCCGCGGCGCGAAGCTCCAGCCGGTCCCAGATCTCGACCAGCGCCTTGGCCAGCTCGCTCATCATCGCCTCGTCATGGGCCGGGCCGGGGGTGAAGCGAAGCCGCTCGGTGCCGCGCGGCACCGTCGGATAGTTGATCGGCTGAACGTACATGCCATATTCGGCGAGCAATATGTCGCTGATCCGCTTGGCGGTGACGGGATCGCCGACCAGCAGCGGGACGATGTGCGATGCCGAAGGCATGACCGGCAGCCCCGCCTCGGCGAAGATCCGCTTCAGGGTCGCCGCACTGGCCTGCTGGGCCTCGCGCTCGGCGCTCGACCGCTTGAGGTGGCGGACGCTCGCCAGCGCGCCGGCGACCAGCACCGGCGACAGCGAGGTGGTGAAGATGAAGCCGGGCGCGTAGCTTCGGACGACGTCGACGAAGTTCCTCTCGGCGGCGATATAGCCGCCCATCACTCCGAACGCCTTGCCGAGCGTGCCCTCGATCACGCTCAGCCGGTGGGCGACTCCGTCGCGCTCGGAGATTCCGCCGCCGCGGGCGCCGTACATGCCGACGGCGTGGACCTCGTCGAGATAGGTGAGGGCGTGGTAGCGGTCGGCGAGGTCGCAGATGGCCGCGATCGGAGCGACGTCGCCGTCCATCGAATAGACGCTCTCGAACGCGATCAGCTTGGGCGCGTCGGGGTCGGCCTCGGCGAGCAGGGCCTCGAGATGGGCGAGGTCGTTGTGGCGGAAGACCCGCTTCTCGCAGCCGGAATTGCGGATTCCGGCGATCATCGAGGCATGGTTCAGTTCGTCGGAGAAGATGATGCAGCCGGGCAGCAGCCTCGCCAGGGTCGACAGGGTCGCCTCGTTGGAGATGTAGCCGGAGGTGAACAGCAAGGCGGCTTCCTTGCCGTGCAGGTCGGCGAGCTCGGCCTCGAGCTCGATATGGTAATGGGTGTTGCCGCCGATGTTTCGGGTCCCGCCGGAGCCGGCGCCGACGTCGTGAAGCGCCTCCTCCATCGCCTCGACCACGTCGGGATGCTGGCCCATGCAGAGATAGTCGTTGGAGCACCAAACGGTGATCGGCTTGGGTCCGTTATGGCCGGCGAAGCAGCGGGCGTTGGGGAAGCTGCCCTTGTTGCGCAGGATGTCGATGAACACGCGATAGCGGCCCTCGGCGTGGAGCCGCTCGATGGCCTCCGCGAAGATGCGCTGGTAATCCAAAGCCGTCGTCCCCGTTGCTCTGACCGCCAATAGCTTCATTCTCCTCTCGAAAGCCAGTGCGAACGGCTCGCAATAAGGGGCGGCGGGGACTCCCCGGACCCCACCGTCACCCCGAGCGCCCCCGCCGTCACCCTGAGCGCCCCGCCGTCACCCTGAACGCCGCCGCCGTCATCCTGAGCGCCCCCTCCGTCACCCTGAACTTGTTTCAGGGTCCAGCTTCGAGCCGCGGCGCGGCCTGCGGACCGGATGCTGAAACGGGTTCGGCATGACGGGCGGGGACCGCGGCGGGCGGCGCCGGTCTCGCGGGGGGTCGCGAACGCGGTTGCGCCCGCTCTGCGCTTTGCTTACCCGTGGGCCTCACGGCGCCGTGATAACCTTCGACACCCTCCTCGAGCCGGTCGCGACCATCCTGATCGGCTATCTGCTGGGCTCGGTGCCGTTCGGCCTGCTCCTCACCCGGCTTGCGGGGCTCGGCGACGTGCGCGCCATCGGCTCCGGCAATATCGGCGCGACCAACGTCCTTCGCACCGGGCGCAAGGGGCTCGCCGCCGCGACCCTCGCGCTCGACGCCGCCAAGGGCGCGGCGGCGGTGCTCATCGTCCAGGCCCTGTGGCCGGACATGGCTCAGCTTGCCCCGCTCGCCGGGCTGAGCGCCTTTCTCGGCCATCTCTATCCGGCCTGGCTGGGCTTTCGCGGCGGCAAGGGCGTGGCGACGCTGATCGGAGTCGTCGCGGCGCTGCTGTGGCCGGCCGCGCTGGCGATCGCGGCGGTCTGGATCGCCGCCCTGCTGGCGAGCCGCTATTCGTCGGTCGGCGGGATGGCGGCCGCCGTCGCCGCGCCCGTCGCCGCCTTTCTCCTCGACCGGTTCGATCTCGCCTTGCTCTTCGCCGGCTTCGCCTTGCTGGTGCTGTGGAAGCACCGAGCCAATCTCGGCCGGCTGTTCAGGGGAACCGAGCCCAGGGTCGGACGGGCGAGCCGCTGACATGCCGGCCTCGCCCGATCACGTCGCCCGGCTGCGCCTGATCCGCTCGGAGAATATCGGGCCGATCACCTATTTCCAGCTGCTCGCCCGCTTCGGCTCGGCCCAGGCGGCGATCGACGCCATCCCCGATCTGGCGGCGCGCGGCGGCGGCCGGGCGCCGAGGCTCGCCGGCAGGAGCCAGATCGACCGGGAGATGGACGAGGTCGAGCGCCTCGGCGCCCGCTACCTGTTCCTCGGCCAGGGCCTCTATCCGTCGCTTCTGGCGGAGATCGAGACGGCGCCGCCGGCGCTGATCGCGAAGGGCGACCTGACCTTGCTCGACAGGCCGGCGGTGGCGATGGTCGGCGCTCGCAACGCTTCGGCGGCGGCCTGCCGCTTCGCCCGCCAGCTCGCGCGCGACCTCGGCCTCGCCGGGCTGGTGGTGGTCTCGGGCTTGGCTCGGGGAATCGACTCGGCCGCCCACGACGGCGCCCTGGAGAGCGGCACCGTCGCCGTCATCGCCGGCGGCATCGACATCGTCTACCCGCCCGAGAATGAGGAGCGCCAGCGCGCCATCGGCCAGAGCGGCCTGCTGCTCGCCGAGCAGCCTCCGGGCGTCGAGCCGCGGGCGCGCCATTTCCCCTATCGCAACCGGATCATCGCCGGTCTCGCCCAGGGCACGGTGGTGATCGAGGCGGCGCCCAGGTCCGGCTCGCTGATCACCGCTCGCCTCGCCGCCGATTTCGGCCGCGAGGTGATGGCCGTCCCCGGCTCGCCGCTCGATCCCCGCGCCCAGGGATGCAACCAGCTCATCCGCGAGGGCGCGACCTTGGTCCAGACCGCCGAGGATGTCGTCGAGGCGGTGGATCCGCTTCGGCCCCGCCCGTTCCGCCAGCCCGAGCGCCGCTATGCCGCCCCGGCCGCGGACGCGGAGGTCGACGACGACGCGCGCCGTCGAGTCTGGGGGCTGCTCAGCGTGACGCCGGTCCCCGTCGACGAGCTGATCCGCCAGTCCGGCCTGGCGCCGGCGGCGGTGCAGACGGTTCTGCTCGAGCTCGAGCTGGCCGGAAGGCTCGAGCGCCACGCCGGCGGCCGGGTGAGCCTCGCGGCCTGACCGGCGGGCGCCGCCCCGCGCGGACGCCCGATCGGACCAAGCGGGCGACACGTCGAAAAAGCTGTTTCCTACAGCCGCCGTTCACTTTACGTTCCGAATCATGACCGTCGCCGAGCTGCTCGCCTTCACGCCCGTCCCCCTGCGCGCCCAGCACAATGGCTGGAGCGAGTCGCTCCAGCTGCGCTTCCTCCTCGCTCTCGCCCGCGGCGCCGGCCCCGGCGAGGCCGCCCGCTCGCTCGGCATGACCCGCCAGTCCGCCTATCGCCTGCGAAAGCGGCCCGGCGCGGAGAGCTTCGCCGCCGCCTGGGATCGGGCGCAGGAATTCGCCCGGTCGGTACGGCGGGCATGCTGCTCGCCGCTCGCCGGCCATGGCGGGATCGAGTCCCTCCTGGTGCCGCGCTTCTATCGCGGCCGGCTGGTCGGCTTCGTCCAGCGCGACGACGTCGCCGGCGCCATGCGGCTGCTCGGCCGGCTCGACCGTCTGGCGGAGCGGCTCGCCGGCGATCCCGATCCCGACGCCCTTCGCGAGCGGTTGGAAGCCTTCGAGCGTTTGGCCGGCGTCGGAAGTTACAGAAGTGACGGGAATCCCGTGTGAACGCGTCCGGATCGTCGCTTCCGGACAGGGCTGCCATGGCGCTTGACGGCGCCCGCGGCGGCTCCGCACCCTGTACGCGTGTACGCGTGAAGGAGTCGGGATGAAGCTCGTCGTCGTCGAATCGCCGGCCAAGGCCAAGACCATCGAGAAGTATCTCGGCGGCGGCTACCGGGTGCTCGCTTCCTACGGCCATGTCCGCGATCTTCCGCCCAGGGACGGGTCGGTCGATCCCGACGCGGGCTTCGCGATGGAATGGGAGGCCTATCCGGACAAGGCGCGCCAGCTCAAGGCGATCGCCGACGAGGCCAAGAAGGCGGACTCGCTGATCCTCGCCACCGACCCGGACCGGGAAGGGGAGGCGATCAGCTGGCACGTCCAGGAGGTGCTGGCGAAGCGCAAGGCGCTTCCCGCCCATGTCGAGCGGGTGACCTTCAACGCCATCACCAAGTCGGCGGTGGGCGAGGCGATGAAGCGGCCGCGGGCGCTCGACGAGGATCTGATCGACGCCTATCGCGCCCGCCGCGCGCTCGATTATCTGGTCGGCTTCACGCTCTCGCCGGTGCTTTGGCGCAAGCTCCCCGGCGCCAAGTCGGCCGGTCGGGTCCAGTCGGTGGCGCTTCGCCTGATCGTCGACCGCGAGCGCGAGATCGAGCTGTTCCGGGCCCAGGAATATTGGAGCGTCGCCGCCTTGCTCGAGGCGGACGGGACCGAGTTCCTCGCCCGCCTGGTGCGCTTCGACGGCGAGAAGATCGACCGCCTGACGATCGGCGACCAGGGCACCGCCGAGGCCGCGAAGCGCGCCGTGGAGGAGGGCGGCTTCACCGTCGCCTCGGTCGAGACCAGGCCGCTCGGCCGCAGCCCGCCGCCGCCCTTCACCACCTCGACCCTGCAGCAGGAGGCGGCGCGCAAGCTCGGCTTCGCCGCGAGCCGGACGATGCGGCTGGCCCAGGACCTCTACGAGGACGGCGCGATCACCTACATGCGCACCGACGGAGTCCAGATGGCGCCAGAGGCGATCTCGGCCGCTCGCCGGGCGGTCACGGAGCGCTACGACGCCGGCTACGTGCCCGACAAGCCGCGCCACTACGAGACCAAGGCGAAGAACGCTCAGGAGGCCCACGAGGCGATCCGGCCCACCGATTTCTCGCGCGACCGTGCCGGGTCGGGCGAGCATGCCCGGCTCTACGAGCTGATCTGGAAGCGCGCTCTGGCCAGCCAGATGGCCTCGGCCCGGCTCGAGCGGACCACCGCGGAGCTCGTCGAGGGCACCGGCCGGACCGCGCTTCGGGCAACCGGGCAGGTCGTCCTCTTCCCCGGCTTTCTCGCCCTCTACGAGGAAGGCCGCGACGACGCCGAGGACGAGGAATCGCGGCGCCTGCCGCGGCTTCGCGAGGGCGATACGCCGGCGAGGAAGAAGGTCCTGGCCGAGCAGCATTTCACCCAGCCGCCGCCCCGTTACTCCGAGGCGAGCCTGGTCAAGAAGATGGAGGAGGTCGGCATCGGCCGGCCGTCGACCTACGCCTCGACCCTGCAGACGCTCAAGGACCGCGAATATGTGAGGGCCGAGAAGAACCGGCTCGTCCCCGAGGAGAGCGGGCGGCTTCTGACCGCCTTCCTCGAGCGCTTCTTCGAACGCTACGTCTCCTACGATTTCACCGCCCACCTCGAGGACGAGCTCGACGACATTTCCGGCGGCCGCATGGCCTGGCGCGACGTGCTCGAGGAGTTCTGGCGCGATTTCAAGCCGAAGACCCTCGAGGTGATGGAGCAGAAGCCGTCCGAGATCACCGCGGCCATCGACGATTTCCTCGCCCCTTGGCTGTTCCCCGACAAGGGCGACGGCAGCGACCCCCGCCTTTGCCCGGCCTGCGGCGAAGGGCGGCTGGCGCTTCGCGGCGGGCGGTTCGGCGCGTTCGTCGCCTGCTCCAACTATCCCGAATGCAAGTTTACGCGCCGCTTCGGCGCCGAGGGCGGCGAGGAGGATGGCGGCCCCCAGGCGCTCGGTCCGGATCCGGCCTCGGGCGAGGAGGTCAGCCTGCGCACCGGCCGATTCGGCGCCTACGTCCAGCTCGGCGAGGGCAAGCACGCCAGGCGCGCCTCACTGCCCAAGGACGTCCCGCAGGAGGCTCTCGACCTCGATTTCGCGCTCAGGCTGCTGTCGCTTCCGCGAACCGTCGGCGCCCATCCGGAATCGGGCAAGCCGATCATTGCGAGCATCGGCCGCTACGGCCCCTATCTCGCCCATGACGGCAAATATGCCAGGCTGGCCTCCACCGCCGAGGTGTTCGAGGTCGGCATGAACGCGGCGGTGGCGAAGCTCGCCGACGCGGCGGCCGGCGGCGGCCGCGGCCGCGGATCGCGCGAGCCGCTCCGGACGCTCGGCAAGCACCCGCGCACGGAGGCTGAGATCCGGCTGATGGAGGGCCGCTTCGGGGCCTATGTCACCGACGGCGCGACCAATGCCACCTTGCCCAAGACGCTGGCGCCCGACTCGCTGACTCTCGA
This sequence comes from Allosphingosinicella sp., assembly GCA_035563315.1. Taxonomy (GTDB): domain Bacteria; phylum Pseudomonadota; class Alphaproteobacteria; order Sphingomonadales; family Sphingomonadaceae; genus Allosphingosinicella. Next base: position 277 of record DATMVG010000171.1, on the reverse strand, counting down.
GGAGGCCGCCCAGTTGATCGACGACCGCGCCGCCAAGGGTCCGTCGAAGAAGCCGGGCCGGCGGGCGCCGGCCAGGAAGGCGGCTCCGCGAAAGAAGGGGTCCTGAGCGCAAGTCTTTGGTTTACGCGGAATTTACGATGCCCGCTTCGACAAGATTTACCTTGTCCGGCCTAGATGGTCCGATGCGTACCGGCAGGCTCAGCATCAGCCGAGGACATCAGTCGCAGGGCGGCCTGCCCGCCGCTCCGCGCCTCGCCCTGGTGCCGGGCTCGCCGGC
>DATMVG010000170.1:0-5956 GCA_035563315.1 Allosphingosinicella sp. | reverse complement strand
AGGGTCGAGGCGAGGATGTTGTAGGGGGTGTTGCCGACGACTCCGTTGATCGTGTTGTCGACCGCGATCGGGCCGATGTTGACCGAGCCCGGGTCGATGGTCAGGCCGTTCTCGGTCTCGGTGTCGAGGACGTTGAGGGCATCCTCGCCGGCGCCGTTGGCGATGATGATGGTATGGCTGAAGGTATCGAGCGGATCCGCGACATTGTCGCCGTCGGCATCGTTGAGAAAGCTGCGCAGACGCGTGACCGAGATGGATGCCGGCATTTTTCTGGACTCCCCGCAACGCCGAACTGCTTCGCTGCCCCCGCACGCGTGAGTCGGCTCCAGTCGAGCCAATGGCACAGAAGGCGACGATAATCTAGGAAAAAACCACTCAGTTCAAATCGATGCAGCAGTCGCTCGCACGCGCGCGAGCGGGCTCCGCAACGGCCCTGCGCGCGACGAAAAGGCCCCGGGAAAGGGTTCCGGGGCCTCAGTTGGTGCCTGCTACTCTCTTGGGAGTAGATGGGAGTTACCCGAAATGCGGGCCGCTGTACAGGGGCCGCCGCGCGCATCGACACGGCCCCGGCGCCCGCTTATGGTCCGCGCCGGCCATGCCCGAGACCGTCTCCAGCGCCCGTTCCGAGCTCGCCGATCCGCGCCGGTTCCTGGCCGAGGCGGCGCGCGACCTGCGCCGGTCGCTGGGCGTCGGCTGGCACCTGTTCCGGGCCAATCTGCGCGCCCGCCACCGCCGCTCGCTGCTTCGCTACCTGTGGCTCGTGCTTCCGGCGGCGGCGGCGACCGCGATCTGCGTCTATCTCCAGTCGCGCCGCATCTTCGGGATCGGCGGCACCGAATTGCCCTATGCCGTCCACGTCCTCGCCGGGATGGTGCTCTGGCAGGTCTTCGTCGACTCGCTCAACGCGCCGCTCCAGCAATTGTGGGGCGCCCGGCCGATGATCACCCGGAGCCGGGTGCCGCACGAGGCGATCCTGCTCGCCGGCGCCTATGAGGTCGCGCTCAACGCCCTCGTCCGGCTGGCGGCGCTGGCCGCGGTCCTCGCCGCCTTCGCGATCGTTCCGGCGCCGTCGGCGCTTCTGCTTCCGGTCGGCATGGCCGCCCTGGCGCTCTTGGGCTTCGCGCTCGGACTGCTCGCCGCCCCGCTCGGCCTGCTCTACGACGACGTCCGCCAGGGGCTGCTGCTGATCGCCGGCTTCTGGTTCTTCCTGACCCCGATCATCTACCCGGCGGCGGAGAGCGGCCTGCTCCGGCTCAACCCGGTCACCCCGCTGCTCGAGACGAGCCGGTCGTGGATCACCGCCGGCGGCATCGGCGGCGGCTTCATGCTCGTCGCCGGCCTCGCCGCGATCATGCTCGTCGCCGCCTGGCTGTTCTACCGGCTCGCCCGGCCGCACGTCGTCGCCCGCCTGGGCTGAGCCTCAGCGCCGCCGCCGCCACTCGAAGGCGAGGCGGCCGGCCAGCTTCCAAATGTCGAGCGCCGAATCGAGCGGCCGCCGGTGGAAGAGCAGCAGGTGTGCCGCGAGCGCGACGAGGTCGATCGGATGGCGAAGGGCGCAGGCGGCCAGCACGGCGAGCGGCAGGAACACGTCGTAATATTCGTGAAGCAATATCAAGTAATCGGGCCGAGGCTCGACGACGACCGCCCTCATCTTCCAAAGCCTCACCCGAAGCGCCACGAGCAAGAGATAGAAAAGCAGGAGCAGCGCCGGGAGGGGGCTTCCCAGCCGCCAGAGCAAGGCCGCCAGCCCGGCCAGCTCGAGCGGAAAGGCCAGGAAGAGGCCGAGCCGAGCCGCCACCGCGGGCGGATGGCGCTGGGCGAAGGTGCGCACTCCAGCGGCTCGGTCGTTGTCGCGGTCGCTGAGCTGGTGCCACAGGATGCCGCGCAGCCCGTAGCCCAGAGCCCAGGCGGCGCCGGCGGCGATCCACGCCGGGTCGACGGGGCTGCCGGCGGCGCGGAAGGCGAGCAGCATGGCGACCAGGGTCGGGAAGAGATGGGCGCCCGAAGCGTCGGCGAGCACTCCCCAAAGGCCGCGCGCCTTCAGCCGGAAGGGCGGCACCGAATAGAGGGTGAAGGCGATCCAGGCGGCGAGATAGGCGGCGAAGAGCAGCGGATCGTCGCGCCACAGGAACAGGAACAGGATTCCGGCCGCCAGCGGCAGCGCCAGGGCGGCGGCCCGGAACGGCCCGGAGCGGCCCTCCATCCGGTTCGCCTTGCCGGCGGCCCGGTCCTCGTCGAGGTCGGCGACGTCGTTGACCAGGCTGACATAGGCGGCGCCCGGAACGATCGCGAGCAGAAGCGCCAGCGCGGCCGGCCAGGCCGAGGCCACCGGCCGCTCGAGCATCGCCAGGGTCGCGTAGAAGGCGGTGAGCAGCGGGACCAGCTTATAGTCCCACCATTCGGGCGCGCGCACCGTCCCGCGCAGTCCCGCGCTCATCGGGGTTCCGAATGGTGGCGGCGGCTCGGTGGCTTCAATCCCTGTCTCCCCTCCGCCGCTTGGTAGCCGGTCGACGAAGAGGTCGGCAATGCGGCCGCGTCGCGCGGCCCGCCGGCCGGCCGGCCGGCAAAAAAAGGGCGCCGCCTCCCGCGTTGGGAGGCGGCGCCCGCAAAGCGGCGGTGGCTCGCTCAGCCGCCGTAGATGATGAAGTCGTTGTGGGTCAGCGCCGTGCCGGCGTCCACGGTCGCGAACAGCTGCGCCGCCGCTCCGCCGGCGCCGTCGGCGTCGTAGAAGATCCGTCCGGTCGCCGAATCGTAGACGATGCGGTCGGTGTCGTCCGCGGCGGCGGTGCCGTTGCGGAAGGCCGAGGCGCTGAGCCCGGTCGTGTTGCCGACGTTGGTGAAGGTGTAGCGGGCCAGGTAGATGGTGTCGTCGGCGGTCGAGAAATCGAGGATCTCGTCGACATTGCCGGCGCCCAGCACGGTGTTGAAGGTGAAGCGGTCGCGGCCGGCGCCTCCTTCGAGCACGTCGGTGCCCTCGCTTCCGTAGATGACGTCGTCGCCGGCGCCGCCTTCGATGATGTCGTTGCCGCCGCCGCCGTTCAGGAAGTTGTTGCCGCTATTGCCGGTGACCGTATTGTCCTGGAGGTTGCCGCGGCCCGAAATGTCGAGCGTCCCGGTCAGGATCAGCTTCTCGAAATGCGGGAGCAGCGTGTAGTCGCGCGAGCTCTGCACCGTGTCGGTGCCCTGGTTGGCGAGCTCGACGACGACGTCGAGGCTGTGGTTGACCATGTAGGTGTCATGGCCGGTGCCGCCGGTCATGTGGTCGACGCCGGTGCCGCCGTTCAGGGTGTCGCTTCCCGCCGCTCCGACGATGACGTCGTCGCCCGGGCCGCCGTAGAGGACGTTGTGGCGGTCGTTGCCGATCAGCGTGTCGTCGCCCGACGCGGTTCGGGCGTTCTCGACCGTCACCCCGTTGGCGATGGTGAAGCCGCCGTGGATGCCGTCGGCGTAGGACATGCGCCCGCCGCCGCCTACCTCATATTGGAGGGTGGCGGCGCGCAGGTCGATGGTGGTGTCCCTGCTGCCGCTATAGGCGATCTCGTCGATTCCGCCGCCGTCCCAGATGCTGCTATAGTAGGTGCCGGGAGCGTTGACGTTCTTGAGGACGTAGGTGTCGTTGCCGGTCGCCCATTCCTCGTTGACGCCATATTTGTCCTGGATCACGGCGATGTCGAACGCCATCAGCCCGCCGAGATAGCCGTAGCCGACGTCGGTCGGCGCTCTGCCGTAGGGCGAAGTCTGCCAGCCGTCCTCATAGGACATCATCGTGTGGACGCCCTGGTTGAGGTCGTAATCGCCGGTCGTGTAGTCGGGCCACACGCCGACCGGATCGGGGATCGTTCCGCCGGGCGTGTTGATTCCGGCCGGCTCGACGCCGCGCATGATGCCCGATCGGCCGCCATTGTCGTGCGGGTGGGCGAGGCCGTGGCCGTGGCCGAATTCGTGGATCAGGGTGACGAAGGAGAAGCCGCCCTGGGCGAGGTTCTGCTCGTTCCAGCGCTCGTCGCCCGAATTGAACTGGGCGAGGCCCTCGTCGGGCTCCTGCGGCGGGCTCATCGAGCCGAGCAGCGAAATGCCCGGGCCCGGAGTGCCGGTATAGGTGACGTAGTGGAAGTCGGCTTCCTCGCGATTCTCGGCCTCGACATAGACGACGTCGGCGACCTTCTCGAACTCGCGCAGCGAGGTCCAGACGGCGTCGATCTCGAAATCCTTGGCGCCGACCGCGACGATGGCGGGCGGGATGCCGGGCTGCGACGGATCCTCGGGCGTGTAGACGTCGCCGGCCTTGGCGAAATAGATCTTGATGACGTTCTTGCCCTCGGTGGGCTGGCCGAAATGGCCGACCGTCTCGCCCTTGCTGTCGGGGTCGCCTTCGGCGTTGCCGGTCGGCCGGCTGCCCTCGTCGCCGTCGGGGTTGCGCGCGGTGCCGTCGACCTGGGTTCCCCAGTCGATCGCGTAGAGCGGGCTGTCGGGGTCGTAATAGGGGGTGTAGATGTTCGGATCGTCGGGGTCCTGCTCGCGCACGAACAGCTCATAGTCGCCGACGCCCTCGCCGTTGGTGCCGTCGATCGGGCTGTTATCGAAGGCCCGGGCGTTGATGTAATAGGTGCCGGAAATCTTGGCCTCGAAGGTCAGGAGAACGTCGAGCCCGGAATTGACCAGGTTGGGCGGGGTGTCGGCGCCGCCGTCGGCGCTCACCACCAGGGTCGTTCCGTTCGACCGGTAGAGCTCGATATAGGGATCCTGGAGCGGCACTCCGCCGGGGCCGCCGACGAAGCCGTACATGCCGATTTCGTAGGTCTTGCCGGCGATCAGCGTGACCTTGAAGAAATCCTGGTCGCCGTTCGTGTCGAGCGTGCTGATCGTCGAGGGCGCGCCGACCGTGATCGTCGGGTTGCCGGGCGCGACGCCCTTGCCGTCGCCGACCTGATCCTCGGTGACGACGAGCAGCAGGTCGTCGGCCGGCGAATGCCCGTCGCCGATGCCGTCGGCGGGAAAGGCATGGCTGTGGTTGTGCATGTGGCTCATCAAGGTCTCTCCTATTTCGAAGTTTTTATGAGTGGGAAGCGCAGGGGTGCGCGCGCTCGGGGCGGCGCCGGTTCGTCGTCGGGGATGGGAAAGCGCACTGGATCAGGGGCGAGCCCTCGGGCGCGGCACACGGCCGCCCGCCGGGCGCCGCGGCGGCCGGGTCGCTCTTTGTCGAGAAGCGGACCTCGCGGGTCTCGCGCTCAGCCAAACTCAGCCCCCCAGCGATCGATATTAACGGGAATTTCATCATAACTCTCAAAAATTCAGTAGGTTCCGAGCGCCGCCCAGCCGTTCGGGGAGCGGCGCGGGGAAGCGGGCGCGGTCGTCGCATCAGCCGTAGACGATGAAGTCGGCATTGGTGAGCGCGGTGCCGGCGCTGACCGTCGCGACGAGCAGGGCGGCCGCCGAACCGGTGCCGTCGGCGTCGTAGAAGATTTTGCCGCTGGCCTGGTCGTAGACGATCCGGTCGGACGAATCGCGGGCGGCCGTGCCCTTGTGGAAGGCCGAGGCGTTGAGCGCTCCGGGCGCGCCGAGATTGGCGAAGGCGTAGCGGGCGAGATGGATGCTGTCGCTCGGCGCGTGGAAATCGAGGATCTTGTCGGCATTGGCCGATCCCGGGCTCGACGTGAAGTAGAAGCGGTCGGCGCCGCTTCCGCCGCTCAGCAGGTCGTTGCCTTCGCCGCCGTAGATGCGGTCGCCGCCGGCGCCGCCGTCGATGGCGTCGTTGCCGGCGAGCCCGTTGAGGACGTTGTCCGCCCCGTTGCCGGCCAGGCTGTTGGCGAGGGCGTTGCCGGTGCCGTCGGTGCCGGAGCTCCCGGTCAGGATCAGCTTCTCGACATGCGCCGGAAGCGTGTAGCCGATCGCGCTCTCGACCGTGTCGGCGCCCTGGTTGGCGCTCTCGGTTACCGTGTCGGCGCGGCTGTTGACG
>DATMVG010000169.1:0-2453 GCA_035563315.1 Allosphingosinicella sp. | reverse complement strand
GGCTCGCGGTCTGGGCGGCCCGGCTCGCCCGCTCGGTCCAGGCCTGGGCCGCGATCCTCGCGCTGCTCGGCGCGGCCCAGCTCTTCCTCCACCGCGACGGGCGAGCGCGCCGCTACCTGACCGAAGCCGTCTTCCCTTATTATATCGCCCACCAGACGATCATCGTCCTCGCCGGCTACTGGCTGAGGCCGCTCGGGCTCGGCGCGGCGGCGGAGTTCGCGATCCTGCTCGCGGCGACCGTCGCCGGCTGCGCGCTCGCCTTCGAGATCGCCCGCCGAACCTCCTGGCTGAGGCCCCTGTTCGGGCTCAAGCCGCCGCCCTCGCGCCGCCGGCCCGAGCCGGCGAGCGGAGCCTGCCCGGCGGCGGTCGAGGCGCCGGTCGGCACCGGGCAATGATCGGGCCCGGGTCCGTCCCTTCTCAGGACAGGCCGGAATCCGGCGTTGCAAATGCCGGCTGACGAGGCTTCGTCCCTCCAGCGCGCACTAATCCTCGGCGCGCGATTGAGGAGAGAATCATGCGCGAACTCCATAGCGAAGAGTTGAAGAACGTTGCCGGCGGCGCATCCAAGAATGCGGGCGGCGGCCCGGGCAACAGCGGCCCCGGCGACAAGAACAGCAAGAACGAGCGCGGCCACGGCGGTCAGCCGACCGGCTAAGCCATCGATTCAGGACGGCGGAAGGGGCAGCTTCGGCTGCCCTTTCTTTTGAGCCCCCGGGGAGGGTGAGCCGGCGCGGCGGGCCCGGCGCCCGGTCATTCCGGACTTGATCCGGCACCCCGTTTCCTGACCGCCGTAAGGGAGAAGGTAGACCCCGGATCAAGTCCGGGGTGACGGGGAGGGAGGTCCACAGGCCGAAGATCCTGCATGCCGGTTCCGAGTGCGGCCCGCCGCCGTCTTGGCGGTCCTGCTCCGGCATCCGCTTCCTCACGGCCGCCGCCAAGGAGAATGTGGCCCCGACCGGGGGCGGGAGGCTATTGGGCGATGGGGACGCCGGTCTGGTTGGCTTCGGCGGGCGCCGGGGCGGGCGCGGCCTTGGGGACGGCCTGGGGGTTGGGGGTGAACGGGCTCGACTGCTGCTCGAGGGGCGAGCCGGCCGGGGTCGGCGCCTGCTTCATCAGGGTCGGATCGATGGTGCGCGGGCCGCGCTGTCCGGCGGCGACCGCGGCCAGGGCGATCGACAAGGCGATGAACAAGGCGGCGCTGATCGCCGTGGTCCGGGTGAGGAAGTCGGAGGCGCCGCGCGCCGTCATCAGGCCGGACGGGCTGCCGCCGCTCGCGAGGCCGCCGCCTTCCGAGCGCTGCATCAGGATGACCGTGATCATGACGACCGCGACCAGGGTCTGGACGATGAGCAGGAAGGTGAACATGAGAAAGGTGCTTTCGAGAGCGTTGGCGGCGACTTAGGCGATCGGACGGCGCGCTTCAACTGCGCGCCGCCGCCTCGATGATCGGAACGAACTGGCCTGCGGTGAGGCTGGCGCCGCCGACCAGGGCTCCGTCGACCTCGGGGCAGGCGAAGATCTCGGCGGCGTTGTCGGCCTTGACCGAGCCGCCATAGAGGATCCGGATGCGGCCGCCGCGGTCGCCGAAGCGTCCGGCCAGCGCCTCGCGGATCGCGGCGTGCATCCGGGTGACGTCGGCCGGGGTGGCGACGTTGCCGGTGCCGATCGCCCAGATCGGCTCGTAGGCGACGACCAGCTCGCCATCCTTCCAGTCGTCGGGGAGCGAGCCCCGGAGCTGGCCGGCGACGACTGAAAGCTCGTCGCCCGAGCGCCGCTGGGCCTCGCTCTCGCCGACGCAGACGATCGCCTGCAGGCCCTCGGCGAGCGCCGCGACGGCCTTGCCGCGGACCGCGGAATCGTCCTCGGCGCGCTCGGCCCGGCTCTCGCTGTGACCGACGATGACCAGCCTTGCCCCGGCCTCCTTCAGCATCGCCGCCGCGACCGCCCCGGTATGGGCGCCGCTTGCGGCCCAGTGGCAGTCCTGGCCGCCGATGACGACCCGCCCGGAACGGGCCGCCGCGGGCGCGATCAGGGTGAAGGGCGGGCAGACGGCGACGTCGACCCCGCCGGCCTGGCGCGCCGCGTCGGCGATGGCGTGAAGCTCGCCGAGCTGGGCGAGGCTGCCGTTCATCTTCCAGTTGCCGACGACGAGCTTGCGGCGGACGTGCATGGCCGTTCCCCGGGGGAGTGAGGGGCCGCGCCTAGCAAGCGGGCGGGCCGGTGCCAAGCTTGCGGGCCGGGCAAGCCGCTTCTATGACCCCGCCTTACCCCACGCGCGTCAGGACTTCCCCAATGCTCGCCTCGATTCGCCGCTCCGCCAAATCCTGGGCCGCGGCCGCGATCCTCTTCATCGCCCTGGTGGCGATCGTCATCACCGGCTTCGGCACCGGCGGAGTCGGCGGCATCGGCAGCCTCGGCAGCGGCGGCGGCGGCGAGACCCTCGCCAGCGTCGG
>DATMVG010000168.1:0-4480 GCA_035563315.1 Allosphingosinicella sp. | reverse complement strand
CGGTCTGGCTCCAGCGCCTGACCACCACCTACCCGGCCGCGGTGTGGCTCAACCCCGTGGCGGAGCAATATTGGGATTATTCGGGCTCGGTCCGGCTCGTCCGCGAGCTGATGCAGGACCGAATGTACCCGCTCACCCTCGCCGGCCTCGACAAGGCGATGCGAACGCTCAGCCGCAAGAGCTGAAGCGAGCGCCCCAGGCTCGAGAGCGGGCGCAGTGCGCAGCCGGCATCGGAGCGAGGGCGAAAAAGCCTTTGACATCGCTGCTCCTTGAGCCAGTATTCCGCCCCGACAGGGGGGAATCATGAGGAAGCGTGCGACTTGCCTGATCGGCGCGGCACTGCTGGTGTCGGGCTGCGTTTCCTATCCGCCTCTCGCCTCGTTCGGAGCGAACGAGCCGGCCACGCTCGAGAAGGTGCTGGAAGTCGCCGGCAACCTCCAGGCCGATTATGCCAGCGGCTACGAGACCGCGGCCCTGGAGCAGGACCTCAGCCAGCTCCCGATCATCGCCGCGGCGGCGGCGGCGGCCTGGATCCTGCTCGACAACGGCGCCAATGCGGTGCGCGACGTCGGCCGGATCGGGATCGGGGCGAGCGCCTATTCGGCGGCGCGCGGGCAGCTGCTCGCCGCCGACCTCCCCGACGCCTATATCGCCGGCCACGGCGCGCTCACCTGCGTGCTCGCCGAAGGGCCCTATTTCAGCGGCCAGGGGGCGCTCAACCGGCGCGCCTCGCTTCGGGCCCAGCTCGACCGCCTTGCCCGGGCGATCGACGAGACGGTGGCGGCGGCCGGGTTCCAGCCGCTCAACCCCTCGACGACCGAAGCCGAGCTTCTGCGCACGGCTCGGGCGACCGCCGAGCAGGCGATCGGCTCGGCGCGGACCGTCGAGGCGACCGCGCTCGGCGAGGATTCGGCCTTCGACGGCGCCTTGCCGGTGTTCCGCCACGCCGTCTCGTCCATCTCGGTCCGGGTCGCCTCGCGCGGCCGGGTCCGGCCGCCGGTCGACTATGCGACTCTTCGCGCCGGCTTCTCGCCCCAGCCCGCCGCCGGGACCGAAGACGCGGCCGACGATGCGGGCGGCTTGCCGCTGCCGCCGCCGCCGCCGCCGCCGCCGACCACCGCGCTCGAGGTGATCCAGCGGCTCAACCAGGCGACCGCCAACCTCGTCGGCGAGACGGCTCGGCTGCGCGCCGCGACGCCGCCCTTCGCCCAGCGCCTGACCGCCGTCGCCGCCTGCCCGGACCTGGTCCGGTAGGCGGGGCTCGGGCAAGGGCCCCGGGGTGCCTGCCCAAGCCCCGCTCGCCAACGTCGCCCGAGCCAATGCCGCCCTCGCCGCGCTGTGGCGCCGGGGGCTCCTGCAGCGCCCGATCCTGACCGCCGGAGCGCTCGAGGCCGCCGCCCTGCGCGGCGCCCGGCCCGACTCGTTCGGGCCCGGCGAAGAGTGGCGCGAGCCGTTCGAGCGGCTCGTCGCCGCGCTCGCCTCGGAGGCCGACCTCAACCCGCTCGGCGAGGCGATGGCCTGGGGGCAGATCGTCAACGCCCTTCGCGCCCGGATCCGGGCCGAGCGCCTCTGGCGGGCCCGCCCCGAAATCCTCGAGCGGCCGGTCCCGGCCCCGATCGTCATCCTCGGCCAGATGCGCTCGGGCACGACCCGGCTTCAGCGGCTGCTCGCCTGCGACCCGAGGCTCGCCCACACCCGCCTCGACGAATCGCTGATCCCGGTGCCCCGGCGCGGCCGCCGGCTGAGCGCCTGGGCGGGGCTGGCGATGCTTCGCCGGCTCAACCCCGAGCTCGCTCGTATCCACCCGACCGCCGCCGCCGCGCCCGAGGAGGAGTTCGGCCTGTTCAGCTTCGCCTTCGGCAGCGCCCAGTTCGAGGCGCAATGGCATGTGCCCGGCTTCGTCCGCTGGTGGGAGGGCGCCGACGCCCGCCCGCTCTACCGCGAGTTCAGGGCCCTTCTCCAGACCAACGCCTGGGCCCGCGGCGACCCGCCCGGCAAGCCCGCCATCTTGAAGGCGCCGCAATTCCTCCAGGACCTGCCCGTCCTCCTCGAGACCTTCCCCGACGCCCGCCTGGTCCTGATCGAGCGCGATCCCGCCCGGGTCGTCGCCTCCTCGGCCTCGCTGGTCTGGAACCAGATGCGGATCCAGTCCGACGGCGCCGACAAGCGCCGGATCGGGCGGGAGTGGCTGCGCAAGACCCGGCTTCGCCGCCGGCTCGGCGAGGCCTCGCTCCCCGCCTCCTGCCTCAGGCTCGGCTTCGAGGCGATCGACCGCGACTGGCGCGGCGAGATCGAGCGCCTCTACGATTTCCTCGGCCTCGAGCTCGAGCTGGCCCTCCTCGGGCGGATGGCCCGCTACCTCGCCTCCGCCACCGGCCATCGCGGCCATCGCTACAGCCTCGCCGAGTTCGGGCTTCGTCCCGAGGAGCTCGCCGACCTCTCGGCGCCGGCCTGAGCCGCCCTGCCGAAACAGGTTCAGCCCGGCGGATCGGGATGCTAAGCGCTCCGCCATGACCGCCTTCAAGTCCGACTTGCTGCGCCGGCTCGACGAGCGCGGCTACATCCACCAGCTGACCGACGCCGAGGGCCTCGATCAGCTCGCCTGCCGCGAGATCGTGCCCGGCTATATCGGCTTCGACGCCACCGCCCCCTCGCTCCACGTCGGCAGCCTCGTCCAGATCATGATGCTTCGCCGGTTCCAGCAGTCCGGGCACCGGCCGATCGTCGTCATGGGCGGCGGCACCACCAAGATCGGCGACCCCTCGGGGAAGGACGAGAGCCGCAAGCTTCTCACCGAGGAGGCGATCGCCGCCAACATCGCCTCGATCCGGCGCTGCTTCGAGCGCTTCCTCTCGTTCGACGACGGTCCGACCGGCGCGGTGATGGTCAACAATGACGACTGGCTCGGCAAGCTCGAATATATCCCCTTCCTTCGCGACATCGGCCCGCATTTCACGATCAACCGGATGCTGAGCTTCGACAGCGTCCGCCTCCGCCTCGAGCGCGAGCAACCGCTCACCTTCCTCGAATTCAACTACATGATCATGCAGGCCTACGATTTCCTCGAGCTGTGGCGGCGCTACGGCTGCCGGCTCCAGCTCGGCGGCTCCGATCAGTGGGGCAATATCGTCAACGGCATCGAGGTCGCCCGCCGGGTCGAGGGCGAGCATCTTTACGGCCTCACCACGCCGCTGATGACCACCGCCGACGGCGCCAAGATGGGCAAGACCGAGAAAGGCGCGGTCTGGCTCAACGCCGACCAGCTCGCCCCCTACGATTACTGGCAGTTCTGGCGCAACGTTCAGGACGCCGATGTCGGCCGCTTCCTGCGCCGCTTCACCGATCTGCCGCTGGGCGAGATCGCTCGGCTGGAGGCGCTCGGCGGCGCCGAGATCAACGAGGCGAAGAAGATCCTCGCCGACGCCGCCACCGCGCTTGCGCATGGCGAGTCGGCGGCGGCCGAGGCCGGTGCGACGGCACGCAGGACGTTCGAGGAGGGCGCCTCGGGCGAGGCGCTTCCGACCCTTCGCGTCGACGGCGAGATCAGCCTCGTCGACGCCCTGGTCGGCCTCGACCTGGTCCCGTCCAAGGCGGAGGCTCGGCGGCGGATCCGCTCGGGCGCGGCCAGGATCGACGGCGAGAAATGCCTCGACGAAGCGGCCACGGTCGCGGTCGGCGCCGGCCCGGTCAAGATCTCGGCGAGCCAGAAGAGCCACGGCGTGCTCGTCCGCGCCGATTCGGGCCCGTGAGCGTCCCGATCCATCTGATCGGGCTTCCCACCGACGTCCATTCCTCCTTCCTGCGCGGCCCGGCCAGGGCGCCGGCTCGGATCCGCGCCCAGCTGGCGAGCGACCACGGCAACCCGGCCAGCGAGCGCGGCCTCGAGATCGGCGCCGAGATCGCCCTGGTCGACCGCGGCGATCTTCCGCTCGCGGAAGGCCCCGGCGACGATGCCCTCGTCACTTCGGCGATCGCCGCGAGCCTCGGCGAGGGCGCCATCCCGATCGCGCTCGGCGGCGACCATTCGGTGACCTATCCGATCCTTCGCGCCGTCGCCGCCGCGCACGGCCCGGTCGACATCCTTCATCTCGACGCCCACCCCGACCTCTACGACGATTATCGCGGCGACCGCCGCTCGCACGCCTCGCCTTTCGCCCGGATCATGGAGGAGGGGCTGGCTCGACGGCTCGTCCAGGTCGGCATCCGGACCCTCAACCGCCACTGCCGCGAGCAGGCCGAGCGCTTCGGGGTCGAGATCATCGAGGCGCGCCATTTCCGCCCCGGCTGCGTGCCCGCCTTCGCCGGGCCGCTCTACGTCAGCATCGACATGGACGGCTTCGATCCGTCCTGCGCGCCCGGAGTCTCGCACCTCGAGCCCGGCGGCCTCACCGCCCGCGACGTCACCGACCTGCTCCTCTCGATCGAGGCGCCGATCGCCGGCGCCGACGTGGTCGAGCTCAATCCCGACCGCGACGTCAAC
>DATMVG010000167.1:0-3409 GCA_035563315.1 Allosphingosinicella sp. | reverse complement strand
CCGCTTCAGAAGCTCGATCTCGGCCTGGGCGTAGGTGCGGCCGTCCTCGATCAGCCGGCCGACCAGGTCGCCGATCGATTCATCCCGCGGATCCTGCGCCGGAGCGTCCAACGATCAGGCCCTGTCGCCCTTGCGGTTGCGGCCGCGTCCGCCGCCGCCGGAATCGTCGAGACCGGTGCGGACGACCCGCATCAGCGCGAAGCCGACCACCGCCGCCGCGGCGATCGCGATCGTCGGGCTGGTGCGCACCACCGACCTTGTGTCGTCGAGCAGGTCCTCGACGCTCTTGTCGCGCACCTTTTCGGCGAAGGAGGAGACCGCGCCGGAGGCGCGATGGGCATAATTGCCATATTCCTCGCCGAGTCGTTCGTCGATCGAGCGGGCGGCATCCTCGATGATGCTGCTGATGTCCTCGAGCAGCCCGGTCGCCCGGCCCTTGCCGTCGTCGGCGAAGCCGCGCAGCTTGTCGGTGGCCTGCCCGCGAAGGCTGGTCACCTGCTCGCGGACCTGGCTGACCAGCTTGTCGGCGGTGCCGGTTCCGGCCGAGGTGCCGCCGGTATCGCCGCCGCCGCCGGTGGCGACGAAGCCGCCGCCATTGGTGCCGCCTGCGCCTTCAGCGGCGGAGGCGCCGTTGACGATCTGGTCGGTGCCTTCGGGAAGTTCGGGGTCGCGGGGGGGCATAAGCATCTCCACTGGTGGACAGGTTGACTGCAACTTTCCGGAGAACACCTTCGCCGCGGCTTGCGTTCCGGGGCGTCGGTGGAAAGTTGCATGCGCCTCCACGGGCCGATAATCGGCCCGCAGTCCCGCCCCATACATCATAACGAGGCCGCAACGAAATGACTGCCATCGCCCATCTTCACGCGCGCCAGATCCTCGACAGCCGCGGCAATCCCACGGTCGAGGTGGAGGCGCTGCTCGAGGATGGCAGCTTCGGCCGCGCCGCGGTGCCTTCCGGCGCTTCCACCGGCGCCCACGAAGCGGTCGAGAAGCGGGATGGCGACAAGAGCCGCTGGCTCGGCAAGGGCGTCACCGCGGCGGTCGAGGCGGTCAGGGGCGAGATCGCCGAGCGCATCGTCGACATGGACGCCGAGGACCAGGCCGAGATCGATGCCGCCCTGATCGCGCTCGACGGAACGCCGAACAAGTCCCGGCTCGGCGCCAACGCCCTGCTCGGAGTCAGCCTCGCCGTCGCCAAGGCCGCGGCGGACGCAAGGGGCCTTCCGCTCTACCGCTATGTCGGCGGGGTCGCGGCGGCGACCTTGCCGGTGCCGATGATGAACATCCTCAACGGCGGCGCCCACGCCGACAATGCGATCGACTTCCAGGAATTCATGGTGATGCCGGTCGGCGCGCCGACCTTCGCCGAGGCGCTGCGTTGCGGCGCCGAGATTTTCCACACGCTCAAGCAAGCGCTTCACGAGGCCGGCCTCTCGACCGCCGTCGGCGACGAGGGCGGCTTCGCTCCCAACCTCGCCTCGGCGCGCGACGCGCTCGACTTCATCATGCGCTCGATCGAGCAAGCCGGCTACCGGCCCGGCGACGACGTCGTGCTCGCGCTCGACTGCGCGGCCACGGAATTCTTCGGCGACGGCGCCTACCGAATGGCGGGGGAGGAGCGCACGCTCTCCTCCGACGAAATGGCCGTCTATCTGGCCGAGCTCGCTGCCGCCTACCCGATCAGCTCGATCGAGGACGGCATGGCCGAAGACGATCTCGACGGCTGGAAGGGGTTGACCGACCGGATCGGGGGAACGGTACAGCTGGTCGGCGACGATCTTTTCGTCACCAATCCCGAGCGGCTTCGAATGGGGATCGAGCGCGGCCTCGCCAACTCGATCCTGATCAAGGTCAACCAGATCGGCACCCTGACCGAGACGCTTGAGGCCGTGGCGGTGGCTCAGCGCGCCGGCTACACCTCGGTCATGTCGCATCGCTCGGGGGAGACCGAGGATACGACCATCGCCGACCTCTCCGTCGCCGCCGGTTGCGGTCAGATCAAGACCGGCAGCCTGGCCCGATCCGACCGCCTCGCCAAGTACAACCAGCTGCTTCGGATCGAGGAGGACCTCGGTTCGACCGCCCACTATGCCGGACGGGAAGTGTTTGCTAACAAAGGCAAATGATACTCTTCATCGCCGCCCTCGCGGTCGCCGCCTCGGCCGCGCCCGAAGCTCCCGGCCAGCCCTGCAGCCGCGACGGCGCGATCAGCGCGACCGTCGCCGAGATCGCCCGCGACCCCGATCGCTTCCTGGATCGCTGCGTGACGGTGACCGGGGCCCTTGCCGGCATTCGGATGTATAGCGGGCGCGAGGGGCTCTACCTCGCCCATCGCGTCGGCCGCAACGGCAATCCTGTGGCGGCCAACCTCGCCCATCGCATCGGCATCGACAGTCAGGATCTGCGCGAATTGCGGATGCGCTATCCGCAATTGACCACCGTCACCGGGCGCGTCGATTCCTGCGAGCGAAGGTCGGCGCGAATCGTCGCCGCCGGCGGAATCCCCTTCCTCGGCGGCTACTGCCATTATGAGGGCGGCCCGACGATCGTCGTCGACGCCTACAACCTGACCGAGCAGCGCTTCGAGCGCATGATCGGAGAGGAAGCGCGCCGGGAGTTCGGCAATCTCGCCGCGATGCCGCCCGATTGGCCGCATCGTCCGCGGGTCGAGGCCATGGCGACCGAATTCCTGGGCGCGCTGCGCGCCGGCGACCGGGCGAAGCTGAGCGAGCTTCACGGCATTCGGGGGGAGGAGGACGAGCATGATCGCGCGCTCCTTTTCAGCCTTCTCGAAGATCGCGACTCGGTGTTCGCCGAGATCCGGCAGGCTTCGTCGCCCCAGAGCGCGGTTTTCGTCTCGGCCGCCGAGGACGGCACGCCGCTGGCGGCGCCGGAAGGCCCGGCTGCCCTCGTCTGCTTCTGCCGCGGCCCCGATTGCGCCGGCCGATGGCCGATCGCCGGCAACGATGCCAATAACGAGCCGCGCCGGCCTTTCGCCTGTACCCGGGTGGAGCCGAGCGAAGAGGATGCGCTCGGCGCAACGCTAAGGACGCCGATCGGCGGCGGATGGGTGACCGAGCCGGCACAGAGCGCTTCTGGGCGCTAGCCTCCATTCGACTCGCCGCCGGCGCGCTTTGACGGATTTTTGCCGATCTCAGCGCAAAAGGCTTGATTTCGCGGGGCTTTGCTGATTCTGTGACGATCCGATGACGGGGGCTCGCAATCCTTTGGCTCTGATGCGCCGGGCGGCGCTGCCCGCGCTCGGCCTGCTGATCATCGTCAACTTCCTCGGTTATGCCGTGGTCGGCGACAACGGCGTCCTCTCCTGGGGCGACTATCGCCGCCAGAAGGAGGAGCGCAGCCTCGTCCTCGCCCAGCTGGAGCAGGAGAAAGCGCGGCTGCAGCATCG
>DATMVG010000166.1:0-15400 GCA_035563315.1 Allosphingosinicella sp. | reverse complement strand
TGGCGGCGGCTTCGGCGGCGGTGGCGGATTCCGCGGCGGCGGCGGTGGCGGCTTTGGCGGCGGCGGCTTCCGTGGCGGCGGCGGCGGCGGCGGCGGAATGCCCCCGCAGGTCGTCGGCGAGGGCAAGGGCGTCGTCAAATTCTTCAACGGCCAGAAGGGCTTCGGCTTCATCGTCAGGGACGATGGCGGCGAGGACGTGTTCGTCCACATCTCCGCGGTCGAGCAAGCGGGCCTGACCGGCCTCGCCGAGGGCCAGCCGCTCGAGTTCACGCTCGTCGACCGCGGCGGTCGGATCTCGGCCACCGACCTTCGCATCGAGGGCGACCCGCTCCCGGTCGAGGATCGCGGCGGCGGCGCTTCGCGCGAGCGCGGGCCGCAGCGCCAGCTGACCGGCGAGAAGGCGACCGGGACGGTCAAGTTCTTCAACGCGACCAAGGGTTTCGGCTTCATCACCAGGGACGACGGCCAGCCCGACGCGTTCGTCCACATCTCAGCCGTCGAGCGGGCGGGCATGATCTCGCTGAACGAGGGCGACCGGATCGAATTCGAGCTCGAGGTCGACCGCCGCGGCAAGACCGCCGCGGTCAACCTGAACCCGATCCAGTAAGCGCGGGGCCGGCCGCGGCCGGCCCCGGCCCATCGTGGCTAACGCGCCGTAAACCGCCTTTCCTGAGCGATCCTCTACCTTTGCCGTCTACCAGGGCGGCATGGAAAGCGTCCTCATCGCCGCGTGGGTCGCGGCTGCTCCGCTGGCCGCCGCCTCGGCCCAGGCCCCGACCGCCCCGGCCGAGCTCGACATGCGCTGCTTTCAGCTGATGGCGGAGCTCGCCGAGGACGAGGACCCGCGGATCCGGGCGACGGGGCGCATCGCCGCTCAATATTTCCTCGGCCGGATCGACGCCGCCGCTCCCGGAGCGGAGATCGACCCGGCTTCCGGAGTCGCGGCCGGCGACGAGCGCGAAGCGCTGCTCCGCCGGTGCGGCGACGCCATGCAGGCCGGCGGCCGCGATTTCCGGACCATCGGCGAGGCGCTCGCCGCGCCGGCGAGCCCCGCCGCCTAGGGCGTGATCGAAGCCGTCACCCCGGACTCGATCCGGGGTCCATCTTCGCCTTTCCCGCGGCCCTGAAGAACAAGGTGGATGCCGGATCAAGTCCGGCATGACGATGACCGGGCGGGTCGGCAGCTGTGGGCCGTGAATCCCCTCCCCCGGAGGGGGAGGGTAGGGTGGGGGGCTACGGAGCTGGGCGCGATCCGCAGGCGCCGCAACCCCTCACCCCGACCCTCTCCCTCTGGGAGAGGGGGTGGAGCGGCTCGGGGCGCGGAGCTCGGGGCGTGACCTCGTCCGTCGCGGCGATGAGAAGGTGGATGCCGGATCAAGTCCGGCATGACGATGACGGGGCGGGTCGGCAGCTGTGGGCCGTGAATCCCCTCCCCCGGAGGGGGAGGGTAGGGTGGGGGGCTACGGAGCTGGGCGCGATCCGCAGGCGCCGCAACCCCTCACCCCGACCCTCTCCCTCTGGGAGAGGGGGTGGGGCGGCTCGGGGCGCGGAGCTCGGGGCGTGACCTTGTCCGTCGCGGCGATGAGAAGGTGGATGCCGGATCGAGTCCGGCATGACGAAGGCGGGTTCACCCAAGTCGCATCGGCGCTAGGTCGCCATCCGGCGCAGCGCGGCGATGGTGTCGGCTTCGTGGGCCGGCTTGTCACGGCGGATGCGCGAGATGCGCGGAAAGCGCATCGCGAGGCCCGACTTGTGGCGCTTGCTCTCGTGCACCGAATCGAACGCGACCTCGAGCACGAGCGACTTCTCGACCTCGCGGACCGGGCCGAAGCGCTGCACGGTGTTGGTTCGAACGAAGCGGTCGAGCCACTTCAGCTCCTCGTCGGTGAAGCCGAAATAGGCCTTGCCGACCGGAAGCAGCTCGCCCTCCTCGCCCCAGCAGCCGAAGGTGTAATCGGAATAATAAGAGGAGCGCTTGCCGCTTCCGCGAGCCGCGTACATCAGCACGCAATCGACGGTAAGCGGGTCGCGCTTCCACTTGTACCAAAGGCCGACTCGCCGGCCGGCGACATAAAGGCTGTCGCGCCGCTTCAGCATCACGCCTTCGATGGCGGCGTCGCGGGTGCCGCCCCGAATCGCCTCGAGCGCCTCGAAGCTCGGCGCCTCGATCAGCTCGGAGACGTCGAAGCGATCGGGGTCGAGCGCCGGCACGAAGGCCTCGAGCCGGCGCCGGCGCTCGCTCCACGGCAGCGCGCGCAAATCCTCCCTGCCGTCGATCAAAATGTCGTAGAGGCGCACGAAGGCCGGATAATCGGCGAGCATCCGAGCCGACACCAGCTTGCGGCCGAGCCGCTGCTGGAGGGCGTTGAAGCTGCCCGCCTGGCCGCCCTGGAACTCGCCGCGGACGAGCAATTCGCCGTCGAGCACGCCTTCCCGGTCGAAGGCGTCGGCGACGTCGGGGAAGCTTCGGGTGATGTCGTCGCCGGCGCGGCTGTAGAGGCGGGTCGAGCCGCCGGCGCGCACGAGCTGGACCCGGATTCCGTCCCACTTCCACTCGGCCGCATAATCCTGCATCGACACGCGCAGCTCGTCGAGCGGGTGGGCGAGCATGAACGGCCGGAAGACGGGCACGTCCTCGGACGTCGGCCGCGCGCCGCGCCCCTCCGCCCAGGCGAACAGGGGCAGATAGGGCGGGCCGATGCCATGCCAGACCTCCTCCACCGCATCGACGTCGAGGGCGAAGGCCTGGCCGAGCGCGACCTTGGCGAGGCGCGCCGAGATTCCGATGCGCATCTCTCCGGTCGCCAGCTTGAGCAGGGCGAAGCGGCCGCTTGCGTCGAGATGGTCGAGCATGCCGGCGAGCGCGCCGGGCGCCTCGGCCCGGCCCAGGCTCGCCAGCCGCTCGACGACGCTGGCGATCCGCAACGTGCCGTCGTCGAGCCCGGCGGGCGCGTCGATGGGCTTCGGCCACAGCAGGGCGGCGGTCTCGGCGAGGTCGCCGACATAGTCCCAGCTCATGTGGAAGAGGACAGGATCGGTGCGCTCCTCGACGATGGCTCGGATCGCCGCGGCCTTCACCGCGGGAAGCTTGAGCTCGCCGGTGAGCGCCGCCAGCGCATAGCCCCGGTCGGGATCGGGCGTGCGCTTCAGATAGTCGCCGATCAGCTTGAGCTTGGCGCTGCGCGAACGGGTGTAGACCAGGGCGTCGAGGAGCTGTGAGAAATCTCGCATGCGAACCCCGTTCTTCCGCTACGGGCGGCGGCAGGCAAGCCCATGACGATCCGCCGCCTGTTCCTGTTCCTCCTGTCGGCGGGCCTCGGCCTGCTCGGCTGGTGCTATTGGACCGCGGTCTCGGCGCCCGTGCTTCGCGAGACCCGGGTGGCGCTGGCGGACTGGCCGCCGGGGCAAAGGCCGGTACGCGCCCTGCTCATCTCCGACCTTCACGTAGCCGGTCCCGACATGCCGCCCTCACGCCTGGCGCGGATCGTCGCCCGGATCGAAGCCATCCGGCCCGACATCGTCCTCATCGCCGGCGACCTGGTCAGCGACAAGAGCTACGCGACCCGCCATTATTCCCTCGGCGAGGCGGTGGCCCCGCTGGCGGGGCTTCGGCCGCCGCTGGGCACCTTCGCCGTCCTCGGCAATCACGACCATTGGCGCGATCCGGCGCAAGCCCGGGCCGAGCTGCGGGCGGCCGGAGTGACGGTGCTCGCCAACGGCGCCGCCCGCGCCGGGCCGCTTGCGATCGGCGGCCTCGACGACGCCTTCACCGGCCACGACGACCTGGCGGCGACGCTGGGCGCGCTTCGGCGAATGCCCGGAGCGCGCCTGCTGCTCAGCCACAGCCCCGATCCGTTTCCCGCCGTCCCGCGAGAGGTCGGGCTGATGCTGGCCGGGCACACCCATTGCGGGCAGATCCGACTTCCCCTGGTCGGCGCGATCTCGACCATGTCGGACCATGGCGAGCGCTATGCCTGCGGGCGGGTCGACGAGGCCGGCCGGACGCTCGTCGTCGGCGCCGGACTCGGCACCAGCATCCTGCCGCTGCGGCTCGGCGCCCGGCCCGACATGTGGCTGATCACGATCGGCCCGGAACAGCGGCGGCCGGGCTCCGTTATGAGGCCGTAACAGCCTTCGGAGAAGAGATCATGCTGCGCCTCGTCGGGATTGTCGTGCTGGTCGCGGTCGTTCTGCTCCTGCTCATGGTCTTCGGCCTGCTCGACGCCATCTTCTGAACCGGCTCAGGCGAGGCGAAGCGCGTTCACCGCCACGATGAAGCCGGTGATCAGGAACAGGGCCGCGCCGCCGATGCGGATGGCGCGGACGGGGACGAGCGACTGAAGCTGGGCGCCGAGCAGGGCCGCCGGAACGCAGGCGGCGAGCATTCCCGCCGTCGCGCCGGCACCGGCCAGGGCCGGCGAATCGAACCGTCCGGCGAGCGCGAAGGTGAGGAACTGGGTGCGGTCGCCGAGCTCGGCGGCGAGGCACAGGATGATCGCGGCAAGGAGGGCCGGAGTCCGGGCCGACCCGATCGACGGCGGCTTGCGGCGGATCAGCCCGGCGATTCCGGCGAAGAGCAGAGCCACCGCCACCAGCAGGGTCATCGCCCGGATGGTGATCGTCTCGGCGACCAGGGCGCCCGCGAAGGCGGCGGCGCCGCAGCTGAGCGCGGCGGCGACGAACAGGCCGGCGAGGACAGCGGCCGGCCGGCCGGAGCGGGCCGCGAGCAGGGCGACGACGAGCTGAGTCTTGTCGCCCCACTCGCCGAGCGCCGCGGCGACGAAGGCGGTGACGAGAGCGTCCATTCAGGCCCCGAGGCGGACCGAAATCGAGGCGAGCAGCGCCTCGCCGGCGGAGTCGTCGAGCCGCTCGCAGCCGATCGCGTCGCGCAAGCGATCGAAATAGAGTCCCGCCGGGCAGCCGCGCGGCTCGACCCGGATCGCCCGCTCCAGAGCGTCGGCGAGGGTCACCACCGGGGCCAGGCCGTAAGCCGCGGCCATCGTCCGGATGGCGCCGATCCTGTGCATCATGTCGCGCACGGTGAGCCGCTCGGCGACCTGCTGGAGCCGGTCGAGGCGGTCGCAAAGGTCCGCCCTCACCACCAGCATCCCGTCATCTTCCCAGCGCATCGTCCCGCTCCCGCCGTTCGGCTCCGGAGCGCAGGATGCGCCCTTATGGTTACCGCTTCGTTAACCATGAGGACGGCCCGGCGGCCTTGACAGAAAGGGCGCCGCGAGGCAGAGGCGGGGCGGACAGGGCGGCGGCAGCGCCGCTTTATTTTTTCATACTCCAAGTTTCGAGAGAGGCTGTCATGGCCAAGCCGACCACGGTGAAGATCAAGCTCGTCAGCACCGCCGACACGGGCTTCTACTACGTCACCAAGAAGAATCCGCGGAACATCACCGAGAAGATGAGCTTCCGCAAATACGATCCGGTCGCGCGCAAGCACGTCGAGTTCAAGGAAGCCAAGATCAAGTGACGCAAGACCTTAGGACGTATCGTCCTTAGGTCCTGCGTCATCCCGGCGAAGGCCGGGATCCGCCTTTCCTTCTTCCGCCCCTTCACCATTCCCGTCTGGACCCCGGCTTTCGCGGGGGAACTGGCGCTCGGAAGCTCCCGCTTCCCCTCCCCCAGCCTCTTCCCGCTCCGTCGCCGCTCGCTCGGCCGCCGCGTCCAGCAAAGCCCGCACCGCCTCGACGAAGCGAAGCACCGAAATCGGCTTGGAGACATAGCCTTCGGCGCCGGCGTCGCGGATCCGCTCCTCGTCGCCCTTGGCCGCATAGGCGGTGACGGCCATGATCGGAGTCGCCCTGAGCCCGGAATCGGCCTTCATCCGCTCGATCAGCTCGAGGCCGCTGACGTGCGGCATCTGGATGTCCATCACCACCAGGTCGGGCGCGAAGGCGCGGGCGCGCTCGACCGCCTCGCGGCCGTCGCGGACGGCCTCGGCCTCGTAGCCGTGGGCGCGAAGCAGGTCGCAGAACAGCTTCAGATTGAGCTCGTTGTCCTCGACAACCAGGATTTTTTGTCCCACCCGGCGGGATGTAGGCGATGATCGGTGAACAAACAAATGACTCGGAGGCGGCGGCGCTGAGGGCGCTGGGCTGGACGCTCGGCGACCAGGCCAGGGCCGCGCGGCTGCTCGCCCTGACCGGGCTCACGCCCGAGACTCTTCGGGCCCGGGCCGGCGAGCCGGCGCTGCTCGCCGCGGTGATCCGCTTCCTCGAGGCGCACGAGCCCGATCTCGTCGGCTGCGCCGAGGCGCTCGGCCTGACCCCGCCGCAGCTGGTCGAGGTCCGGCGCAGGCTCGAACGATGAGCAGGCCGCTTCTGATCAGCGACTGCGACGAGGTGATCCTCCACTTCGTCAGCCATTTCGCCGAGTGGGTCGAGGAGGCGGCCGACCTGACCTTCGCGCTCGACTCGCCGGGCTTCGCAGGCGCGCTTCGCAGCCGCGACGGCCAGGTCGTCCCCCCGGAGCGGGTCTGGCCGCTGCTCGACCTCTTCTTCGACGGCGAGATGCACCGGCAGAACGTCGTCCCGGGCGCGGTCGATGCGCTTCGCGAGATCGGCCGCCACGCCGACATCGTCATCCTCACCAATATCGGCGACGATTATCAGGCCAGCCGGGTCGCCCAGCTCGAGGCGTTCGACATCCGCCACCGGGTGCTCTGCAACCGCGGCGGCAAGGGCCGTCCGGTGCTCGAGCTGATCGAGGAATTGAAGCCCGGCGCGACGGTGTTCGTCGACGACCTTCCGGTCCACCACGAGTCGGTGGCGGAGCACGCGCCCGACGTCTGGCGACTGCACATGATCGCCGAGCCGCGGCTGGCCGCGCATACCCCGCCGGCGCCGCACGCCCATGCCCGGATCGACACCTGGGACGAAGCCCTGCCCTGGATCCTGGCGCGGCTGGGCGAGGCTTGACCCGATGCCCTGGCGAGTGCTTACCGACCCGATGATCGACCGCATCTCCGACCGCCTCGCCGAGCTCGGCGTCGAGCTTCCCGAGCCCGCCGCGCCGGTCGCGGCCTATGTGCCGGCCGTCGAGGCGAACGGCCTCATGCACGTTTCGGGACAGCTTCCGTTCGAGGACGGACGGCTGATGACCGGGCGGCTCGGCGAGGACCGCGATCTCGAATATGGCCGCCGCGCCGCCGAGCGCTGCGCGGCGATGCTGCTCGCCCAGATGCGCCTGGCGCTCGGCTCGCTCGACCGGGTCGAGCGGGTCGTCAAGCTCGGCGTGTTCGTCAACAGCGCCGCCGCCTTCACCGAGCAGCCCAAGGTGGCGAACGGCGCGTCCGAGCTGATGGAGCGGGTGTTCGGCGAGTCCGGCCGGCACGCGCGCAGCGCCGTCGGCGTGCCGGCTCTGCCGCTGGGCGCGGCGGTCGAGATCGATGCCGTCGTCGCCGTCAAGGAGGGCTAGGCTCGCCGCGCTGATCGCGCGTCCCTTCGCCCATCGCGGGCTGCACGGGAACGGCAGGATCGAGAATAGCCGCGCCGCTTTCGAGGCCGCGATCGCCGCCGGCCGCGGCATCGAGCTCGACGTCCAGGCGAGCCGCGACGGCAAGGCGATGGTCTTCCACGATTCGACCCTCGACCGCCTCACCGAGGCGCTCGGCAAGGTCTCCGAACGCTCGGCCGCGGAGCTCGGAAAGATCAGGCTCAAGGGCGCGGCCGAGACCATCCCCTCGCTCGAAGAGGTGCTCGCGCTGATCGGCGGAAGGACCGGCCTGCTGATCGAGGCCAAAGCGCCCGAACGCCGGTGCGACGGGTTGAGCCGAGCCATCGCAGGGGCGCTGGACGACTATAAGGGTGCGGTGGCGGTGATGTCGTTCAACCCCGAAGTCGGCCGCTGGTTCGCCCGGCGGGCCCCGGACACGCTTCGCGGGCTGGTGGTGACGGAGGCCGGGCAACGGTGGCGCGGCCTGCTCGCTCGGCCGCTGGCGCTGTGGCGGTCGAGGCCCGACTTCCTCGCCTACGACCTTCGCGACCTTCCCTCCAGCTTCGCCGCGGCCCAGCGCGCGAGCGGGCTGCCGGTGCTGACCTGGACCTGCCGGAGCCTGGCCGATTGGGCGCGGGCGGGGGAGCACGCCGATCAGATCATCTACGAGGAGCCGGCGCGGTGAGCGGAGAGCCGATCGTCGCCCGCCTCGCCGACGGCGTCGCCTCGTTCGCGGAACGGGAGTGGGACGCCTGCGCCGGGTCCGACGACCCCTTCCTCAGCCACGCCTTCCTCTCGGCGCTGGAGGAATCGGGCAGCGTCGCCGCGCGCACCGGCTGGCAGCCGCTGCCGGTGGCGATCGACGGGCCCGGCGGGCGCCCCGACGCGGTCATGCCGGCTTATGTGAAGAGCCATTCCCTCGGCGAATATGTCTTCGATCACGGCTGGGCGGACGCCTACGAGCGGGCGGGCGGGCGCTATTATCCGAAGCTGCAGATCGCGGTGCCGCTGACTCCGGTTCCCGGACGGCGGCTGCTCGCTCGAGTGCCCGCGCTCGCCCCCGCCTTGATCGGCGCTGCGGAGCGCGTGGTGGCCGCGCACGGCCTCTCCTCGGCTCATGCGACCTTCATCGCGGCAGAGGAGGTGAAGCTGTTCGAAGCGGCGGGATGGCTGATCCGCACCGACAGCCAGTTTCACTGGCTCAACGAGGGCTATGCGACTTTCGACGATTTCCTCGCCTCGCTCGCGTCGCGCAAGCGCAAGATGATCCGCAAGGAGCGGGCGGCGGCGTTGGCCGGGCTCGAAGTCTCCCGATTGAGCGGCGCGGAGATAAAGGAAGCGCATTGGGATGCCTTCTGGACCTTCTATCAGGACACCGGCGCCCGCAAATGGGGCCGGCCCTATCTGACCCGTGCCTTCTTCTCGCTGCTCGGCGAGCGGCTGGCGGATCGCGTGCTCCTGATCTTCGCCACGCGCGGCGGCCGGCCCGTCGCGGGTGCGCTGAACCTGATCGGCCGGGAGGCGCTTTACGGCCGCTACTGGGGCTGCACCGAGGAGGTCCCCCATCTCCATTTCGAGATCTGCTATTACCAGGCGATCGAGGCGGCGATCGCTCGCCGCCTCCAGCGCGTCGAGGCGGGAGCACAGGGCGCGCACAAGATCGCGCGCGGCTACCGGCCGGTGCCGACCTACTCGGCGCACCATATCCCGGACGCCGCGTTCCGGGACGCGGTGGCGCGCTACCTCGCCGCCGAGCGGCGGGCGGTGACCCGGGAGATGGCGGCGCTTGCGGAATTCACCCCGTTCCGCCGGTCCTGAGGCGGGTTGCCGGCCGGCGGCGAGCCCCTATGATCCGCCGCGATGACAGGGGAGATACGGACATGCTGAAGCGATTTGGCGCCTGGGCGCTGCTCGTGCTGATCGCGGCGCCGGCGCAGGCGGTTCCGCCCGAAGGGCCCGAGCGGGGCTTCACCGCCCGCGACCTGTTCAGCCTGGAGGTCGCCGCCGACCCGCAGATCAGTCCGGACGGGCGCTGGATCGCCTATGTCCGGCGGTCCGGGGACATCATGACCGACCGCTTCCGCTCGGCGATCTGGCTGATCGACACGCGCAGCGGCGAGCAGATGCCCCTGGTCGCCGGCGCCGGAGCCCACAGCCAGCCGCGCTGGTCGCGCGACGGCGCCCGCCTCGCCTACATCTCCAGCGCGGAAGGCAATGCCCCGCAATTGTTCGTGCGCTGGATGGCGAGCGGCGAGTCGGTTCGGATCACCGGCCTGCCCGACGCGCCGAGCAGCATCGCCTGGTCGCCCGACGGGCGGCAGATCGCTTATTCGATGTTCGTCCCCGACGAGGGGATGAAGCTCGGCTCGCTCCCGCCTCGGCCCGAAGGAGCGCAATGGGCGGAGCCGCTCCAGATCATCACCGCCGTCACCTACCGGTTCGACGGCCAGGGCTATCTGCGCCCCGGCTACGAGCAGATCTTCCTGGTGAGCGCCGACGGCGGAGCGCCGCGCCAGCTGAGCTTCGGGCCCTACAATCACGGCGGCCCGCTGTCCTGGACTCCCGACGGCGGCAGCCTCCTGTTCAGCGGCAACCGCTCCGAGAATTGGGAACGCGAGGCGCTCAACACGGAAGTCTATGCGCTCGACGTCGCCGGCGGAGGGATCCGCGCCCTCACCGACCGCGAAGGCCCCGACGCGCAGCCGGTGGCGTCGCCCGACGGGCGGCTGATCGCCTATACCGGCTTCGACGACCGCCGCCGCGGCTACGAGAATGCGATCCTCTACGTGATGGACGCGGATGGCGGGAACCGCCGGGCGCTGACCCAGTCGCTCGACCGGAGCGTCGACGCGCCCGTCTGGGCCGCGGACGGCCGCGCCGTCTACGTCTCCTACGACGACCGGGGCGAAACCCGGGTCGCCCGCGTCGGGCTCGACGGCTCGGTCCGAAACGTCGCTCAGGGACTGAGCGGCGCCGGCTTCGACCGGCCCTATACCGGCGGCAGCTTCAGCGTCGCTCGCGACGGAGCGGTCGCCTTTTCCGGAGGCACGGCAACCCGGCCCGCCGACGTCGTGCTCGCGCGCGGCGGCGCTCGGCGCCAGCTCACCCGCCTCAATTCCGAGCTGCTCGACCACAAAAGGCTCGGCGAGGTGCGGCGCCTGACCGCCAGCTCCTCGTTCGACAACCGGCCGATCGACGGCTGGCTGACGCTTCCGCCCGGCCACAGCGAGGGCCAGCGCCATCCGCTGATCCTCGAAATCCATGGCGGTCCGTTCGCCGCCTACGGGCCCCATTTCTCGACCGACAACCAGCTCTATGCGGCAGCCGGCTATGCGGTGCTCTCGGTCAATCCGCGCGGCTCGACCTCCTATGGCGAGGAATTCGCCAACCTCATCCACCACGCCTATCCGGGCAACGACTATGACGACCTGATGAGCGCGGTGGACTCGGCCATCGCCCAGGGCTTTGCCGATCCGGACCGGCTGTTCGTGACCGGCGGCTCGGGGGGCGGAGTGCTCACCGCCTGGATCGTCGGCAAGACCAACCGATTCCGCGCCGCGGCGACTCAGAAGCCGGTGATCGACTGGTCGAGCTTCGCGCTGACCGCCGATTCGCCGGCCTTCTTCTCGCGCTACTGGTTCGGCGCCTATCCCTGGGAGGATCACGAGGCCTTCTGGAGGCGCTCGCCGCTGTCGCTGGTCGGCAACGTCCAGACCCCGACGCTGGTCGTCGTGGGGAGCGAGGATTACCGCACCCCGGTCAGCGAATCCGAGCAATATTATACCGCGCTCCAGCTGCGCGGAGTGCCGACCGCTTTGGTCAAGGTGCCGGGCGCGAGCCATGGCGGGCTGGCGGCGCGGCCGTCGCAGAGCGGGGCCAAGGCCGCCGCGATCATCGCCTGGTTCGAACGCTACCGCAACGGCGCGCCGGCGTCGGCGGCGACGGGAACTTCCGGCCGGGCCCCCGCCGGGACGCCTTGAGCGTCATTCCGGCGCAGGGCGGGATCCGGCGCTGTCTTTCTACTCTGTCTCGGACGGGACCGAAGGGCGGGCGGATCGGAAAGCCGGGGCGTGATCGCCATTCGCAAGACCGCTCATCCTGAGGAGCCGTGTTCCCCGGCGAAGGCCGGGGTCCAGCGGCACTGTCGGAAGGACTGGGTCCCGGCCTTCGCCGGGACACTCCGCAGTCAGGCGGCGCGGCGGGCGGGGGCGACGTCGGCGAGCCAGGCGCGGGCCTGGCGCTGGGCCTCGGCGATCTCGCGCGCGGACATGTCTTCGGCGATGTCGGCGCGGCATTCCTGCGCCAGCTCGCTGCCGTTCAGGGCCGCGAGGTTGAACCATTTATGAGCCTCGACCAGGTCGACGGCGACGCCGCCGCTGCCGGTCGAATAAGCGACGCCGAGCTCGTAGAGCGCCTGGATGTCGCCGCGGGCGGCATCGGCGATCCGGCTCTCGATCAGGAAAGCGGCCGATTTGAGACTGTGAGCCATCTGACATGCCCCTCTTGCTGTCGTGGGACCTGTCTCGCGTTTCTTCACCAACAAATAGTTAACGGCGAGGTGACGATGTTTCAGCCCGGCGCCACCGGCAGGTTGTCGATGAGGCGGGTGCGCCCGATTCGGGCGGCGGCGAGGAGCCGCGCCGGCCGGGCGACGGCTTCGATCGGCGCCAGCGTCGCGGCGTCGCGCAGCTCGACATAATCGATCGCCTCGAAGCCCGCGGCGGCGAGCCTGGAGCGGGCCCGCTCAATCGCTTCGGCCACCGGCGAGCCGGCGGCGATCGCCTGGGCGGCCTCGCCGAGCGCGCGCGGCAGGGCGCGAGCCGCGGCCCGCTCTTCCGCGGACAGATAGGCGTTGCGCGACGACAGCGCGAGCCCGTCGGCGTCGCGCTGGGTGGGGACGCCGAGGATCTCCACCGGAAGGTCAAGGTCGGCGGCCATTCGGCGGATCACCGCCAGTTGCTGATAGTCCTTCTCGCCGAACAGGGCGAGATCGGGCTGGACCTGGTTGAACAGCTTGGCGACCACGGTCGCGACGCCATCGAAATGGCCCGGGCGGGCGGCGCCGCACAGGCCCTCGCCGACGCCGCCGACGCTGACCGTCGTGGCGAAGCCTCGGGGGTACATGGCCGCCGCGTCCGGCGCCCACAGGATGGCGCAGCCCTCGGCTTCGAGCATCGCCGCGTCGGCGGCCTCGCGCCTCGGATAGGAGGACAGGTCCTCATGGGCGCCGAACTGCATCGGATTGACGAAGATCGAGGCGACGACGTGGCCGGCGCGGCGGCGGCCCTCGGCCACCAGCGCCATGTGGCCGGCATGGAGAGCGCCCATGGTCGGCACCAGGGCGACCCGCCCGCCGTCGGCGCGAAGCCGGGCGAGAGCGGCGCGCAGGGCCTCCAGCTCACGGATGATTTGCACCGCTTATTCGCCTCCGATAGAGGGAGAGGCGGCTCTTTGCGGGCCGCCGCGATCAAGATCAAGTGTTCGGGACAGTGCAGAATGGCCGGCGCGAGCCCGCATTTCCTCGTCTTCGCCAATGAGAAGGGCGGCACCGGCAAGTCGACCACAGCGGTCCACAGCGCGGTCGCGCTCGCCGCGCAGGGGCGAAGGGTC
Source organism: Allosphingosinicella sp. (assembly GCA_035563315.1). Taxonomy (GTDB): domain Bacteria; phylum Pseudomonadota; class Alphaproteobacteria; order Sphingomonadales; family Sphingomonadaceae; genus Allosphingosinicella. The sequence goes on along the minus strand of DATMVG010000166.1, from coordinate 2,347 downwards.
GGCGCGCTCGACCTTGACACCCGCCAGCGCACGCTCGGCCGCTATCTCGACAATCGCGCCGCGACCATGAAGCGGCTCGGCATCGAGCTGCCGATGCCGGCTTACGCCACCTTCGACCCGGCGCGAGGGGAAAGCCTCGACGAGACCATCGAGCGGGTCGCGGACGGGGTCGACATACTGGTCGTCGACACGCCCGGACGCGACGATCCGCACGCCCGCGCCGCGATGGTCCGCGCCGACACCTTGGTGACTCCGATCAACGACAGCTTCGTCGACCTCGACCTGATCGGGGAAGTGGACGCCGAGACCTATCGGGTGCGCCGGCCCAGCTTCTATGCCGAGCTCGTCTGGAACAGCCGCACCCAGCGCGCCAAGACCCACAATGCCAGCGTCGACTGGGTCGTGCTCAGGAACCGGATGCAGCATATCGAGGCGCGCAACATGCGGCGGGTCGGCGACGCCCTCGGCGAATTGTCCCGCCGCGTCGGCTTCCGGGTGATCCCGGGGCTCCACGAGCGGGTGATCTTCCGCGAGCTCTTCCCCAAGGGCCTGACCCTGCTCGACCTCCACCAGATCGGCCAGGTCGGCCAGGTCGGCGTCGCCCACATCGCGGCCCGCCAGGAGCTGCGCGAGATGATCGCCGGCTTCGCCCTGCCGGAGGCTGCCGGGACGGGCCTGCGCCGACCGGCGATGGCCGGCTGATGGGCTGGCTGCTCAAGATCGGCCTCGCCGTCCTCGTCGGCGTTCTGATCTATTCCTGGCTGCGCCGCCGAATCGGCCGGCCGGCGGCGATGCCGCCTTCGGAGGCTCGGGCGCTGCTTGGGGTCGGCGAGCGCGCCAGCCTCCAGGAGATCCGCGAGGCCCACCGGCGGCTGATCGCGCGAGTCCATCCGGATATCGGCGGATCGGCCGAGCTCGCCACCCGGGTCAACGCGGCGCGCGACGCGCTGGTCGCCGAATTGAACCGCGGCACGCCTCGCGCGTCCTGATATTTCCCGATCGCCACGGAGCCGATGAATGAGCCACAGCTTCAATCCGACGTCCCTGCGCGAATACGACATTCGCGGAATCGTCGGGAAGACGCTGGGCGAAGCGGACGCCTACGCGCTCGGCCGAAGCTTCGGCACCCTGGCGAGGCGCGGCGGCGGCCGATCCGTCGCGGTCGGGCGGGACGGCAGGGAGAGCTCGCCGGGGTTCGAATCGGCCCTGGTCCGCGGCCTCAACGACAGCGGCGTCGATGCAGTCAGGGTCGGCGTCGGCCCCACGCCGATGCTCTATTATGCCGAGGCCGAGCTCGACGTCGACGGCGGCATCCAGATCACCGGCAGCCATAATCCGCCCGAATATAACGGCTTCAAGATGGTGCTCCGCGGAAGCGCCTTCTTCGGCGAGAGCATCCAGGAGGTCGGCCGGATGGCCTCGGCCGGCGACTGGGAGAGGGGCAGCGGCGCCGTCACGGACGTCGAGGTGCTCGACCGCTATGTCGACCGGCTCCTCGAGGGCTTCGACGGAGCCGCCTACCGAATCGGCTGGGACGCGGGCAACGGCGCCGCCGGGCCGGCGACCGAGAAGCTGACCGCCCGGCTGCCCGGCGAGCACCACCTCCTCTACACCGACATCGACAGCCGCTTCCCCAATCACCATCCGGACCCGACCGACGAGCGCAACCTCGCCGATCTCCAGCGCCTGGTCCGCGAGCAGGGCCTGGACTTCGGGGTCGCCTTCGACGGCGACGGCGACCGGATCGGAGCGGTCGACGGCGAGGGGCGGGTGATCTGGGGCGATCAGCTGCTCGCCATCCTCGCCGAGCCGGTGCTCGAGGCGCTGCCCGGCTCGACGATCATCGCCGACGTCAAGGCGAGCCAGGCCTTGTTCGACCGGGTCGCCGCGCTCGGCGGGACGCCGTGCATGTGGAAGACCGGCCACAGCCTGATCAAGTCGAAGATGAAGGAGACCGGCGCGCCGCTCGCCGGCGAGATGAGCGGCCACATCTTCTTCGGCCACGAATATTACGGCTTCGACGACGGCATCTACTCGGCGGTGCGCCTGATCCGGGCCGTCACCAGCCTCTGCGGTTCGCTGACCGCGCTCAAGGACGCGATGCCGCCGATGATCAACACGCCCGAAATGCGCTTCCAGGTCGACGAGAGCCGCAAGTTCCCGGTGGTGGAGGAAGTTCTCGACCGACTGGAGGCGGACGGGGCCGAGGTCAACCGCACCGACGGCGCGCGGGTCAACACCGCCGACGGCTGGTGGCTGCTGCGCGCCTCCAACACCCAGGACGTGCTGGTCGCTCGCGCCGAGGCGAAGAGCGAAGAGGGCCTCGCCCGCCTGATGGACCAGATCG
>DATMVG010000165.1:0-9924 GCA_035563315.1 Allosphingosinicella sp. | reverse complement strand
CGCCCCACGGGATGAGGAAAAGGTCGGTGACGGCCGCCAGGACCAGGATGGACGGCACCCGCGCCAGCAGCGGCCGAAGCTCGATGAGCGCGGGGAGCAGGATCGCCGCGCCGATCGGCGCGAACATCCAGTGCGGACCGTTGCTCATCAGCTCCTCGAACAGCGATAGCGGGGGAGCGAAGCTCAGATAGAGGATGAGGAGGGCGAGGAGCGCGCCGATTCGCTCGGCCCGCGGCCAGCGGCGGCAGGCGGCGATTCCGAGCGCTGCGGCGAGCGGCGGGAACAGGAAATAGATGGCTCCGCCCGGCGCCACCGTGCTGAGCGCAGCGCCGACGGCGAGGAAGATCAACCAATAGGCCGCGCGCAGGCGTTCCGGCGACACCGAGCGGCCGATCAGGAGCAGCGCGGCAAGGCCGGCCGCCATCGCCGAGGCATAGACGGCGAGGTTGGTCACCATCGGATAGCCGCGCCAATAGTCGCCCTGCCTGACCAGGCCGAGGATCAGCTGGCCCGACCATGCCAGTGCGGCCGACCCCAGGAAGCTCGCGGCGACGGCGGCGAGCGGCCGCCCGAGGGCGCGGCGCCGCCACGCCTCGAGCAGGAAGAAGGCGAGCAGGACGGCGAGCAGGATCAGCCCGAAGGGCAAGGGCAGCGAGATTAGCTGCCGGCCGAGGAAATCGGCGTAGAGGCGAGTGCCGCCGGCGCTTCGATCCTCGCCGGCGGCGAGATCCAGGGTCAATGCGAGCGCCTGTTCGCCCATATGCTGGAGGCTTCGGCGATCGAGCGCCCTCAGCGTGTCGCCGGCGCTGTGATAGCGCGTCTCGTTGCCGAAGACGGCGAAGTTGAGGATCGTCCAGCCCCGTTCCTCGAACACGCCGACGTCGGTCGAATTGGGGATGAGGCGATAGAGGTCGGTGCTCAGCGAGTTGGCGACCGGCCGCTCGGCGGCGCGGGCGAAGGCGGCGAGGGGAGCCGCATTGGGGCGGCTGGTCTCGAACATCGTCGCCGGCCCGGTGACGCCGCGCGCCTCGAAGTTGAGGAGGGCGCCGACCTGCGGCGCCAGCGGATCGCGGGCGAGAAAGGCGCGCGCGCCGAGCAGGCCCATCTCCTCGCCCTCGTTGAACAGGAAGGTCACCGGGCGCCCCAATGGGCGGCCGCGAAGAATCGCCGCCGTCTCGAGCAGGGTCGCGACTCCGATGCCCGCATCGCCCGCGCCGGGCCCGGCGAAAGTGCCGTCATAATGGGCCGAGAGGAGCAGGTGGCGGCCCCGCCGCGGGCCGATCGTGGCGACGACGTTGCGGACCCGAGCGCAAGCGACGGCGCGGTAGCGGGCGAGGCCGTTGCAGACGAAATCGTCGGTGATGCGCGGGTTCAGCCCGATCGCTCGAAGCTCGGCGACCAGCCGGTCGCGAACGGCGTCGTTGGCCGCGCTGTCGACCGGGTGCGGCCGCTCGTCGCCGAGGATTCGCGCCAGCCGCTCCGCCGCCCGGTGGGCGTCGAAACGGTCCGCCGCGGGCGCATCGGGCGGGGCGGGAAGAGCGAGGAGCCAGCCCTTCACCGCCATCGCCGCGAGCAGCAAGAGGAGCAGGCCAAGCAGCCATGCGCCGGCGGCGAGCGCCGCCCGGTCCGGCGTTCCGCGCGCCTTGGAAGTCATCGTCGAGTCGCCGCCCGGGCGGCGCCGCGGCGGGCCAGCCCTGGCCCAGTGGTGACGGCCCAAGCCGAGAGCGCCGGCAGCAAGCCAATAAGCCTCCCCCGAAAGGCCGCCTGCATCGCATCGAAGCGCCGGTGCCGCAAGCGGCGCATTGTCGCGCCGCCCGTCGCGGATTAGAGAGCCTTCTTCGGGAGATCGTCACATGGGTTATCGGGTGGTCGTGGTCGGCGCGACCGGCAATGTCGGGCGCGAGATGCTCAACATCCTCGCCGAGCGGGAATTTCCGGCGGACGAGATCGCCGCCGTCGCTTCGCCGCGCTCGACCGGCACGGTCATCGACTTCGGCGACAGCGGCCGCGAGCTGCGGGTCAAGAATCTCGAGCATTTCGACTTTGCCGGCTGGGACATCGCCTTGTTCGCGGCGGGGTCGGACGCGGCCAGGACCTATGCGCCCAAGGCCGCGGCGGCGGGTTGCACCGTCATCGACAACAGCTCGCTCTACCGGATGGACCCGGACGTGCCGCTGATCGTCCCCGAAGTGAATGGGGGGGCTATTGACGGCTATCGGAAGAAGAAGATCATCGCTAATCCCAATTGCTCAACGGCGCAGCTTGTGGTGGCCCTGAAGCCGCTCCACGACGCGGCAACGATCAGGCGAGTGGTCGTCGCCACCTACCAGTCGGTCTCGGGCGTCGGCAAAGCGGGCATGGACGAGCTGTTCGAGCAGAGCCGCAACATCTTCGTCGGCGAGACCAGCGAGCCGGTCAAGTTCCCCAAGCAGATCGCCTTCAACGTCATCCCCCATGCCGGCGAGTTCCTCGACGACGGCTCGACCAGCGAGGAATGGAAGATGGTGGTCGAGACCAAGAAGATCCTCGATCCGAAGATCAAGGTGACCGCGACCTGCGTCCGGGTCCCGGTCTTCGTCGGCCACAGCGAGGCGGTCAACATCGAGTTCGAGCGGGAGCTTTCGGCGGCCCGGGCGCAGGCGATCCTGCGCGAGTCGCCGGGCGTCATGCTCGTCGACAAGCGCGAGGCCGGCGGCTACGTCACTCCGGTCGAGTGCGTCGGCGAATATGCCACCTACGTCAGCCGAGTGCGCGAGGATTCGACGGTCGACAACGGCCTCAGCCTGTGGTGCGTCTCCGACAACCTCAGGAAGGGCGCGGCCCTGAACGCCGTCCAGATCGCCGAGCTGCTCGGCCGCCGGCACCTCAAGAAGGCCGCTTGACGATCCTCCCTGTCCGCGAAGCGGATGGGGAGGGGGACCGCGTGAAACGCGGTGGAGGGGCAATGCGGCAGACGACCAAAGCCACCGTCGCCAGGGCCCGGGCCCTCCGGCGAAGCATGAGTCCGCCCGAAGCGCGGCTGTGGCAGCTCCTTCGCACCCGGCCCGATGGGCGGAAATTTCGCAAGCAGCATCCCGCCGGGCCCTATGTTCTGGACTTCTACTGCGCCTCCGCGAAGCTCGCCGTCGAGATCGATGGGGCCGCCCACGACATGGGCGCCAATCCGGTCCGGGACGAGAAGCGGGACGCCTGGCTCCGCGACGCGGGGTATCGTGTCGTTCGAATTCCGGCGGCCGAGGTGAAGGCCGATCTCCAAGCCGTCCTCCAGCACATCCTCAACCATTGCGCCGAATAGCCCCTCCACCAGGCTCCGCCTGGTCCCCCTCCCCATGAGGCTGCGCCTCACAGGGAGGATAATCGAAGATCAAGGTAACTGCGACCTGCCGTTCGAGTGCTCAAGAACGCCGCTTGAGCGATGTGATAGCGTTGTGCTATCAGCGCGCCCATGGCGCAGCTCCTGATCAGGAACCTCCGCGACGCGACGCTGGCTCGTTACAAAGCGTTGGCCGCGCTTAACGGCCGATCGCTGGAGGCGGAGGCCAGGCATCAACTCGAACGCGGCATCGAGGCCGATGCTCGCGAGAAGCGGGAGCTTTCGCGCAGGATCCGCGCCCTCACGGCCAACCCCCCGGGTTCCGCCGAGGGCTGGCGGCTGATCCGCGAGGATCGCGACGAACGATGATCGTGGTCGACTCGAGCGTCGCCGTCAAATGGCTGCTCGAAGAGGAGGGTTCCGACCGCGCCGTCGAACTCGCGGAGGAGCAGGCCCTGGCCGCTCCGTCGCTGCTGCGCGCCGAGGTCGGCAACGCCTTGCTGAAGAAGGTCAGGCGGGGCGATATCGCCGCCTCGGCCGCAATTGTCGCCCATGCTTCCCTGGGCAATTTCATCGGCCAATGGGAGGTCATGGCGACGCTAGCCGACGACGCGTTCGCGATCACGCTGGAACTCGCCCACCCGGTGTACGACTGCTATTACATCGCCCTCGCCCAGGTGCGCGGGGTGAAGCTCGTCACCGCCGACCAGCGGCTCCTCGAGGTCTGTGCTGGAACCCGGTTCGAAAGCAGCGTGACCGGGTTATGATCGGCTGATTCGCCGCTAGGCCCTGAGCCCGGCCAGCGCCGCCTCATATTCGGCGGCCAGCCTGGCGACATAATCGGCCGCGGGAAGCACCTCGCGGACGGCGCCGATGCCCTGGCCCGAGCCCCAGATGTCGCGCCAGGCCTTGGACTTGGAGGCGCCGGTGGCAAAGTCCATCGTGCTGATGTCCCCTTCCGGCAGCTTGTCCGGGTCGAGCCCGGCGGCGACGATCGAGGCGCGCAGATAGTTGCCGTGGACGCCGGTGAAGAGGCTCGAATAGACGATGTCGTCGGCACGGCCGGCGACGATGCCCTGCTTATACTCCTCGGCGGCGTTGGCCTCGGCGGTGGCGATGAAGGGCGAGCCGATATAGGCGAGGTCGGCGCCCATCGCCTGCGCCGCAAGCACGGCCCGGCCGGTGGCGATCGCCCCGGACAGGATCAGCGGCCCGTCGAACCACTCGCGGATCTCCTGCACCAGGGCGAAGGGCGACAGCCGGCCGGCATGGCCGCCGGCGCCGGCGGCGACGGCGACGATCCCGTCCGCGCCCTTGTCGACGGCCTTGTGGGCGAACTTGTCGTTGATGATGTCGTGAAGGGTGATCCCGCCCCAGCCGTGAACGGCCTGGTTGACCTCGACGATCGCGCCCAGCGAGGTGATGACGATCGGCACCTTCCACTTGGCGCAGGTCGCCATGTCCTCCTGCAGCCTCGCGTTGGAGCGGTGGACGATCTGGTTGACGGCGAAGGGCGCCGCCGGCCTGTCGGGATGATCCCGGTCCCAGGCCGCCAGCTCCTCGGTGATCCGGTGCAGCCATTCGTCGAGCAGCGCCTGCGGCCGGGCATTGAGAGCCGGAAAGGCGCCGACGATTCCGGCCTTGCACTGGGCGATCACCAGATCGGGGTTGGAGACGATGAACAGGGGGGCGCCGATCGCCGGCAGGCGAAGGCGGTCGAACAGCGGCGGAAGGCTCATCTTTTCCCCGTAACGGAAACCGCCACCATGACAAGGAGCCCGGCCGGCGGCATAAGCCGCGCCATGATGCGGGCGATGCAGCTTGACCAGGCGGGGACGCCGTTGCGTCCGGTCGAGCGGGCGATGCCCAGGCCCGGGCCGGGCGAGCTGCTGATCGAGATCGCCGCCTGCGGCGTGTGCCGAACCGACCTCCATATAGCCGACGGCGACATCGCGGCCGAGCTGCCTGTGATTCCGGGCCACGAGATCGTCGGTCGGGTCCTTGCCCGCGGCGACCGCGCCGTCGCCTTCGCCGTCGGCGAGCGGGTCGGCGTGCCCTGGCTGGGCCGGACCTGCGGCCATTGCCCTTACTGCCGCAGCGGACGCGAGAATCTGTGCGACGAGCCGCTCTTCACCGCTTCAGCCGCGACGGCGGCTTCGCCAGCCACTGCCTTGCCGACGAGCGCTATTGCCTGGCGCTCCCCGACGCCTTCGACGACGCCGAGGCGGCGCCCCTGCTGTGCGCCGGGCTGATCGGATACCGATCGCTGAAGCTCGCCGGCGAGGGCGAGGCGCTCGGCCTGTACGGCTTCGGAGCGGCGGCCCACATCCTCGCCCAGGTCGCGCTCCGGCAGGGCCGACGGGTCCATGCCTTCACCCGGCCCGGGGACGAAGGGGCGCAGGCCTTCGCCCTGTCGCTTGGCTGTCGGTCGGCGCAGGATTCGGGAACGCCGCCGCCCGAGCCGCTCGACGCCGCGATCCTCTTCGCGCCGGTGGGGGCGCTGGTGCCGGAAGCGCTGCGCCACGTCCGCAAGGGCGGCCGGGTCGTCTGCGGCGGAATCCACATGAGCGACGTTCCGGCCTTTCCCTACCGCGACCTGTGGGGCGAGCGGAGCATCCTGTCCGTCGCCAACCTGACCCGGGCCGACGGCGCCGAGTTCCTCGATCTCGCGGCGAGGGTTCAGGTGAGGACCCGGACGACCGTCTTCCCGCTCGCCGAGGCCAATGCCGTGCTGGACCTTTTGCGCCGCGGGGGGATTGAGGGCGCGGCGGTGCTTCGCCCCTGAGAGGAGAGACTGGGATGCGTTATCGTCGGCTCGGCGCGAGCGACCTCGAGGTCTCCGAGATCGCGCTGGGATCGTGGCTCACCTACGGCGTCGGAGTCGAGGCCGACCGGGCGCGGGCCTGCCTCGACCGCGCCTTCGCGGTCGGCATCAACTTCATCGACACCGCCAACGTCTATGGCGGCGGGGCGGCCGAGTCCTTTCTCGGCGAAGCGCTCAGGGAGCGCCGGCGCGACAGCTACATCCTCGCCACCAAGGCCTTCTTTCCGATGCCGGACGGCGACCGCGGTCTCTCGCGCTCCCAGATCGAAAAGCAGCTCGACGCCTCGCTGAAGCGCCTGAGGACCGACCATGTCGACCTCTACCAATGCCATCGCTACGACTGGGAGACCCCACTCGAGGAGACGATGGAGGCGCTGACCCGCGCCGTCGAGAGCGGCAAGGTGCGCTATCTCGGTTTCTCGGAATGGCCGGCCGACCGCATCAAGGCGGCGCTCGACCTTGACGGCGGCGCCCGCTTCGTCTCGAGCCAACCGCAATATTCGCTGCTCTGGCGGAAGCCCGAGGAAGAGGTGATCCCGCTGTGCGCGGCCAACGGCATTTCCCAGATCGTCTGGTCGCCGCTCGCCCAGGGCGTGCTCAGCGGCAAGTACAAGCCCGGAGCGCCGCCGCCCGGGGGAACGCGCGCGACCAGCGACGAAATGGGCGGCTTCATCGCGCGCTGGCTCGAGCGGCCGGTGCTCGAGGCGGTCGAGCGACTGAGGCCGCTGGCCGAGCGGGCGGGACTGAGCCTCGCCCAGTTCGCGCTCGCCTGGGTGCTTCGCGAGCCCAACGTCGCCGCCGCCATCATCGGCGCCTCCCGGCCCGAGCAGGTCGACGAAAATGCCGCCGCTTCCGGCGCCGAGGTCGATCCGGCGCTGTTCGCCGAGGCCGAGCGCATCGTCGCAGCAACCGCCTGAGCGGCGTGGGGCGGCGGCCGGGCCCGTCCCGACCGCTCGCTCCACCTCGGTGGTGCCGGCTCGACGGGCATCCGAGCTCCCCCCCGCGCCGGAAGGAAGATGGACCCCGGGTCAAGTCCGGGGTGACGATTCCCTCTCCGTCATGCCGGACTCGTCGTCACCCCTGGCCTGTGCCGACTCCGATCGTCACGCCGGACCTGATCCGGGCTACTCGTCACCCCGGACTTGATCCGGGGTCCATCTTCTTCAAATCGGCGCGACCCGAAGAAGGTGGATGCCGGATCGGTCGGGACAGGTCCGGGGTGACGATTGGAGCCTACTCGGGATGAGCGGTTCCGTGAAAGACGAATCGCGCTCTAGCCGGTCTTGCCCTCGCGGTCGAACTTGTCCTCGCGGCGCTTGCCGAAGAGGAGGCCTCGCTCCATCCTTGCGCGCATGGCGTCGTAATAGGCGACGAGGAAGTCGCGGTCGAAGCCCTGGTCGGGGGCGGCGATCTTGCGGCGGATGGTCGCGGCGACGGTGGCGATGGCGTCGGCATGGTCGTCGCGCAGGATCTGCTCGAGCGTCTGCAGCTCGTAGATGCCGTAGACGTCGAGCTGGGCCTCGCTGAAGCGGAAGCGATCCTGCGGGCCCTCGATGTTCAGCGAATCGGCCGCGAGCTTGCGCTTGGGGGCGTTGACGACCCAGGTGCCGGCGAGCAGGTCGCCGACCCGAAGCCGGTCCTTGTTGAACAGCGGGAAGAAGAGGAACAGGCCGGTCCAGGCCAGGCCGGCCAGCGAGGTCAGCCCGCTCGCCGTGCCTTCGGAGGCGTCGTAGGAAAGGAAGGAGAGGGGCAGGTAGAATTCTATCTCGCGCATCATGTTGCGGGCGATCACCCGGTCGGCGGTGAGCCGCTCGCCGCTGCGCGCGACGACGCGCAAGCCCAGCGCGCGCTTGCCCAGGGTCGCCGCTCGAGGGCCCATTTCCATCAGGATGAAGTAGAAATTGCGGAGCAGGAAGAAGCCGAGCAGCCAGATCACGGCGCCGACCTCAAGCCCCTGCAAGCCCAGTGAGGCGATCACGATCAATGTGCCGATGCTGAGCAGCACCAGGGCCGTCATCATGATCAGGAGATCGAGCAGGAAGGCGCCGACGCGCTGGCCGGCGTCGGCGAGGGTCAGCTGGAGGTCGATGCCCTCGGGGGTGACCAGGGTGCGCCGCCGGCCGGTCAGGGCGCGCCGATTGACCGCGGCATATTCAGCCATGATAGCGCCGCCGCGGCAGGTAGAAGTAGAGCAGCCAGAAGGCGAGGAGGCTCAGACCGATCGCGTAGCGGGCGAGATCGTCGGTGATCAGCTGCCGGCCGAAGCCTTCGAGCAGCCCGGCGGCGAGCAGCATCACGACGACTCCGCCCATGACGAGCGCGCCGCCGCGCCCGGCGGCGGTGGCGGCGTCCATCCGGGTCCGGTCGCCGGGAAAGACGACGCTCCAGCCGATCTTGATGCCGGCCGCTCCGGCCAGCACGATCGCGAAGAATTCGGTCGAGCCGTGGATGATCAGCCAGCCGCCCATCTCCAGGCCGAGGTCGTGCGAGGCGAACAGGGCCAGGATCGCGCCCAGAGTCGTACCGTTGTAGAGAAGCAGCATCGTCGTCGGCACGGCGAAGGCGAAGCCCAGCGCGAAGCAGAGCATCGAGACCTGGCTGTTGTGGGTGAACAGGTAGGTGGCGAAGAAGCTTAGGCCGCCGGCGCTCGGACGATCGTAGAGCGTGCCGCGAAGCGTCTCGGTCGAGGCGCTGAAATCCCGCCCCTGGGTCATTCCGGCCGGCATCAGGCTGTCGTACCAGGCCGGATCGGCGGCGACGAGCAGATAGCCGGCGAGGGCGCCGAGGAGGGTGAGCAGGAAAGCGGCGAGCGTCTCCTTCCAGACTCCGCGCGCCGCCGCCGGCCAATCCTGCGCGAAGAAGGCCTTCATCCTTTTGCCGGCCGAAGTGCGGACCCCGTAGACGAAGAAATAGGCGCGCGCGCACAACCCTTCGAGGTAGGTGACGAGCTCGAGGTCGAGCGAGGTCTCGCGAGCCACCGACAGCGACGAAAGCGCGCCCCGATAGAGGACGGGCAGGGCGAGCAGGTCCTCGTCGGACAGCTTGCGAAGCGAGCCGCGCTCGGCTCGAGCGACGATATCCTCGAGGCGGCGCCATTCGGCCTCCCGCTGGGCCCGGAAGCGGCGCGAATCGGCGGGCAGCGCGGTCACAGCTTCCGCCTGCGCTTGAGGTCGAGATAGGCGCTGACCAGGGCCGGCCCGGCGGCGTCGGCGGCGGCCTCGATGACGTGGGCGCCGAGGTGGCGCAGCCGGGTGAGGACGAGCCGGCGCTCGCGCAGCAGGCTCGCCGCCATCACCGCCCGGCTGACGTCCTCCGGCTCGTCCGGCTCGGCCGCGGTGAAGCCTTCGAGCTCCTCGTCGCGAAGGACGACGAAGAGGACGAGGTGGCGCTTGAGCAAAGTGCCGACCGCGTTCAGCATCAGCTCCGCGCTGATCGTGTCCGGGAATTCGGTGAAGACGACGATCAGCGAACGACGGTTGAGGCCGCTCGCCAGGGTCGTCAGCCCGAGCGTGTAGTTGGTTTCATGGGCGCTGTAGTCGATCCCCGCCGCGACCCGCTGAAGCATCGCGAAAGCGCGCGGCCCGGAAATGGGATGGCTCGACGCCCGAGGCCGCGAATCGAAGGCGAAGAAGCCGACCCGGTCGCCGTCCTTCAGGGCGACGAAGGCGGTGAGCAGCGCCGCCGAGACGGCGCGATCGACGCGGGGCACGCCGCCCAGCGGCTCGCACATCGCCCGGCCCGAATCGAGCGCCATCACGATGTTGTTGTTGCGCTCGGTGCGATATTC
>DATMVG010000164.1:0-9340 GCA_035563315.1 Allosphingosinicella sp. | reverse complement strand
GATCAGCGGCGCGTCGCCTCCGTCCTGCTTGTCTTCCGCATCGATCGCCGTGTTCGTCTTCGCCATCTAAACGCCTTGTCTGTTCAGCCCTGGTCGCGGTCGCCCTCGATGAGCGTCGCCAGCTGCCTTTCCGCCTCGTCCCGTGCCGTCCGGAGCCGCTGCTGCTCCTCGAACGCCGCTTCGTCGCCTGCCTCCTTCAGCCGGGCCGTGGCCGCCGCCAGAGCGGCCTCGATCCCCGGGCGCGCCGCCAGAGTCTCGATGACCAGAACCAGGTCGCGGCACGCCCGCTCCGGCTCGGCATCACGTCGCGTGAAAGAAAAAGCAAGTCCTCGCTTAAGGCTTAGCTCCTCGACGAAGGCAGCCGCGCCCTTCGCCGCCAATATGGTACGGAGCCGCGAGGGATCAAGCTCGGCCTCGGTCATGGCCGCGTCGAGCATCAGGTCCCTGACCCTCGCGGCACCGCGCTCGCGCAGCGGCAGCTGGGCGATCGCCTCGGCATGGTCGGCGATCAGGGCGGGGAAATGGCTGAGGCCCTGGAGCACGGCGCGGCCTAGCTGTGGGTCGAGGCCGCCGCGCCCGACCGCCCGCGCCTCGGGCGACGTCGGCCTCGGCGGGGCGGAGAAGCCGACGCCGCGCCGGCGCCCGGGCTGCGGGGTCCATTGCCGCTGCCGCTCGTAGAGGTCGCCGAAGCGCTTGAGCAGTTCGGAACGGTACTGGTCGCGCACGTCCGGGTCGCCGATGACGGAGACGTGGTCCATCAGCCGGCGCCGAAGCCCGGCCCTCTGCTCCGGCGTCGCGAGCGGCTCGGCCTCGAGCTCGTGACGCCACAGGCGATCGACCAGCGGCTCGGGCCGCTCGAGCAAAGCTTCCAGCGCCTCGCGGCCGCGGGTGCGCAGCAGGTCGTCCGGATCCTCGCCGGCGGGCAAAGTCACGAAGCCCAGCGAGCGCCCCGGCGCGACGTGGGGAAGGGCGCGCAGCGCCGCTCGGACCGAGGCCTTCTGCCCCGCCGGATCGCCGTCGAAGCAGAGGATCGGCGCGGGCGAAAGACGCCAGAGCAGGCCGAGCTGCCCTTCGGTAAGGGCGGTCCCGAGCGGCGCCACCGCTTCGCCGATCCCGGCCCGGTCGAGGGCGACGACATCGAGATAGCCTTCGACGACGACGATCCTCTTCGTCTCCCGGGAGGCCGGTCCGGCTCGGTCCAGATTGTAAAGCGTTCGGCCCTTGTCGAAGAGCGGGGTGTCGGGCGAGTTGAGATATTTGGGCTCGCCGGCGACGAGAATTCGGCCACCGAAGGCGATCACCCGCCCGCGCTGGTCGCGGATCGGGATGATCAGTCGGCCGCGGAATCGATCATAGGGCTCGCGGTCCTCGCCCTCGGGCGCGATCAAGAGGCCGGCCTCGATCAGCCGATCGTTGCCGAAATGCCTGAGCGCGGCCTTGAGCTTGCCTCGCGAATCGGGGGCGAGGCCGAAGCCGAAGCGGCGCCGGCTCTCCTCGCCTATCTCGCGCGCCTGGAGGTAGGCGCGGGCCGGCGCCCCCTCAATGCCGTCCAGCTGCTCGGCGAACCATCGTGCCGCCGCCTCGGTCACCTCGTAGAGGCCGGCGGCGCGTTCAGCCTTGGCCTGGGCGCGCGGATCGGGCGCCGGCACCTCCATTCCGGCGGCGTCGGCCAGCTCCTTGACCGCGTCCATGAAGGCGAGGCCGCGGGCGTCGGTCAGCCAGCGAATGGCGTCGCCATGCGCGGAGCAGCCGAAGCAATGGTAGAAGCCCTTCTCGTCGTTGACGGTGAAGCTCGGCGTCTTCTCCTTGTGGAAGGGGCAGCAGGCCTTCCACTCGCGACCGGCGCGCTGCAGCTTGGTGCTCCGTCCGACCAGGCTCGACAGCGACGTGCGGGCGCGAAGCTCGTCGAGGAAGGCGGGGGAGAGGGTCAACGTCCCCCCGGACCCATCAGGAGAGCCTCGCCTTCACCATGGCGCTGGCCTTGCCCATGTCGAGCTTGCCGGAATGGCGCTCGCGGAGCAGCGCCATGACCCGGCCCATGTCCTTGACCGAGGCCGCGCCGGTCTCCCGGGCGATCGAATCGATCGCCTCGGCGATCTCCGAATCGGCCATCTGCCTCGGCAGAAACTCCTCGATCACGGCCATCTCCGCAGCTTCGGCCCGGGCGAGCTCGGAGCGGCCGCCCTTTTCGTACATGTCGATCGATTCGCGGCGCTGCTTGATCATCTTCTGCAGCACCTCGGTGACCAGCGCGTCGTCGTCGGGCGGGGCTGAGGCTCCGCGAAGCTCGATGTCGCGGTTCTTGAGCGCCGACTGGACCAGACGCAGGGCCCCGGTTCGAGCGCGGTCGCCCGCCTTCATGGCGCCGGTCAGCGCCGTCTTGATGTCGTCGCGAATCATGGGCTCTCGAATGGCCTGTCGGGGCAAAGCGCCAGCATAGCGGCGCGCTTCGCCGTTTAACAGATTGACGCTGCTCCGCCCGACCTCTAGCGGTCGAGCCTTAGCGACATCGCCAGCCGTTCGAAGGAGTGCCCGCCACCATGGCTCACGCCAAGCCCGCCGCCGCGCCGAACGGAGCGACGGGCGTGCTGGTGCTGGCCGACGGCAGCACGATCTGGGGGCGGGGCTTCGGGGCGGAAGGGGAGGCGGTCGGCGAGCTGTGCTTCAACACCGCGATGACCGGCTATCAGGAGATCATGACCGATCCCTCCTACGCACGCCAGATCGTCACCTTCACCTTTCCCCATATCGGCAATGTCGGCGCCAATTACGAGGACCTCGAGGCGGACAATCCCTGGGCGCTGGGCTGCGTCGTCCGCCAGGAAGTGACCGCGCCGAGCAGCTTTCGCGCGGCCCAGGGCTTCGCCGACTGGATGCGGGCCAACGGCCGGATCGGGCTCAGCGGCGTCGACACCCGCGCTCTGACGCGCAAGATCCGGCTCGACGGGGCGCCCAGCGCAGTCATCGCCCACAATGCGCGCGGCCAGTTCGACGTCGCCGCTTTGCTGGGCAAGGCGCGCGAATGGCCGGGGCTGGAAGGCATGGACCTCGCCGGCGAGGCCTCGTGCCGGCAGATGTACCGGTGGACGGGCGGCCGCTGGGCGCTCGGACGCGGCTACGCCGAGCATGAAGAGGACGAAGCGCGCCCGCACGTCGTCGCCGTCGATTACGGCTCGAAGCGCAACATCTTCAGGAACCTCGCCGACGCCGGCGCCCGAGTCACCGTCCTCCCGGCCGCCGCCGGCTTCGACGAGGTGATGGCGCACGCCCCCGACGGCCTGTTCCTCTCCAACGGCCCCGGCGACCCCGCCGCGACAGGGGAATATGCGGTGCCGGTGATCCGCCGGCTGCTCGAGACCGGCAAGCCGCTGTTCGGAATCTGCCTCGGCCACCAGCTGCTGGCTCTCGCGGTCGGCGCGAGGACGGCCAAGATGCACCAGGGCCATCGCGGCGCCAACCACCCGGTCAAGCGGCTGGCCGATGGCCGGGTCGAGATCACCAGCATGAACCACGGCTTCGCGGTCGACCGCGAGAGCCTGCCCGACGGCGTGCGCGAGACCCATGTCAGCCTGTTCGACGGCAGCAATTGCGGAATCGAGCTGACCGACCGGCCCGCCTTCAGCGTCCAATATCATCCCGAGGCAAGCCCGGGACCGCAGGACAGCGCCTATCTGTTCGACAAGTTCGTCAGCGGCCTTCGGTGAGACGGATCGTGGCCGCCGCCCTCTGCTTCGCCGCGTCGGCCTGCGTCACCTACCGGGTCTATCCCGAGGAGGAGCTTGCCGCCGTGGCGCGGCGCTGCGGTCTCGCCCAGGGCGAGGTCTTCCAGGACCCGGAGGAGCCGCGTTTCCTGTTTCTGTTCGCCGTCGCGCCGTCGCCTGAGGAGCTGGGCTGCGTGCGACGCTGGTCGCGGCGTCGGCACATGCACCTCGCCTATATCGACTCCGTTCAGTGGAGTGACGAATGATGTCGCGGGGCGCCGCTGTCGCCTTTGCGCTGGTCCTTGGCGCGGCAAGCCTGCTCCTTCCCGCCTGCACTACCGGTGCCCAGGTATACCGGGAGGAATGGCCCCAGGCCGCGGCCAATTGCGAGCTGCCCGGGGCGACGCTCGAGCCGGTCGAGGGCCGTCGGCGGACGGTTCAGCTCATCGTCCCGCCCGGCGTGGAGCGGACGGAAGGGCGAATCGCCTGCGCCGCGCACTGGGCGCGCGAACGCGGCCTGAACCTGGTCGAGCCGCCGGTCTCGAGGCTCGTCACTCAATATGAAATGGCCTATTGATGCCGCGTCGCACCGACATCTCCTCCATCCTCATCATCGGCGCCGGCCCGATCGTGATCGGGCAGGCGGCCGAATTCGACTATTCGGGGACTCAGGCGGCCAAGGCGCTGAAGGCCGAAGGCTATCGGATCGTCCTGGTCAATTCGAACCCGGCGACGATCATGACCGATCCGGAACTGGCCGACGCCACCTATGTCGAGCCGATCACCCCCGAATATGTCGCCAGGATCATCGCCCGCGAGCGTCCCGACGCGGTCCTTCCGACGATGGGCGGCCAGACCGCGCTCAACACCGCGCTGGCGCTGTGGAAGGACGGCACGCTCGAGAAATACGGAGTCCAGATGATCGGCGCCGACGCGGCGGCCATCGAGAAGGCCGAGGACCGGCTGAAGTTTCGCGAGGCGATGGAGAAGATCGGCCTGGAGAGCCCGCGGTCGGCCATTGCCCACAGCCTCGCGGACGCCATGGCGGCGCTCGAGCAGGTCGGACTGCCGGCGATCGTCCGACCCAGCTTCACGCTCGGCGGGACCGGCGGGGGAATCGCCTATAACCGCGACGAATTCGCCGAGATCGTCAAAGGCGGCCTCGAAGCCTCGCCGACCGGCGAGGTGCTGATCGAGGAATCGGTGCTCGGCTGGAAGGAATATGAGATGGAGGTGGTCCGCGACCGCGCGGACAACGCCATCATCGTCTGCTCGATCGAGAATGTCGACCCGATGGGCGTCCATACCGGCGATTCGATCACGGTCGCGCCGGCGCTGACCCTGACCGACAAGGAATATCAGATCATGCGCAATGCAAGCATCGCTTGCCTGCGCGAAATCGGTGTCGAAACAGGCGGTTCCAACGTTCAGTTCGCGGTCGATCCGAAGGATGGGCGGCTCGTCGTCATCGAGATGAACCCGCGCGTCAGCCGCTCCTCGGCGCTTGCCTCGAAGGCGACCGGCTTTCCGATCGCCAAGGTCGCCGCCAAGCTCGCGGTCGGCTACACGCTCGACGAGATCGGCAACGACATTACCGGAGTCACCCCGGCCAGCTTCGAGCCGACGATCGACTATGTCGTCACCAAGATCCCGCGCTTCGCCTTCGAGAAGTTCAAGGAGAGCGAGGCTCTGCTGACCACGTCGATGAAATCGGTCGGCGAGGTGATGGCGATCGGTCGCAGCTTCCACGAGAGCCTGCAAAAGGCGTTGCGCGGGCTCGAGACCGGGCTGATCGGGCTCGACGGCGTGCGCGAGCTTTATGGAGCGCCCAAAGCCGAGATCGAGGAAGCGCTGGCGCGGCCGTCGCCGGACCGCCTGCTGGTCGCCGCGCAGGCGCTGCGCGAGGGTCTCAGCGTCGAGGAGATCCACGCCATCACCCGCTACGATCGCTGGTTTCTCGAGCGGATCGGCGAGATCGTCGCGGTCGAGGAGGAGATTTGCCGCGACGGCCTGCCCCGCGACGCGGGGGGGATGCGTCGCCTGAAGGCGATGGGCTTTTCCGACCGGCGCCTGGCCGAGCTCGCGCTGAGGGCGGCGCACATACGCGGCGAGGGGGTCAAGACCCGCGCCCGCTCGCACGGTCTGCTCCACGACGCGGTCAAGGCGCTGCTCGGCGCGACCACCGAGGACGAGGTGAGGGCGCTTCGCCACCGGCTCGGCGTGCGTCCGGTGTTCAAGCGGATCGACACTTGCGCGGCCGAGTTCGAGGCCAGGACGCCCTATATGTATTCGACCTACGAGGCGCCCAGCTTCGGCGCGCCCGAGGATGAGAGCCGCCCCTCGGACCGGCGCAAGATCGTCATCCTTGGCGGCGGTCCGAACCGCATCGGGCAAGGGATCGAGTTCGACTATTGCTGCTGCCACGCCTGCTTCGCCTTGGCCGAAGCGGGTTTCGAGACGATCATGGTCAATTGCAATCCGGAGACGGTCAGCACCGACTACGACACGTCCGACCGGCTCTATTTCGAGCCGCTGACGGTCGAGGACGTGCTCGAGATCCTCCACGTCGAGGCCTCGCGCGGGACCCTCGTCGGAGTCATCGTCCAGTTCGGCGGACAAACTCCGCTCAAGCTGGCCGCGGCGCTGGAGAAGGAGGGGATCAGGATCCTCGGCACCTCGCCCGACGCGATCGACCTCGCCGAGGACCGCGAGCGCTTCGCGCGCCTGGTCGACCGGCTCGGGCTGAAGCAGCCGGCCAACGGCATCGCCCGGAGCCGGGCCGAGGCGCTCAAGGTCGCGGAGCGGATCGGCTATCCGGTGCTGACCAGGCCGAGCTACGTGCTCGGCGGGCGAGCGATGGAGATCGTCGACGGTCCGGCCCAGCTCGAAGACTATATCGAGACCGCCGTGCAGGTGTCGGGCGACAGCCCGGTCCTGATCGACCAGTATCTGAGGGACGCGATCGAGGTCGACGTCGACGCCCTTTGCGACGGCACCGACGTCGTGATCGCCGGAGTCATGCAGCATATCGAGGAAGCCGGAGTCCATTCCGGCGACAGCGCCTGCTCGCTGCCGCCCTACAGCCTTGCCCCGGAAATCGTCGCCGAGATCGAACGGCAGGCCAAGGCCCTGGCGAGAGCGCTCAAGGTCAAGGGGCTGATGAACGTCCAGTTCGCGGTCAAGGATGTCGAGCCGGGTTCGGGCGAGGGCGCGATCGTCTATCTGATCGAGGTCAATCCGCGCGCGAGCAGGACGGTTCCGTTCGTCGCCAAGGCGATCGGCAGCCCGATCGCCAAGATCGCGGCGCGGGTGATGGCGGGTGAGCCGCTGGCCCAGGCCCAGGCCGATTTCCCGCCGATCCTGCGCACGGTCCCGCACATCGCAGTCAAAGAGGCCGTCTTTCCGTTCGCGCGCTTCCCGGGTATCGACCCCGTCTTATCGCCCGAGATGAAGTCAACCGGTGAAGTCATGGGAATCGCGAAGGATTTCGACACCGCCTTTCTGAAATCCCAGGAAGGTGGCGGGATCGTGCTTCCCGACGGCGGCACCCTGTTCGTGTCGGTCAAGAACAGCGACAAGCCGGCCATCGTCGAAGCGGTGCGCGCGCTGATCGGCCTCGATTTCCGGGTCATCGCCACCGGCGGGACGGCCGCCTTTCTGCGCGGCCAGGGCCTCGAGGTCGAGCGGGTCAATAAGGTCGCGCAGGGGCAGCGCCACATCGTCGACTGGATCAAGGACGGCGAGGTCGACCTCATCTTCAACACGACGGAGGGCTGGCAGAGCCATCGCGACTCCGCCTCGATCCGAGCCTCGGCGGTCGCTCAGCGTGTGCCCTATTTCACCACCGCGGCATCGAGCGCGGCGGTGGTCCGGGCGATCGCCGCCCGCCGGGCGGGCAGTCTTGAAGTACGGTCGCTGCAGGACTATTACTCGGCTTCCAAATCATCATCCTGAACAGCGTAAGTTTGATCAGCGATACCTTGAGCGGGTCGCTCAAGCCGACTTTTTGACGAAAGGCACAAGTGAATGGCGACCGTCGACAAGCTGCCGATGCTGGCCGAAGGGTATGAAAGGCTTCAGAACGAGGTCCGCCATCTGAAAATGGTGGAGCGCCCGGCGATCATCGACGCGATCGAGGAAGCGCGCGGTCATGGCGACCTCTCCGAAAATGCCGAATATCATGCCGCCAAGGAGCGGCAGGGCCATGTCGAGACCCAGATCGCCGATCTCGAGGACCGCCTCAGCCGGGCGATGGTGATCGACCCGTCGACGCTTTCCGGCGACCGCGTCGTGTTCGGGGCCACCGTCCACCTTCTCGACGAGAACGACAAGCCGATCAAATATCAGATCGTCGGCGAGACCGAAGCGGACGCCAAGGACGGGCGGATCAGCTATTCCTCGCCGCTCGGGCGGGCCCTGATCGGCCGCTCGGTCGGCGACGAGGTCGAATTCTCGGCCCCGTCGGGCGACAAATATTTCGAGATCGCCAAGATCGAATTCATCTAGCCGACTGATGCGCCCTCCCGAAAGCTGGTCCAGCGCCCGAGTCACGCTCGCGATCGCGGTCGCGACCGCGGCGGTGTGGGCGGTGCTGGCCTTGCTCCGCCTGACCGAAGGGGCGGCGCCGATCGGCGGCTTCGTCCCGGCCCGCTTCGGCGCCGACGACGCTCTCCCCGGAGTGCCGGCTTGGCTCACCCCGCTGACGGCGACCCTGCTCCACGCCAACGTCGTCCACCTCGCCTTCAATCTGCTGATCCTCGCTTTCTGCGGCCGGCCGACCGAAGCCGTGCTCGGCCCGGCCGGGCTCGCCATCCTCTATCTGGTCGGCGCCTATGCGGCCGCGGCCGCCCAATATCTCGCCGATCCGGCAAGCGCGGTGCCGATGGTCGGGGCGAGCGGCGCCGTGTCGGGCGTGCTCGGCGCCTATGCCATCCTGTTCGGTCGCAACCGGGTGCGGGTGGCCAATTCGAAGCTCGCCCTGTGGCTGAACGCGCTCTGGCTGATGGCGGCCTGGATCGGGCTTCAGCTCATCATCGGCTTCGGCATCTCCGCCGACGGAGTCGACATCGCCATCGCCGCCCATATCGGCGGCTTCCTCGTCGGCGTCGCCCTGGCCAACCCGCTGCTTCTGCTTCGCTACCGCAAGGCATAGCGCGCCGGACGCGCCGCCGGATTCGAAGGCTGCCGTTTCCCTGGACGGCGAGCGCTGGACGGGCCGGCGGCGGTCGCGAACCGGCTATGCCGAGCGCGTCTCCATCTCCGGCTCGAGCAGACGGTGGAGATGGACGACGACATATTTCATCTCGGCATCGTCGACCGTCCCCTGGGCGCGCGCGCGCCAGGCGTCGTAGGCGCTGGCATAATCGGGAAAGAGTCCGACCATATCGATCGTGGCAAGGTCGAAATCGAGGCCGCGCGGATCCTTGACCCGACCTCCGAACACCAGGTGAAGCTTGCTCATCGACCGCCTGGGGGCGCTCCGCCGCGCTCGGCCCCGGGGCCGGCGCCGCGGAAGGCGCTCAGTCCTTGCCGCCGCCGCCGACCGCTTCGACGACGGCCTCGCCGACCTTCTGGGCGGCGCGGCTGCGAATCTCCTCGATCTGCTGCTTGCCGGCGTCGACTCCGCGCTGGGCGGCGTC
>DATMVG010000163.1:0-12603 GCA_035563315.1 Allosphingosinicella sp. | reverse complement strand
GGCTTGTCCGCGCCCGCCAGCCATTGCTTGACCACCTTCGACAGCATCTCCGGCGCGCCCTGGAGGGCGGTGCGCTGCATGTAATGGGCAACGCCGCGGACTCCGCCCATCTCCTCGCCGCCGCCGGCGCGGCCGGGGCCGCCATGGACGAGGACGGGGAGGGGGGAGCCGTGGCCGGTCGATTCCCTGGCGCTGGTGCGGTCGAGGATCAGCATCCGGCCGTGGAACGCGCCCGCGCCCATCACGAACTCCTCCGCGACATCGCGGTCATAGGTGAAGAGCGACAGCGCGAGGCTGCCCATGCCGCGATTGGCCAGCGCCACCGCGTCCTCGAGGCCGTCATAGGGCATGATCGTCGACACCGGCCCGAACGCCTCGACGTCGTGGACCGCCGGCGAGCCCCAGGGATCGTCGGCGCGCAGCAGGATCGGGGCGAGGAAGGCGCCGTTGCCCGCGACCGGGGAGGAATCGGGGTCGCCCGACACGATCCGAGCCGAGCGGGCGAGCTCCGCCACCGCCGAGCGGACCGAATCGAGCTGCTCGCGGCTGGCGAGGGCGCCCATCTGGACCCCCTCCTCGCGGGGGTTGCCGATCCGGACCCCGGCCAGGCGCTCGCCGAGCGCATGCTCGACCGCGTCGAGATGCCGGGCCGGCGCCATGGCGCGGCGGATGGCGGTGCATTTCTGCCCCGCCTTGACCGTCATCTCGCGCGCGATCTCCCTGACGAAGAGGTCGAATTCCGGCGTTCCCGGGCCCGCGTCGGGGCCCAGCACCGAGGCGTTGAGGCTGTCGCGCTCGGCGATGAAGCGCACCGATTCGCGGGCGATGACCGGATTCGACTGGAGCTTCATCGCCGTCGCCGCCGAGCCGGTGAAGCTGACCACGTCCTGGAGCGTCAGATGGTCGAGCAGGTCGCCGGTCGACCCGGCGATGAACTGGAGCGCTCCGGCCGGCAGGACGCCCGCCTCGATCATGATCCGGAACGCCGCCTCGGCGAGATAGGCCGTGGCCGAGGCCGGCTTGACGATCGCCGGCACGCCGGCGAGCAGGCATGGCCCCAGTTTCTCGAGCATCCCCCAGATCGGGAAGTTGAAGGCGTTGATGTGGACGGCGACGCCCTGGAGCGAGGAGTAGACGTGCTGGCCGACGAAGCTTCCGCCCTTGGACAGCATCTCCATCGCCCCGTCGACCAGCACCCGCTGGTTGGGCAGCTCGCGGCGGCCCTTGGACGAGAAGGAGAAGAGCGTTCCGGCGCCGCCCTCGATGTCGATCCAGCCGTCCGTCCGGGTGGCTCCGGTCTCGTAGCTGAGCTCGTACAATTCCTCCTTGCGGGCCATGACCGCGTTGGCGAGGTCCTTCAGCATCCAGGCGCGCTCGTGGAAGGTCATGCGCCGAAGCGCGGGCCCGCCGGAGGCTCGGGCGTGATCTAGCATCGCCTTGAAATCCAGGCCCTTGCTACCGGTCTCTGCGACGACGTCTCCACTGACGGCGCTGCGTATCTCGGCCGGCGAGCCGTCGCCGGCGACCCAGCGGTCGGCGGCGTAGTTCAAGAGCTTCAGAGTCTTCATTTCGCCATCCCGTCATGCTGAACTTGTTTCAGCATCCAGCTGGTTGAAGGGCGCTGCTATGCCGACCTGGACCCTGAAACAAGTTCAGGGTGACGCACCGGTCACTTCCCGGTGAATTCCGGCTTCCTCTTTGCCATGAAGGCGGCCACGCCCTCGCGATAATCGTCGCTGTAGCCGAGCTCGCGCATCGCGTCGCGCTGCAGGTCGAGCGCCTCGTCGAGGCCGTGCCCCCAGCTCGCCCGGATCATCGCCTTGATCCTCGCCAGCCCGAGCGTCGGCCCGGACGCGAAGCGAGCCGCCAGGGCGTCGACCTCCTCGTCCAGCCGCTCGTCCTCGACCGCCTTCCAGATCAGCCCCCATTCGGCCGCCCGCTCCGCAGGCAGCGGCTCGCCGGTCAGCGCCAGCCCGAGCGCGCGCGCCTGGCCGACCAGCCGGGGCAGCACCCAAGTGCCGCCGCTGTCGGGGATCAGCCCGATCGCGGCGAAGGACTGGATGAACTTCGCGCTCTTCGCCGCGACGACGATGTCGCAGGCGAGCGCGATATTGGCGCCGGCGCCGGCGGCGACTCCGTTGACCCGGGCGATCACCGGCATCGGCAGCGTCGTCAGCCGCCGGATCAGCGGGTTGTACCTCTTCTCGACCGACTCGCCGAGGTCCACCGACTCGCCCGGAGCGACGGCGCGGTCGTTCAGGTCCTGGCCCGCGCAGAAGCCTCGCCCCGCCCCGGTCAGGATCAGGGTCCGCGCCCCGTCGAGGCTGGACAGCGCGTCGGCCACCTCCTCGTGCATGCGGACGGTGAAGCTGTTGAGCCGGTCGGGGCGGTTCAGCGTCAGCCGGGCGATGCCCGCCTCGATCTTGAACTCGATGGTTTCGTAGCTCATGGCCGGACCTCATGAACGCAGATGAGATCGCCGACAAGGTCGCCCGGGCGATGCTCGCCGCGGAGGGAACCGGTCCGGCCTGGGGAGTCGAGATCGAAGAGGCTCGCGAGGGTTATGCGAGAATCCGCATGGCGGTTCGAGCCGACATGCTGAACGGTCACGGCATCGCCCATGGCGGGATCGTCTTCGCTCTGGCCGACACCGCTTTCGCTTATGCCTGCAACAGCCGCAACCTGCGCAGCGTCGCCGCCCAGGCGTCGATCGTCTATCTCGATCCGGCTCGCGAAGGGGAGCTGCTCGTCGCCGAGGCCCGCGAGCAGGCGCTGGTCGGGCGGTCGGGCGTTTGCAGCGTCGGCGTGCGCACCGCGGACGGCCGCGCGATAGCCGAGTTCCAGGGCTTCTCGCGAAGCCTCGGCGGCCAGGTTGTTGACGCTTCTTCGTCACCCTGAACTTGTTTCAGAGTCCAGTTTCGAGCATCGCCGCGTTCACAAAATTGGATGCTGAAACAAGTTCAGCATGACGGAGTAGGATCATGACCGAAGCCTATATTTGCGACGCCGTGCGCACCCCGATCGGCCGCTATGGCGGCAGCCTCGCCCAGGTGCGCGCCGACGATCTCGCCGCCTTGCCGATCAAGGCGCTGGTCGAGCGCAACCCGAGCGTCGACTGGGACGAGCTCGACGACGTCATCTACGGCTGCGCCAACCAGGCCGGCGAGGACAATCGCAACCTCGCCCGGATGGCCGGCCTGCTCGCGGGGCTACCCGACCGGTCCGGCGGAGTCACTCTCAACCGGCTGTGCGGCTCGGGCATGGACGCGGTCGCGATGGCCGCGCGGGTCATCCGGGGCAGCGAGGCCGACATGATCCTCGCCGGCGGCTCGGAGAGCATGAGCCGCGCGCCCTTCGTCATGGCCAAGGCGACCAGCGCCTTCGATCGCAACGCCGAGATGTACGACACGACGATCGGCTGGCGCTTCGTCAACCCGAAGATGCGCGACGCCTATGGCGACGACACGATGCCGTCGACGGCGGAGAACGTCGCCCAGGAATTCCAGGTCAGCCGCGAGGACCAGGACGCCTTCGCCGTGCGCAGCCAGGCCAGGGCCGCGGCGGCCCAGGAGAATGGCCGTCTCGGCGCCGAGATCGTCCCGGTCGTCCTCCCCCAGCGCAAGGGCGATCCGGTCGTCGTCGATCGCGACGAGCATCCGCGCGCGACCAGCGTCGAGGCGCTGGCCAGGCTCAAGCCGATCGTCCGGCCCGACGGGACCGTCACCGCCGGCAATGCCTCGGGCGTCAACGACGGCGCCGCCGCGATGATCGTCGCCACCGAGGAAGCCGCGAAGCGCAACGGCCTCACTCCGCGCGCCCGGGTCGTCGGCGCCGCCGTCGCCGGGGTGCCGCCGCGGATCATGGGCATCGGCCCGGCGCCGGCCTCGGAGAAGCTGCTCGGGCGGCTCGGCCTCAAGATCGCCGACATGGACGTCATCGAACTGAACGAGGCCTTCGCCGCCCAGGGCCTCGCGGTGATGCGCCAGCTCGGCCTCCCCGACGACTCGGCTCAGGTCAACCCCAATGGCGGCGCCATCGCGCTCGGCCACCCGCTCGGCATGTCCGGAGCCCGCCTGGCGCTCACCGCGACCGAGGAGCTTCAGCGAAGCGGCGGCCGCTACGCCTTGTGCACGATGTGCATCGGCGTCGGCCAGGGCATCGCGCTGGTGATCGAGCGCGTCTGAAATGGGGACACGTACTTTTTCGCGAAAAAGTACGTGTCCCCCTGCCCCGGGGCATCGCCATGGTGATCGAGCGGGTGTGAGCCCCGACACCAGCCGCCGGCTCGCGCGTTGATTGCCGTGAATGGCGCCTCCTGCTAGGGCCGCGCCGGGAGAAACGCATGTACACGACCGAGCTCGGCAAGACGAAGAACCTCGCCTCGACCGAGGATCCCGACAAGCTCGCCGCCTTCGAGGCCCGGGTCGCCGCCGACGAGTTCATCGAGCCCAAGGACTGGATGCCGGAAGCCTATCGCCGGACTCTGACCCGCCAGATCTCGCAGCATGCCCACTCGGAGATCGTCGGCATGCTCCCCGAGGGCAACTGGATCACCCGGGCGCCGTCGCTTCGCCGCAAGGCGATCCTGCTCGCCAAGGTGCAGGACGAGGCCGGCCACGGACTCTACCTCTATTCGGCCGCCGAGACTCTCGGCACCTCGCGCGAGGAGATGATCGAGGCGCTCCACTCCGGCAAGGCCAAGTACAGCACGATCTTCAACTACCCGACGCTGACCTGGGCGGACATCGGAGCGATCGGCTGGCTCGTCGACGGCGCCGCGATCATGAACCAGGTTCCGCTCCAGCGCACCTCCTACGGCCCCTATGCCAGGGCCATGGTCCGGGTCTGCAAGGAGGAGAGCTTCCACCAGCGCCAGGGCTACGAGATCATGATGGTGCTCGCCGCGGGCACCGCCGACCAGAGGCGGATGGCCCAGGACGCGCTCAACCGCTGGTGGTGGCCGTCGCTGATGATGTTCGGCCCGCCCGACGCCGACAGCCCCAACACCGCCCAGTCGATGCGCTGGCGGATCAAGCGCGACACCAATGACGAATTGCGCCAGCGCTTCGTCGACATCACCGTTCCGCAGGCCGACGCGCTCGGCCTGCGGGTGCCCGACCCGGCGCTCGCCTGGAACGAGGCGAAGGGCGGCTACGATTTCGGCGAGGTCGACTGGGAGGAATTCTATGCCGTGGTGAAGGGCGAGGGGCCGGTCGCCAGGGAGCGGATGAAGGCGCGCCGCGACGCCTGGGAGACCAACGCCTGGGTCCGCGAGGCGGCGGCGGCCTATGCGGAGAAGCATGGGCGCAAGGCGGAGGCGGCATGAAATCCTCCCCGGGACGGGGAGGGGGACCATGCGAAGCATGGTGGAGGGGGGCCCACGCCCGGCTCCCGGCCCCCTCCACCACGCCGCTTCGCGTCGCGGTCCCCCTCCCCGTGCCGGGGAGGAAAAGATGAACGATTGGCCGCTCTGGGAGGTGTTCGTCCGTTCCAAGGGCGGCATGTCGCACCGTCACGTCGGCTCGGTCCACGCGCCCGATGCCGGGATCGCGCTCCGCCATGCCCGGGACACCTATACCCGGCGGATGGAGGGGGTCAGCCTGTGGGTCGTGCCCTCGGCCCGGATCGTCGCCTCCGATCCGGGCGAGGACGCCGCCATGTTCGATCCCGCCGCCGACAAGATCTACCGCCACCCGACCTTCTACGACATACCCGACGACGTGAAGCACATCTGAGCGAGGCAGACAGGCATGGGCGATAGCTGGCATTTGGCGCAGATCAACGTCGGCAGGCTGGTCGCGCCCAGGGGCGACTCCGCGGTCCAGCCCTTCTTCGACGCGCTCGACCGGATCAACGCCCTCGCCGACTCCAGCCCGGGCTTCGTCTGGCGGCTTCAGGACGAGGGCGGCAACGCCACTTCGATCCAGGTCACGCCCGATCCGCTGTTCATCCTCAACATGTCGGTCTGGACCGACCCGGACTCGCTGTTCGCCTTCGTCTATCGCAGCGCCCACACTCCCGAAATGGCGCGGCGCCGCGAATATTTCGGTCCGTTCGAAGGCGCCTATCAGGCGCTCTGGTGGGTGCCGGCGGGGACCGTTCCGACGATCAACGACGGCCTCTCCCGGCTCTGGTACCTCGACCGGTTCGGACCGAGCCCGCACGCCTTCACCTTCAAGGCGCGCTTCCCGGTCGCGGGTGCCGCTGCCGCGCCGGTCGACATGCAGCCCGACCCCTGGTGCGTCGGCCGGGCCTGATGGCCTCCCTGCCGCCCATCGATCTGCCTTCCGGAGCGACCGGCGACGGCGCGTTCGATTCGCCGGCGCTCGAGCCTGACAGCGACGTCCTGTTCGATTATCTGCTTCGCCTCGGCGACGATGCCCTGATCCTCGGCCAGCGCCTCTCCGAATGGTGCGGCCACGCGCCTTCGGTCGAGGTCGACCTCAGCCTCGCCAACATCGCCCTCGACCTGGTCGGCCAGGCCAGCCACCTGCTCGCCCGCGCCGGCGAGGTCGAGGGCAGGGGCCGCGACGGCGATTCGCTCGCCTTCCGCCGCGACGTGCTCGATTTCCGCAATTGCTGGCTCGTCGAGCAGCCCAATGGCGACTTCGCGCGGACGATGGCCCGGCAATTGCTCTTCTCGACCTGGCAGAAGATGCTGTTCGACCGGCTCGCTTCCTCGACCGACGCGTTCGTCGCCGCGCTCGCCGCCAAGGCGGTCAAGGAGGTCAGCTACCACGAGGAGCTCGCCGCGGAGTGGGTGATCCGCCTCGGCGATGGCACCGAGGAGAGCCGGCGGCGGATGACCGACGGCCTCGACTGGCTGTGGCGCTTCGTCCCGGAATTGTTCGAGATGGACGAGGTCGCGACCCGCGCCGCCCGCTGCGGCCTCGGCGTCGACGTCGGCGGCTTTCGCGACGATTACGACCGCCGGATCCGCTCCGTGCTCGCGGAGGCGAAGCTCGAGCCGCCGGCGGACCAGCGCCCGATCCTCGGCGGCCGGCGCGGCCACCATGGCGAGCAGCTCGGCCATCTGCTGGCGGTGATGCAGTATCTGCCGCGCACCTATCCGGACGCGACATGGTAGCCGCGGCCGCGATCCGGGACGAGGCGGCCCGCATCTGGTCGGTGCTCGAGACGGTGCCGGATCCGGAGATTCCCGTCGTCTCCGTCGTCGACCTCGGAATCGTTCGCGACGTCGACTCCGAGCGGGTGCTCATCACCCCGACTTATACCGGCTGCCCGGCGACCCAGGCGATCGAGCGCGACATCCGCGCCGCCCTCGATGCCGCCGGCTATCGCGGCCTCCGCATCGACACGGCCCTGGCCCCGGCCTGGACGACGGACTGGATCAGCGCCGAGGGCCGAGCGAAGCTGAGGGCGTACGGAATCGCTCCGCCGCCCGAGCGGAGCGCCGGTCGTCCGGTGCAATGCCCGCAATGCGGCTCCGCCGACACCGTCGAGGTCAGCCGCTTCGGCTCGACGCCGTGCAAGGCGCAGTGGCGCTGCCGCGCCTGCCTGGAGCCGTTCGACCTGTTCAAATGCCATTGAGGCGCCGGTGTCGGTAGGCTTCCACCCGCTCACCGTCGCCGAGGTCGTCGCCGAGACCGCGGACGCCATGTCGATCCGCTTCGACGTGCCCGAGGAGCTGCGCGAGACGTTCCGCTTCAAGCCGGGCCAGCATCTGACTTTGAGGGCCGAGATCGGGGGCGAGGAGGTCCGCCGCAACTACTCGCTGTGCGTCGCGCCGCAGGACGGCGAGGTCAAGGTGACGGTCAAGCGGATCGCCGGCGGCGTCTTCTCCAACTGGGCGAACGACAGGCTAGGGCCCGGCGACGCGGTCGACGTCATGCCGCCGCACGGCAGCTTCACCTGGGACTTCGAGCCCGGCGCCGCCAACCACTATGTCGGCTTCGCCGGCGGCTCGGGGATCACCCCGGTCATCTCGCTGCTCAAGACCGCCTTGCTGACCGAGCCGGAGAGCCGCTTCACCCTCTTCTACGGCAATCGCGACAGCCAGTCGGTGATCTTCCTCGACGAGCTGGCGAGGCTCAAGAACCGGTTCATGGACCGCCTTCAGGTCCATCATTTCCTGGCCGAGGAATCGGGCGACATCGACCTGTTCAACGGCCTCCTCGACCGCCGCAAGTGCGACGAGATCCTGGACCATCTGATCGACCCCGAGAATGCCGCCGCCTTCTTCATCTGCGGCCCCGAGCCGATGATGGACTTCGCCGAGGCCGCGCTCGCCGGGCGCGGCGTGGCGAAGGAGAAGATCCATCTCGAGCGCTTCACCGCCGGCCGCCCCTCGGCCGCCGTCGCCGCCCAGATGCAGGCGCTTCAGCAGGAGGCGCAGGGCCTGACCATGCTGGTGACCCTGGACGGCCGCAAGCGCCGGGTCGCCTTCGCCGCCGCCGCCGGCAACATCCTCGACAGCGCCCGCGCCGCCGGGCTGCCGGCGCCTTTCGCCTGCAAGGCGGGGGTCTGCGCGACCTGCCGAGCCCGGGTCGTGTCCGGCGAGGTCGAGATGGCCGCCCGCTACGGCCTCACCGACGAGGAAATCGCCGCCGGCTACGTCCTCACCTGCCAGTCGGTGCCGAAAGGCGAGGGCGTCGAGCTCGACTACGATGCCTGAGGCCGGCCCCCTAGCGCGAGAAGCTGGCCCCGCCGCCGCGGCGATTGCCGTCGAACGCGATCACCGCCCGGGTCACGTTCTGCATCAGCGTCATCCGCGCCGGGATCGGCGCGCTGGTCCGACCGATCATCACCGCCACCGCATAATAGCGGCCCTCGGGCGAGGCGAGGATGCCGATGTCGTTATAGCCGGCCTGGGTGGCGCCGAGCACCTGGCCGGTGCCGGTCTTGTGGGCGATCCGCCAGCCGGGCGCGAGACCGCCGGTCAGCCGCTGCCGCCCGGTCCGGGTCTGCGCCATGATCGAGAGCATGCGCCGGGTCGAGCGCGGCGACAGCAATTCGCCCTGCTGGAGCCGGGCGAGGCCGTCGACGAGACCGTCCGGAGTCGCGCCGTCGACCGGATCGTCGATATAGCGCTGGAAGGCCGCCCGCCGCCGTTCGAGCGGGACCCCGTTGCGGGCGGTATAGAATGCGCGTCCGACCGAATAGCCGGGCTGCCATTGCAGGCCCGCAATCTGGCTCTGCATCAGCCGTTCGCCGGGGCCGAAGCGGATCCCGTCCAGCTCGAAGCGCTCGAGCATCGAGCGCACCGCCTCGGGCCCGCCGGCTCGGCGCAGGACGAAATCGTTGGCGGTGTTGTCGCTCTGGGTCAGCGCCCGGAAGATCAGGTCGCCCACCGTCGTGTGATAGCCGCCCGCCCCGATCTGGCTGGCGATCGGCTGGTGGAACAAGGTGAGGTCCTCGCGGCGCACCGTCACCCGCTCGTCGAGGTCGAGCTGGCCGGCGTCGGCGGCCTGGAAGGCGGTCATCGCGACCCAGAATTTGCTGACGCTCTGCTGCGGGAAGTAGCGCTCGCCGTTCCAGCTCGTCGTCCAGCCGGTCTCGATGTCGCGCACCGCGATCCCGACCACGCCCTGGAAGTTGCGGCCGAGCTCGCGGATGCGCGCCTCGAGCAGGCGCTGCGCCGCGGCGTCGGCGGGAAGGAGCGGCGGCGCGGCCGGCAAGGCGGGCCGAGCGGCCGGCGCGCTGCGCTGCGGCGCCTGGGCGGAATGGGCCTGGGGGATGCACGCGGCGAGCAGCATCGCCGCCAGCCCCAGCGCGCGCGCGCCTCGCCTCTTCGCTTCCGACCCGCTCATCGTCCCTCCCTAACGCCTTCTACCCCAACGATTTCATCATAACGCGCCGAGCGTTGCTGTCAGCTTAATCGTCGGTTCAAGAGACCAACCGTTATGCGGATGCGGCGGACCGAATCCGCCTTTCGTCAACAAACATTGTTATAACGTATCACGTGAGCTAACGCGGCCCCTCCCGCCGGAGACAAAGATGAAATTCGCGCTGCTGTTCGCGACGACCGCTTTCGCCGCTCTTCCCGCCGCCGGGCAGCAGCCGGCGCCGCCGGATCCGGCGCGCGGCGCCGAGGCCGCGCCCGAGGCCCAGGACCATGTCCACGAGGCGGTCGACCAGGAGATCATCGTCACCGCGCCCGGAATCCAGAACCTGAACCTGCTGGCCGGCACCGCCACGCTGAGCGGCAGCGACCTGGTCCGCGAAATGCGTCCGCAGCTCGGCGAGACCCTGACCAGGCTGCCGGGAGTCTCGGCCACCTCCTTCGGTCCCGGCGCGTCGCGGCCGGTGCTTCGCGGCTTCCAGGGCGAGCGGGTCCGGGTCCTGGTCGACGGCATCGGCGCCATCGACGTCTCCAACACCTCGGCCGACCACGCCGTCACCATCGATCCGATCACCTCCGACCGGATCGAGGTGCTGCACGGGCCGGCCGTGCTCCTGTTCGGAAGCCAGGCGATCGGCGGCGCGGTCAACGTCTTCGACCGGCGCATTCCGCGCACCGTCCCCGACGATCCCGTCCATATCGACGCGATCGCCAGCTACGGCTCGGCCGCCGAAGAGCTCGCCGTCGGCAGCGGCGTCGACGTGCCGCTCGGCGGTGGAATCGTCTTTCACGTCGACGGCAGCTACCGCGACAGCGACGACCTTCGGGTCGGCGGCTTCATCCTTGCGCCGGAGCTTCGCGCCGAGGAGCTCGAGCGCGCCGAGGAGGAGGAGGCGGAGGGCCACGCCGAGGAAGCCGCCGAGGCGCGAGGCTTCGCGGCGCTCGCCGGCCGGCTTCCGAACAGCGCGACCGAGACCTGGACCGCCGGCCTCGGCCTCGCCCTGATCAGGGAGCGCGGCAATATCGGCCTTTCGGTCAGCGTCTTCGACAGCCGCTACGGAGTCCCCGGCCGACCGGGGGCCGGCCACCACCACGAAGGCGAGGAGGGCGAAGGCGAAACGGAGCCCGGCGGGGAGGAGGCCCCGGTCGCGCTCGACCTTCGCCAGTATCGCGCCGACCTGCGCGCCGAGGTCGAGGCCGGGGGCGGCTTCCTCGAGCGGATCCGGGTCCGTCTCGCCGCCGCCGATTACGAGCATACCGAGTTCGAGGGAGACGAGGTCGGAACGGTCTTCCGCACCCAGGGCATGGAAGGGCGGATCGAAGCGGTCCAGGCCGAGCGCGGCGGCTGGCGCGGAGTCGTCGGCGGCCAGTTCTTCGTGCGCGGGTTCGAGGCGATCGGCGCGGAAGCCTTCGTGCCCCCTAACGACTCGAGCCAGATCGGCCTGTTCGCGCTTCAGGAGGTCGAGCTCGGGCCGCTCGAGCTCGAAGGGGCGCTTCGCCTCGAGCGCGCCGCGGTGTCGGCGCAGAGCCTCGGCCTCTCGCGCCGATTCACCGCTTTCTCGGCCGCCGCCGGCGCCTCCTACGAGCTCGCGCCTCAGGTGCGGGTCGGCGCGAACCTCTCCCGTTCGGAGCGGGCGCCCTCGCCCGAGGAGCTGTTCTCCAACGGCCCGCACGTCGCCACGCAGGCGTTCGAACGCGGCGATCCGGGGCTGAGCAAGGAGCGCAGCCTCGGCGGCGAGGCTTATGTCCGCGGCGTCTTCTCCGGCTTCCGGCTCAACGCCACCGTCTACGCCAACCGCTTCAGCGACTATATCTTCCAGGCCGCGACCGGCGAGGAGGAGGACGGCCTCCCCGTCTTCCAGTATTTCCAGAGCGATGCGACCTATTGGGGAGTCGAGATCGGCGCCACCGCCCCGCTCGGCTATGTCCGCCATTGGCGGTTAAGCCTCGACGGCGTCGCCGACTATGTGCGGGCGACGATCGCCCGCGGCGGCGGTCCGGTGCCGCGCATCCCGCCGCTTCGCCTGCTCGGCGGTCTCGAGGCCGAATCGGACCGGATCGACGGCCGGGTCGAGGTCGAGCGCGTCTTCGAGCAGGATCGGGTCGCCGCTCTGGAGACGCCCACCGATGCCTTCACCCTCGTCAACGCCTCGCTGACCTGGCGGCCCTGGGGCCGCAGCAACCCGACCAGCCTGATCCTCGCCGCCAACAACATCTTCGACGTCGACGCCCGCCGTCATGCTTCCTTTACCAAGGACTTCGTGCCGCTGGCAGGCCGGGACTTGCGGGTGAGCGCGAGAATAAGCTTCTGATCGAAGCATTCGGAAAGAATCGGCGTAGAATAGTTTGGCCACGCCCGGGATTAATCTCGTTTAAGACATTGCGCGGCGATTCGTGGCACAATCGGTCGTCCGGGAGTCCGGACCCCGGGGGGATGCGTGGCGTATTACAGGCTCTATTTGCTGGCCAATCCAGACGGCCGCTTCGTCGGCTTCGAGGAATTCGAGTCGGCCGACGACGTCGAGGCGGCGCGCGTCGCCGAAGCCCATGTCGGCGAGCAGCCGCTCGAATTGTGGTGCGGCAAGCGCAAGGTGAAGACCTTCCCCGCCCGCAAGGGGGGCGCGCCTTAGGGCGGATCGACATTCAGGATTCCCAAGCGTTGTGATGTCTGATTCATAGGGCTCCATGTTTTTCGGCATGGAGTGTCGGTGATGGGGATCAGCCGTTACGAGTTGAGCGATGCGCAGTGGGAGCGGATCGCGCCGCTGCTGCCGGGCAAGGCCGGTGATCCGGGCCGGACG
>DATMVG010000162.1:0-6642 GCA_035563315.1 Allosphingosinicella sp. | reverse complement strand
AAGACCAACGCGCGCTACCTGACGGGCGCCGTCGTCACCGAGCCGGTCGACCTCATCGTCTGCGATGCGAGCTTCATCGGCCTCGCCAAGGTCCTCGCCAGCGCCCTCGACTTCGCCGCTCCAGAGGGGCGCCTGATCGCTCTGGTCAAGCCGCAATTCGAGGCCGAGCGCCACGAGATCGGCAGGAACGGCGTGGTCCGCGACCCGGCGGTGCACGAGCGGGTCTGTGCCGCCGCGGCCGACTGGCTTCGCGCCCGCGGCTGGGACGTGGTCGGCCTGACGCCCAGCCCGATCACGGGGCCTGAGGGCAATGTCGAGTTCCTGATCGCCGCGACGAAGTCTCCCATCGGTCGGGAGGGCGTCCTGCCGGCCGATCCCCCGGCTTGACCGGCGGCGAGTTCCAGTTATGTTCTGCTCTTGTGCCTCTGCCTTCCTCATGGCTTGGAGCGGGATATCCGCCGCGCCCGGACGGGAGCGTCTTCCCGTCTTTCCCGTCGGGCTCGGAAGCTGACGAAGTTGACGAGATGCGCCAGTGAACGGCTCACCTTCGTCAGTTTCCGCCGGCCATGACGCCGGGCTTGGGCCTGGCCTTTTCGGAATCGTGATCGCCGCGGAGCGCACTTGATATGCGCCGGGGCGCAGACTAGCTGCCTCTTTCATGCCCAAACGCAACGTCTTCATTTTGCTGGCCTTGTCGCTGGTCGCTGGCTGCGGAAGCGGCGCCGCCGAAAAGGGCCGCGATCGGCCGCCGCCCTTGGTCAAGGCGGAGCCGGCGACGACGGTGCGTTTCGCCGACCGGATCGAGGCGGTCGGAACCGCCAACGCCAATGAGCAGGTGACGATGTCGGCGCCGGTGACGGAGCGGATCGTCCGGCTCAACTTCGACGACGGCAGCTTCGTCCGCCGCGGCCAGGTGATCGCCGTCCTCCAGCAGGCGCAGCAGGGCGCGCAGCTGCGCGAGGTCCAGGCCCGCCAGCGCCAGGCCGAGCAGCAGCTGAGGCGGATCGAGACCCTCAAGGCGCGCGGCTTCGCTACCCGGGCCGATTATGACGCGCAGGTCGCCGCCGCCGCCGCGGCGAGGGCGCAGGCGCAGGGGGCCCAGGCGGAGATCGGCGAGCGCGTGATCCGGGCGCCCTTCTCCGGCTGGGTGTCGCTGCGCAACATCTCGGTCGGCGCCATGGCGGGGCAGGGGACCGAGATCGCCACGATCAGCGACGTTTCGACGATCAAGCTCGATTTCACCGTGCCCGAGACGATGCTGAGCACGATCCGCCCGGGCCTGCCGATCGAGGCTCGGTCGGCCGCTTATCCCGACCAGCCGTTCCGCGGCCTGATCCACACCATCGATCCGGTGATCGACCCGAACACCCGCGCCGTCATGGTCCGGGCTCGGCTGCCCAATCCGGAGCGTCGGCTGCGGCCCGGAATGCTGCTCACCGTCGTCATCGAGAATATGCCGCGAATGGCCCTGTCGGTGCCCGAGCTGGCGGTGATCGGCGAGGGCGAGAGCCGCTTCGTCTATGTCGTCGACCCGCAGCGCCGGGCGCAGCGCGTCGCCGTCCGCACCGGCGTCCGCTTCGGCGGCCGGGTGGAGATATTGGAAGGGCTGCGCCCCGGGCAGCGGGTGATCACCGAAGGAGTCGTCAAGGTCGTCGACGGGATGCCGGTCCGGCTCGCCGGAGCGCGCAACGCTCAGCCGGCGGCGCAGAGCCGGCCGGTTCCGTCCCGGCAAGGCGGCTAGAGGGTGCAGCTCTCCGACATCTCGGTCAGGCGTCCCGTCTTCGCGGCGGTGGTCGCGATGCTGATCGCGGTGGTCGGCGCGGTCGGCTTCTTCGGCCTGTCGGTGCGCGAATATCCGGACGTCGACCCGCCGATCGTGTCGGTCGAGACGCGCTATATCGGCGCCGCCGCCAGCGTCGTCGAGACCAGGGTCACCCAGGTCCTCGAGGAGCAGCTCGCCGGCGTCGAGGGCCTGCAGACGATCACCTCGCGCTCGCGCGACGGCCAGTCCGACATCACCATCGAGTTCGCTCCCGGCCGCGATGTCGATGCCGCCGCCAACGACGTCCGCGACAGGGTCGGCGGCTCGGCCGACGACCTGCCCGACGAGGTGCTGCCGCCCGAGGTGCGCAAGGTCGACGCCGATGCTTCGCCGATCATGTTCCTGGTCTTCTCGAACCCGAACTGGGACCGGATCCAGCTCAGCGACTATGTCGACCGCAACATCGTCGACCGCTTCTCCTCCCTCGACGGAGTCGCGCGCGTGTTCATCGGCGGCGAGGCCCGGCCGGCGATGCGGGTCTGGATGCGGCCCGAGCGCCTCGCCGCCTTCGGTCTCACGCCCGCGGACGTCGAGGCCGCGCTTCGGCGCCAGAATGTCGAGCTTCCCGCCGGCCGCCTCGAATCGCAGCAGCAGAACGTCACCTTGCGGGTCGAGCGGCCGTTCCGGACGGCTCAGGATTTCGCCCAGCTCGTCGTCGGCCGCGGCGCCGACGGCTATCTGGTTCGGCTGGGCGATATCGCCCGAGTCGAGCAGGGCCCGGAAAACCCCTATACGGCCTTCCGCCTCAACGGGAATCCGGCGGTCGGACTCGGCATCGTCCGGCAGTCGGGCGCCAACACCCTCGCCGTCGCGCAGGCGGCTCACGACGCCGTCGAGGAGCTCCGCCCGAACCTGCCCGAGGGCATGGAGGTCGCCGTCGGGTCCGACGAATCCCAGTTCATCGACCGGGCCATCGAGAAGGTGTGGGTGACCTTGGCCGAGGCGGCGGTGCTGGTCGTCCTGGTCATCTATCTGTTCCTCGGAAGCTGGCGCGCCACTTTGGTGCCCGCGGTCACCGTGCCGCTCTGCATGCTGGCCAGCTTCGCCGTGCTTTGGCTGCTCGGCTTCTCGATCAACCTGCTCACCTTGCTCGCTCTGGTGCTGTCGATCGGCATCGTCGTCGACGACGCCATCGTCGTTCTCGAGAACGTCTACCACCGGATCGAGGAAGGCGAGCCGCCGCTCGCCGCCGCCTTCAACGGCACCCGCCAGGTCGGCTTCGCGGTGATGTCGACGACGATGGTGGTTTGCGCGGTGTTCGTGCCGATCATGTTCATCGCCGGGCAGACCGGCCTGCTGTTCCGCGAGCTCGCCGCGGCGATGATCGGTGCGCTCGCTTTCTCGGGCTTCTTCGCTCTGAGCCTGGCGCCGATGCTGTGCTCGAAATTGCTCCGCCACGAGCCGCGTCGCGGTCTCGCGGCATGGGTCGACGCCCGCTTCCGGCGGGTCGAGGAATTCTACGCTCGGCGGCTCGATTTCACCTTGCGCAGGCCGCTGATCCCGGTCGTCGCCGTCGCCGTCTTCCTGGCCGCCGCCGGGGGGCTGTTCGCCACCCTGCGCTCGGAGCTGGTGCCGGCCGAGGACGTCGGCATCCTGTCCGCCACGGTCAGCGCTCCGGAGGGCACCGGCTTCGCCGAGATGGACCGCTACATGCTCGACGTGCAGGCGCGCGTGCTTCGCCTGCTCGGCGACGGCGGCGCGGTGCGCACCGTCATCACCCGGACGCCCGGCGGCTTCGGCGCCAGCGACGACTTCAACAGCGGCTCGGTGATCGTGTTCCTGCGCCCGTGGGAGGATCGGGAGGAGACCACGGAGCAGGTGGTGAGCGAGGTCAACCGGATCGTCGCTCAGGTTCCGGCGGTGCGCGGCAACGCTCAGGTACGCTCGTCGATCGGCCGCGGCAGGGGCCAGCCGGTCAGTTTCGTCATCGCGGGCGCCACCTATGAATCGCTCGCCCGCGCCCGCGACCGGATCATCGCCGCCGCCGCCCAGAATCCCGGGATCATCAACCTCGACAGCGACTATAAGGAGACCAAGCCGCAGCTTCGGATCGACGTCGACACCGCCCGCGCCGGCGATCTCGGCGTGTCGGTCGAGGACGTGAGCCAGGCGCTCCAGAGCCTGCTCGGATCGCGCCGGGTCTCCACCTATGTCGATCGCGGCGAGGAGTATCGGGTCGTCGTGCAGGCGGAGGAATCGGCCCGAGCGACGCAGGAGAATCTCGCCTCGATCTACGTGCGCAGCCGCACCGGCACGCTGGTCCCGCTCTCGAACCTGGTGACCTTGCGCGAGGCGGCCGGCGCGCGCGACCTCGGCCGCTTCAACAAGCTTCGGGCGATCACGCTGTCGGGCGGCCTTGCCCCCGGCTATTCGCTGGGCGAGGCGCTGACCTTCCTCGAGGCGCAGGCGGCGGCTTCGCCCGAGGTTCTCGCCGTCGGCTATCGCGGCGAAAGCCAGGCCTTCCGCGAGACCGGCGGGTCGATCTACCTCGTCTTCGCCCTGACCATCCTCATCGTCTATCTTCTGCTCGCCGCCCAGTTCGAGAGCTTCGTCCATCCGGCGGTGATCATCACCACCGTTCCGCTCGCCGTCGCCGGCGGCGCCGTCGGCCTCGCCGTGATGGGGCAGACGATCAACCTCTACAGCCAGGTCGGCCTGGTCATGCTGGTCGGGCTCGCCGCCAAGAACGGGATCCTCATCGTCGAGTTCGCCAACCAGTTGCGCGACTCCGGGCGCGACGTCGGCGAGGCGATCAGGGAGGCCTCCCGGCGGCGGCTGAGGCCGATCCTGATGACCTCGATCGCCACCGTCGCCGGCGCGGTTCCGCTGATGATCGCGACCGGCGCCGGCGCCGCCGCTCGAAGCACGATCGGCACCGTGATCGTCTGGGGCGTCTCGATATCGACCCTGATCACCCTGTTCCTGATCCCGCTCCTCTATTCGCGGCTGGCGCGCCTGACCGGCTCGCCGCTGGCCGTGACCCGCAAGCTCGAGAGCCAGCTCCAGCCGGCGCCGGCGGAATAGAAAAGTGACCGCAATCGCCTCCAAGTCGCAGCTCAGGATGAGCTTCCTTCGCTACGCTCTGGTGACGGTTCCGCTGGTGCTTCTGCTCGGGACGGTTTCCGGCCGAATCTCCGGCTCGGGCTACGGCAATGCCTGGTTCGACGCGCTCGCCAAGCCAGCCTTCATGCCGCCGGGCTGGGCGTTCGGCCTCGCCTGGACAATCCTCTACATCCTCCTGGGGCTGGTGCTGGCGATGCTCCTCCACGCCCGCGGCGCACGCCGGCGCGGCCTCGCCATCGCCGTTTTCCTGCTCCAGCTCCTCGCCAATTATCTCTGGCCGCCGCTCTTCTTCGCCTTCCACGAGCTCGGCTGGTCGCTGGCCCTGCTCGCCGCGATGATCGGCCTCACAATCGTCCTCCTCGTCCTGTCGTGGCGGATCCGGCGGGTGGCGGCGCTCTTCCTGCTGCCCTATCTCGCTTGGCTCGCCTTCGCCGCGCTGCTCACTTGGTCGATCGCCTCGCTCAACCCCGAGGCGGGCGAGGTTGCGCCGCAACGGGAGAGCACCGATATCGTTCTTTGAGCAAAGGAGGACGCGATGCAGTCCCAGAACCGGATGTTCGACGATTTCGTCAAGGTGATGAACGGCGCCGCCGGCACCATCGCCGGGATGACCCGCGAGGCGCAGGCGGCCATGCAGGAGCGCGCGCGCGACTGGATCGGCGGCCTCGACATGGTGAGCCGCGAGGAGTTCGAGGCGCTGAAGCTTCGCGTCGAGGCGCTCGAGGCCGCGCTCGCCGCAGCGATGGCGCCGCCGCCGGCGGCTTCGGCGCGGCCGCGCCGAAAGCCGGGCGGCGGCGAGGCGAACGCCTGACTATCCACAGCTTATTTGGGTTCCGGACGCGGCTCTCCTTGCGCTTTGCGGGAGAGAAAGGCAGATTCCCGGGAACAGAAGAGGACCGGGGACCGCTTCATGGATATGGATGAGTACGAGCTGGAGCGCGACGCGTCCGCGCCGATCGACATGCTCGAACAATATTATAGCGCGCTCGGCTGGGCCTATGAGCGAAGCGGCGAGGACGAGATCGTCTCGACCTTCCAGGGCAGCTGGACTCAATATGAGCTTCGCGCGATCTGGCGCGACGAGGACCATGTCCTCCAGTTCCTCGCTCTGCCCGACGTCCGGGTGTCGCCCGACAAGCGCGACGCGACCTACGAGACGATCGG
The DNA here is from genome assembly GCA_035563315.1 of Allosphingosinicella sp. GTDB lineage: Bacteria > Pseudomonadota > Alphaproteobacteria > Sphingomonadales > Sphingomonadaceae > Allosphingosinicella. Next base: position 593 of record DATMVG010000162.1, on the reverse strand, counting down.
CCTGATCAACGAGCAGCTCTGGCTCGGCCATTTCGAGCTGTGGTCGGCCTCGGGGCTGGTCCTGTTCCGCCATGCCGCCCTGCTCGAGGGCGACGAGGGCGGGACTCTGAGCCTTCAGCAGGCCGAGACCCTGGTCGAGGCCGCGATCGAGGAGTGCGAGCGCTTCTATCCGGTCTTCCAGTTCGTCCTGTGGGCCGACAAGACCCCCCAGGAAGCCATCGCCGCCGCCTTGATCGAGACCCAGGGCGAAGCCTAGGCGGGGAAAGGGCCGACGCGGGTATTTCGACCTTGTAGCTGACCTGGCGGACCGGCGAATAGAGCGCGTCGACCGGAATGAGGCCGATCGGAGCGTCGGCCGGGCGGTTGGCGGCGGCGGCGACATAGCCCTTGCCGGTCTCCGCGGTGAGCTCCATGTTGAGCGTCGCGCCCTCGTCGAGATGGCAGATGACGAGATTGGGGTTCATCACCTCGATGTCGCCGGTGGTCGCGATCTGGCCGGCGGTCACAAATACGCAGCCAGAGCCACCGATTCAAATGTCTTTCCCAAGGCAGCAATGAGCCTCGGATCATTGTCTTTGACAAATAGCAAGGGA
>DATMVG010000161.1:0-16753 GCA_035563315.1 Allosphingosinicella sp. | reverse complement strand
CGACCACGCCGCCGGCGACGAGCAGCCATGGGCTCGGGCCGGAGCCCTCCTCGTCGCCGGACTGGGCCGCGAGGGCCCGGCGGCCGAGCTCGCGCCCGGCGACGGCGAAGCGGGGCGAGCCGGCCGCAGTCACGCCCAGCTCGACGCCCTCGCCGAAGCGGGTGACGGCCCGTCCGTCGCTGCGCTGAGCGCGAATCATCGGCGCCGCGACCAGCCCGGCGCGAAGCGGCTCGCCGCCGCCGATCGCCAGGCGGATCCGAGCGCCGGCGAACGAGCCCGATCGGGTCGCGGCGATGCCGCTGTCGTCGACGATGTCGGCGGCCGCGGCGGGCGCCGCGAAGATCTGGGCGGTCAGCAGACTCGCGATGAGAAGCGAACGCATAGGCTCTCCCCAAACGGCGCGGAGCCGCGAAAATTGTCGCTCCGGCCGGACCGGCAGCGTTGACCGGGCGGCCCGGCAAGTCAATAAAATCGTCCGCGTTGGGAAGGGGGGACGGTGGCGGGCCTGGCCGAGGAGATGGACGCGATCGACCCGGCGGGACCCGGCGGGCCGGAGCTGCTCGTGCCGGTCCGCCGCCCGGTGCCGCGGCCGGGGGCCGGCGAGGTGCTGATCGAAGTCGCCGCCGCCGGCGTGAACCGGCCCGATCTGCTCCAGCGCCGCGGCCTCTACCCGCCGCCGCCGGGAGCGCCCTCGATCCTCGGGCTGGAGGTTGCCGGCCGGGTGGCCGAGCTCGGGGCCGGCGTCCACGGCCTGTCGGTCGGCCAGCCGGTCTGCGCCCTGCTCGCGGGCGGCGGCTATGCCGGCTTCGCAGTCGCTCCCGCGGGCCAGTGCCTCCCCGTGCCCGAGGCGCTGACCCTCGTCGAAGCGGCGGCCCTGCCCGAGACCCTGTTCACCGTGTGGCACAACCTGTTCCAGCGCGCTTATGCCCGCGAGGGCGAGACGGCCCTGGTCCATGGCGGGACGAGCGGCATCGGCACGATGGCGATCGCGCTGTGCGGCCTGTTCGGGGTGCGAATCATCGTCACCTGCGGCGGCGAGGAGAAATGCCGGCACGCCGAACGCTTGGGCGCCGACCATGCGATCGACTATCGCGCGCGCGACTTCGTCGAGGAGGTCCGGCGGCTGACCGGCGGCGCCGGGGTCGAGATCGTGCTGGACATGGTCGGCGGCGACTATCTGCCGCGCAACCTCGCCTGCCTCGCCGACGACGGCCGCCACGTGTCGATCGCGGTGCAGCGCGGCTCCACGGCGCAGCTCAACATAGCGGGGATGATGATGCGCCGGCTGACCCTGACCGGCTCCACCCTGCGGGCGCGGTCCGCCGAGTTCAAGGCGCTGCTCGCCGACGAGATCGCCCGCACCGTCTGGCCCCTGGCGACGGAGGGCAGGCTGAGGCCCGTCATCGACTCGGTCTTTCCGCTCGCCGAGGCGGCCGGGGCGCATCGCCGAATGGAAGCCGGCGAGCATGTCGGCAAGATCGTGCTCGAGATGCGCTGATGGAGCGGCTCATCCTCCACGAATATGCGCCGTCGGGGAATTGCTACAAGGTCCGGCTGACCGCTGCCCTGCTCGGCGTGCCGCTCGAAAGGCTCGGATACGACATCCTGAAGGGCGAGACCCGGACCCCGGAATTCCTCGGCCGAGTCAACCCCAACGGGCGAATTCCGGTGCTTCAGGTCGGCGAGCGGTTCCTCCCGGAGAGCAACGCCGCCTGCTTCTACCTCGCCGACGGGTCGGGGCTGATCCCGGCCGACCGTTTCGAGCGCGCCGACATGCTGCGCTGGATGTCCTTCGAGCAATATAGCCACGAACCGAACGTCGCGACCTTGCGCTTCTGGCTGGCCTTCGTCGGCAAGGCCCGGCTGAGCGAGGCGCAGCGGGCGCTATTGCCCGGCAAGCGGGAGGCGGGCGAGGCGGCCCTCAGGCTCATGGACGAGCATCTCGCCTCGCGGCCCTTCTTCGTCGGCGATCGCCTCAGCCTCGCCGACGTGGCGCTCTATGCCTACACCCATGTCGCCGAGGAGGGCGGATTCCGCCTCGCCGACTATCCCGCGGTCGTCGGCTGGCTGGACCGAGTGGCCGCGACTCCAGGCTATCAGCCGATGGGCTCCTGAGCGCCGCTAGTTGCACTCGTCCTCGGGGTCGCAATCGAGCGCGTCGTCGATCCAGAGATATCCGACGGTGAGGCCCACGACCAGCACGGCTCCGACGCCGATCGCGACCCAGCCAAGCGTCGACACGCCGGCGCGGCGGCCGTCGGGCGCGGTGCCGTTCGGGGCCATGCCGAGGCGATCGACCCGGGTGCCGGCGAGGGTGAGCTCGAGCGGCCGATCCTGGCGCAGGCCGAGCTCGAGGCCCTCGCCGATGCGGGTCCGGCTGCTGCCGTCGGCGCGGCGGCTGTGCAGGGTGGGGGCCACCATGAGCCCGGCCCGGACCCGGCGCTCGGCGCGATCGCCGCCGAGCGGCACGCGCACGCGAAGTCCCGCAAAGGCGCCCGCGCCGGAATCCTGAGCGGAGGTGAACTCCGCCGCCGGGACGGGCTGTCCCGCCGCCGGCACATGGGCCGCGAGCAACGCCGCGATCAGCAGTCTTTTCATCGATTTTCCCCTTCGGCGGCGATGATGCCCCGCTTCGCCGCGCCAGCCAAACGGAAAAGCCGCGCGCCCACCGTTCGGCGCCGCCGTGTCGCATCGCTGCAACGGGTCCGGCGGCGCCGGACGCCGGCGGGAGCTCAGCGAGCGGGCTCGCGCAGGGCGAATCGCTGGAGCTTTCCGGTCGCCGTCTTCGGCAGGGCTTCGACGAACTCGATCTCGCGCGGATATTTGTAGGGGGCGATGGCGGCCTTCACATGGTCCTGCAGCGCGGCCGCGAGCGCCGGGCCGCCGTCATGGCCGGGGGCGGGAACCACGAAGGCCTTGACCTTCTGGCCGCGCTCCTCGCAGGCGGCGCCGACCACCGCGCATTCCTGCACGGCCGGGTGCGAATAGAGCGCGTTCTCGACCTCGGGCGCGGCGATGTTGTAGCCGGACGAGACGATCATGTCGTCCGAGCGGGCGACGTACCAGAAATAGCCCTCCTCGTCCTTGCGGTAGGTGTCGCCGGTGACGTTCCAGCCGTCGAGGACATAGTCGGCCTGGCGCGGATCGTCGAAGTAGCGGCAGCCGGTAGGGCCCTTGACGGCGAGCCGGCCGGTGCCGGCCGCCATCGGCCGGCCCTGCTCGTCCAGCACCGCCGCGACATAGCCGGGAACCGCCTTGCCGGTGGCACCCGGACGGATGTCATCGCCCGCCGCGGAGATGAAGATGTGCATCATCTCGGTGGCGCCGATGCCGTCGACGATCGCGAGCCCCGTCGCCTCGCGCCAGGCATGCCAGGTGGCGGCGGGGAGATGCTCGCCGGCCGAAACGCAGGTGCGAAGGCTCGAGATATCGTAGGCCGTTCCCTGGGGAAGGCCGGGGTCCAGCGGCACCGGATTCTGGGCCCCGGCCTTCGCCGGGGAGCTATCCTGAAGCAGCGCCGGATTCTGGGCCCCGGCCTTCGCCGGGGAACTATCCTGCAGCAGCCCGAGCATCGCCTTGTAGGCGGTCGGGGCGGTGGCGAGAGTGGTGACGCGGTGGCGCCGTACCGCGTCGAGCAGGGGCTTGGGTCCCGGCGTCTCGATCGTCACCGCCGTCCCGCCGAAGCGCCAGGGGAAGGTCAGCAACATGCCGAGCCCGAAGGTGAAGGCGATCGGCGCCGAGCAGGCCCAGCGATCGCCGGCCCGCGGAGCGAGCAGGTGGCGAGCGAAGCTGTCGGCGCTCGCCAGCACGTCGCGATGATAATGGACGCATCCCTTGGGCTTTCCGGTCGTGCCGGAGGTGAAGGCGACCAGCGCGACGTCGTCCCTCAGGGTCTCGACCGGGCTGAAGCCTGGCGCGATACCGGCCAGGCGCCCTTCCAGCTCGCCGGTGCCTGAGTCGCCGTCATAGGTGAGCAGCGACCGCACCGTTCCGGCCCGGCTGGCGCCGGCATGAAAGTCCTCCAGGGAGCGGGCGTCGACGATGGCATGGCTCACCTCGGCGCGCTCGAGGATCGTCGCCACCTCGCCGCCGCGAAGCATCGGCATCGTCGCCACCACCACTCCGCCCGCCTTGAGCACGCCGAGCCAAGCGGCGAACAGCATGGCGTTGTTCGGGCCGCGCAGGAGGACCCGGTTGCCGGGGACCAGTCCCTCCTCCTCGACCAGCAGGCGGGCGATCCGATCGGAGAGCGAGCGCATTTCGCCATAGGTCCATCGGCCGGCATCGTTGAGCACGGCCAGGGCGGCGGGATCGTTGCGGTCGATCAGCTCGACCGCGGCGTTGAGCCGCTCCGGATATTGGAGCTCCGGGAGCTCGAAGAGGAATTCCGGCTGGCGGTCGGCCGGCGGAAGGCGGTCGCGAATGAAGGTGTCTTTATGCGCGGTCACGTTAGGCCCTCACCCTGGCATCCCGCTGCGCGGGCTGCCTGTCCCTCTCCCCTGGAGGGAGAGGGACGAAGGGGCCCGCCGCGTAGCGGTGGGAGGGTGAGGGCACGGCCGACTCACCATTCGGGCACTACCGCGGTCGACTCGATTTCGATCCGCGCCGCCGGCTCGACCAGGGCGCCCACCTGAACCACCGCCATCGCCGGGAAGTTGCGCCCCATCACCTCCTTGTACGCAGCGCCGATCTCGGCGAGACTGAAGCGATATTCGTTGATGTCGACGACGTACCAGGTCATCCGCACGACATGCTGCGGGCCGGCGCCGCCCTCGGCGAGGATGGCGAGGGTGTTCAAGAGGATCTGGCGCAGCTGCCCGGCAAGGTCGGGGGCGACGATCCTCCCTCTTTCGTCCCAACCGATGATTCCGGCGGTGACGACCAGGCGTCCCTTGGCGGAGATGCCGTTGGAGAAGCCGCTGGGCCTCGGCCAGCCGGGCGGAAGGAGGGTGTTCATGTCCGATGCTCCGCCAGGTGATGGCGGGCGATCACCACCTTTTGCACCTCCGAGGCGCCTTCATAGATCCGAAGCGCCCGGATTTCGCGATAGAGGCTCTCCACCGGGACGCCGTGGGTGACTCCGAGACCGCCGAAAATCTGCACGGCCTTGTCGATGACCTGCTGGGCGCCGTCGGTCGCGTGGAGCTTGGCCAGGGCCGCCTCCTTGCTGTTGCGCCGGCCCTTGACGTCGCGCAGCCAGGCGGCTCGGTAGACGAGCAGGGCGGACGCCTCCACGTCCAGCACCATCTCGGCCAGCATCGACTGGACGATGGCGTTGTCGGCAAGGACGCCGTCGCCGAGCTTCCGCTCCAGCGCCCTTCGGGTGGCCTCCTCGAGCGCCCGGCGAGCGAAACCGAGGGCGGCGGCGCCGACGGTGGTCCGGAACACGTCGAGCGTCGCCATCGCCTGGGCGAAGCCACGGCCGCGCTCGCCGAGCAGGGCGTCGCCGGGGAGCCGCATGCCGTCGAACTTCAGGGTCGCCAGAGGATGCGGAGCGATCACCCGGATACGCTCGCTGTCGTCCAGCCCGGCCGTGCCGCTCGCCACGACGAAGGCCGAGATGCCCTTGGAGCCGGCGCCCTCGCCGGTGCGCGCGAACAGCACATAATGGTCGGCGATGCCGCCGTTCGAAATATAGGTCTTGGCGCCGTCAACGACATAGGAGTCGCCGTCCTCGCGGGCGACCGTCTCCATGGCGGCGACATCGGAGCCCGACCGCGGCTCGGTCAGGGCGAAGGCGGCGATCCTGTCCCCCGTCGCCACGGCCGGCAAATAGGCCCGCTTCTGCGCCTCCGATCCGAACAGGCTGATCGTTCCCGATCCCAATCCCTGCATGGCGAAGACGAAATCGGCGAGGCCGCTGTGGCGGGCCAGGGTCTCGCGGATCAGCGCCAGCGAGCGCACGTCGAGCTGATCTTGGACGCCGCCATAAGCGGCGGGGACGCAGTAACGAAGCCAGCCGCCGCCGCCGAGCCTACGCACCAGCGCTCGGCAGGCGGCATCGATGTCGTCGTCATGGCCGTCGGTGAGCTCCGCGGCGCACCAGCTTTCGAGCTCGTCGGCGAGGCGGCGGTGACCGTCGTCGAAGAAGGGCCAGTCGAGGAAGTCGCGGTCGCTAACACGACCGTCATGCTGAACTTGTTTCAGCATCCAGTCCTCCACTTCCCGAGCGGTCGACCGGCTGGACCCTGAAACAAGTTCAGGGTGACGGCTCTTCGGTCGGCTCGCTCAGTCACCCCTGAACTCCGGGCTGCGCTTCGCGGCGAAGGCTTCGAAGGCTCGCCGGAAGTCGTTGGTCGCCATGCAGATCGCCTGGGCCTGAGCCTCCATCTCTATGGCGGTTTCCAGGCTGACCGCCCATTCCATGTTGAGCTGGGTCTTGGTGATGCCGTGGGCGAAGGTCGGGCCGTCGGCAAGGCCTCGGGCCAGGACCTCGGCCTCCTCGATCAGCCGCTCGGCCTCAACGAGCCGGTTGTGAAAGCCCCAGCGCTCGCCTTCCTCGGCGGTCATGACCCGGCCGGTGAAGAGAAGCTCTGATGCCCGGCCCTGGCCGATGATCCTCGGCAGGATCGCGCAGGCGCCCATGTCGCAGCCGGCGAGGCCGACCCGGGTGAACAGAAACGCCGTCTTCGTCCGCGGGGTCGCCAGCCTCATGTCGGAGGCCATGGCGACGATCGCCCCGGCTCCGACGCAAACCCCGTCGAGCGCAGCGACGATCGGCTGCGGGCAGGCGCGCATCGCCTTGACCAGGTCGCCGGTCATGCGGGTGAATTCGAGCAGGCCGGGCATGTCGCGCTCGGTGAGCGGACCGATGATCTCATGAACGTCGCCGCCCGAGCTGAAATTGCCGCCGGCGCCGGCGACGATGACCGCCTTGACCTGGCGGGTGTAGACGAGCTGGCGGAACAGGTCGCGAAGCTCGGCATAGGATTCGAAGGTGAGCGGGTTCTTCCGCTCCGGCCGGTCGAGAGTGACCGTGGCCACGCCGGCGGCATGGCTCCACCGGAAATGGCTCGGCCGATAGGTGTCCGGATTCATCTCTTCTTCTTCCTGGCCGACGCTTTGGCGATCGACAATTTCAGAACGCCGAGGGCGACATAGAGACGTTCGCGCGACGTGAAGTCGAGGCCGCCGACGATCTGGTCGATCCAGTCGCTATGCGCCTGGGCGAGCCTGGCGAACTCGGTCCTGCCCGCCGGAGTCAGCCGGACGATCGACGAGCGGCGGTCGGCCGGCGGCTTGTGCATCTCGACAAAGCCGTCGCGGATCAGCTTCTGCACGAGCTGGGTGACGTTGCCGTTCGACACGAGCAGGGACCTGGACAGGGCGCCCATCGTCATCTCCGAATGGCGGTCCAGCGCCGCGAGGACGTCGAATCGGGGGAGGGTCATTCCGCACTCGGCGAAGCGCGCCTGCACCTCTTTCTCGATCGCCATGGTGCAGCTGAGCAGGCGAAGCCAGACCCGAACGCTGGATCGGTCGCCGAGCGCGCCGTCATGCTTCTCCCGGATCGGAACGACATGCTTCACGTCACTTCTCCTCCGGCGACCGCGATCGCCTGGCCGGTGATCGACCGGCTCTCGGGCAGGCAAAGCCAAAGCACCGCGCCGGCCACCTCGTCGGGCGCGATCAGCCGGCCCTGCGGATTGAACCGGGCGAGCTGCGCTCTCGAATCCTCGGCGCTTCGGCCGGTCCTCGCCCCGATCCTGGCGACCGCGTCGGCGACCATGTCGGTGTCGGTGAAGCCCGGGCAGACCGCGTTCACCGTCACCGGAGTGCCGGCCAGCTCCGCCGCCAGGGCGCGGGTCAGGCCGACCGCGCCGTGCTTGGCGGCGACGTAGGGCGCGCTGTAGCCGTAACCCTTCAGGCCCGCGGTCGAGGCGATGGTGACGATCCTTCCGGCCGGAGCCGCGAGCAGGTCGGGAAGCGCCGCCTGGCAGCAGTGGAGCAGGGCGTCGAGATTGACCGCCATGGTCCGTCGCCACATGTCCTCGGTCACCTTGCCGAACGGCGCGCTCTCCGCGGCGCCGGCATTGTTGACCAGGATCGTCACCGGCCCCTGCGCTTCGCGAGCGATGGCGAAGGCGCTCTCCACCTCCTCGCGCACGGTGACGTCGGCCGGCGCGACCAGAGCGTCGAAATCCTCCGATCCGATCTCCTCGAGCTTCTCGCGCCGCCGCCCGACCAGGGTCAGCCTGGCGCCCTCCGCCGCCAGGGCGCGGGCGATCGAGGCGCCGATCCCGGTGCCGCCGCCGGTGACGATCGCATGCCGGCCGTCGAGCCGCTTCATGCCTTGAGCTCCGCCTCGCGCTGGAGGTTGCGGGCGAGCTGGGCCATGCCGCCGAGATATTGCGGAGGCACGTGGACCCGCCGGTAATCCTGCTGCGCCGCCGCCCGAAGCGTCCACATCGGGTCGATCAGATGCGGCCGAGCCAGCGCGACGAGATCGGCGCGGCCCGCCGCGAGGATCGAATTGGCGTGGTCGGTCTCGTAGATATTGCCCACCGCCATCGTCGTCAGCCGGGCCTCGTTGCGGATCTGGTCGGCGAACGGGGTCTGGAACATGCGGCCGTAGACGGGCTGGCAGTCGGCCCAGGTCTGGCCCGCCGAAACGTCGATGAGGTCGGCGCCCACCTCGGCGAAGGCGCGGCCGATCGCGACCGCCTCGTCGGGCGTGACTCCCTGTTCCCCCATCCAGTCGTTGGCCGAGATTCGGACCGACATCGGCCTTTCCGCCGGCCAGGAGTCGCGCATGGCACAGAAGACTTCGAGCGGGAAGCGGAGGCGATTGGCGAGGCTGCCCCCATATTCGTCGGTGCGCCGGTTGGTCAGCGGGGTGATGAAGCTGGACAGGAGGTAGCCGTGAGCGGCGTGAAGCTCGATCATGTCGAAGCCGGCGCTCAGCCCCATCAGCGTGGCGGCGACAAACTGGGCGATCGCCTCGTCCATGTCCGACCGGGTCATCGGCCGCGGCACCTGGTTTTGCGGGCTCCAGGCGACGTCCGAGGCAGCCATGACCGGCCAGTTGCCGCCGTCGAGCGGCACGTCATAGCCCTCCCAGCCGACCTTGGTGCTCCCCTTCGGCCCGGAATGGCCGAGCTGCAGGCAGAATTTGGCCCGGCTGTGGGCATGGACGAAATCGACGATCCGCTTCCAGGCCTCGACGTGGCCGGGGGCATAGAGGCCGGCGCAGCCGGGGCTGATCCGCCCCTCCGCCGAGACGCAGGTCATCTCGGTGAAGATCAGCCCAGCGCCCCCTTCCGCCCGGGCGCCGTAATGGACGAGGTGGAAATCGTTGGGGGTGCCGTCGACGGCCGAATACATCGCCATCGGCGAGACCACGATCCGGTTCGGAAGCTCCATCTCGCGCAGCCGGAACGGAGCGAACATCGGCGGTGCCGGCTCGTTCACCGGGCCGCCGCGCGCCCTCGACTGGAACCAGCGCTCGACGCCCTCGAGCCACGCCCGGTCGCGAAGGCGCAGATTCTCGTGGCTGACCCGCTGCGAGCGGGTGAGCAGCGAATAAGCGAACTGGATCGGCTCGAAGTCGAGATAGCGCTCGAGCGTCTCGAACCATTCGGTGGAGTTGCGGGCGCTGTTCTGGAGCTTGAGCACTTCGAGGTTGCGCTCCGCCTGATATTCCTCGAGCGCCGCCTCGCGGCCGAGGCCGGGCCGGTTCAGCACTTCGGCGAGCTTGATCGAATCCTCGAGCGCCAGCTTGGTGCCCGACCCGATCGAGAAATGGGCGGTATGGGCGGCGTCGCCGAGCAGGATCAGGTTGCGGTAGGACCAGCGCTCGCAGACGATCCGGCGGAAATTGAGCCAGGCCTGCGGGCCGGGCAAGTGGCCCGCATTGGAGATGAGCGGCCGGCCCTCGAGATAGCGGGCGAAGATCCGCTCGCACAAAGCGATCGCCTGGGGCTGGTCCATGCGGTCGAGGCCCAGGGCCCGCCAGGTCTCCGGAGTCGTCTCGACGATGAAGGTCGAGAGATCGTCGTCGAAGCGATAGGCGTGCGCCCAGACCCACCCGGCCGGCGTCCGCTCGAAGGCGAAGGTGAAGGCGTCGAAGACCTTGCTGGTGCCGAACCAGAAGAACTTGTTCTTGCGGACCTGAGTGTCGACCCCGAAATGCGCCTCGTAGCGCGAGCGGATGCGGCTGTTGGCGCCGTCGCCGGCGATGACGAGGTCGTACGCCTTCCAGTCGTCGAGGTCGGGGCTCGCCTCATGCTCGAAATGCACCTCGACCCCGAGGGAGCGCGCTCTCTCCTGAAGGATGTTGAGCAGGCGCTTGCGCCCGATGCCGATGAAGCCGTGGCCCGAGGAACGGATGCAGCTGCCGTGGATGTGGACGTCGATATCGTCCCAATGGGCGAATTCGTCGCGAATGACCGCGCCGCTGACGGGATCGTTCGCCATCAGATTCTCGACGGTCTGATCGGAGAAGACGACTCCCCATCCGAACGTATCGTCGGCGCGGTTGCGCTCGAAGACGTGGACGTCGTGCCGCGAGTCGCGCAGCTTCATCGATATCGCGAAATAAAGCCCGGCGGGTCCGCCCCCCAGGCAAGCGATACGCATCCTCGCCTCCGATGTTTTAAGGTTAAACTATCCATTTCCGAAGCCGCGTCAATCCTCGCGGAGTGACGAAACCCGCGGCGGGGCGTATAGGCGACCGGATGAACTGGCTGTCCGGCCTATCGCTGTTCGCGGGAACCGTGCTGACGATGGAAGGCGTCGCCTATGCCGCCCATCGCTGGGTGATGCACGGTCCCGGCTGGGTGCTTCATGCCAGCCATCATCGGCCGCGCGCCGGCAGATTCGAGGCCAACGACCTTTACGCTGCGATCTTCGCCGCGCCTTCCATCCTGCTCCTTTACGGCGGCGTCAATCTCGGCTGGGGCGCCTGGGCGATATGGGTCGGCGCCGGGATCGCCGCCTATGGCGCGATCTATTTCGGGTTTCACGACGTCATCGTGCACAAGCGGCTGGCTCACCGCTACGTCGCGCGCTCGCCCTACATGAAGCGGATCGTCCAGGCGCACCGCCTCCACCATGCCGTGGAGAGCAAGTCGGGAGCGGTCAGCTTCGGCTTCCTGTGGGCGCCGCCGGCCGAGTCGCTCAAGGCCGAGCTCGTCCGTCGCGAGCGCGCCGGCCTGCGGGCTCCCGCCGCGCCCTGAGCCTCAGCGGCGGCGGGTCCACAAGCCGTCGCGGCTCTTCGGCGCCGGTCGGGCGGCGCTCTCGATCAGCGCTCGGAAGACGAGCAGGAACTTGGCCGGCTTGCCGATGACGGTCCGACTGTCCCAGGCGGAGCCGGCGCGCGCCGCCACCTTGCGCGCGATCCCGCCATAGATATTCGCCGCCGAGAGCACGGCCCAGCGCGAGCGGAAGGGCAGGCGCGCCACCGCTGTGCGCGCCGAAGCCTCGTAGCCCGCGACCAGCGCCGCCAGCCGTCCCGCGAGGGCGGCGAGCGCTTGGCGGTCCGAAGGATCGAATCCGCCGGGGCCGATCCAGCTCTGCGGCAGATAAAGGCGGCCGACGCCATGGTCCTCGACGATGTCGCGCGAGATGTTGGCGAGCTGGAAGGCGATGCCGAGGTCGCAGGCGCGATCGAGCATGTCCTCGTCGCCCGCATCGACTCCCATCACTATCGCCATCATGCAACCGACGGCGCCGGCGACGTGATAGCAATAGAGCAGCAGATCCTCTTCGCTTCGGGGCCGCCAGCCCCGGGCATCCAGAGCGAACCCTTCGAGATGATCGTCGATGAAGCGCCGCGGGATGGCGCATTCCGCGGCGACGACCCGAAGAGCGTCGAACGGCGCCAGCCCGACCTTCTTGCCGGCCAGAGCGAGGTCGGTCTTCTCGCGAAGGAGCGCGATCCGCCGGGCCGGATCGGCGGTCGCGGAGGCGCCGTGGCCGAGCGTCTGGCCGTCGGCCAGGTCGTCGCACGCTCGGCACCAGGCGTAGAGCAGCCAAGCCCGCTCGCGGGTCTTCTGGTCGAAGATGTTGCTTGCGAAGCGGAAGGATTTGGAGCCCACGCGAATGGTCCGCTCGGCTTCCGCGACCAGCGAGGCGCGCTCAGCCCGCGAGGTCATCGATCATCAGGCCGGCCGTCGCCTTGGCGCTGCCGACCACGCCGGGAATGCCGGCGCCGGGATGGGTGCCCGCGCCGACGAAATAGAGGTTCGCGATGACGTCGTCGCGATTGTGGGTACGAAACCAGGCGCTCTGGGTAAGCAAAGGCTCGAGGCTGAAGGCGGAGCCGAGATGCGCGCCGAGATCGTCGGCGAAATCCTGCGGCGTGTAGTGGAACAGGACGCGAAGGTTGGCGCGCAGGCCCGGCAGCAGCCTCTGCTCGACGATGTCGAGGATGCGGTCGCGATAGGCCGTTCCCGCCACCCCCCAGTCGACGGCGAGCTTGCCGAGATGCGGAACCGGCGCAAGCGCGTAGAAGGTCGAGCATCCAGCCGGCGCCATCGCCGGGTCGGTCGCGGTGGGATGGTGGACGTAGAGCGACGGATCGTCGGCGAGCCTGCCGCGGTCGTAAATGTCGCCGAGCAGCTCGCGGTAGCGCGGCCCGAACAGGATGTTGTGGTGGGCCACGTCCGGATAGGAGCGGCCGAGCCCGAAATGGACCACGAACAGCGACGGCGAGAATCGCTTCCGGCGCAGCTTCGCCGCCGCGGACGGGCCGCGGGGATGGCGCTTGAGCAGGCCGTAGCTGTGGACGACGTCGGCATTGGTGGCGACGGCGTCGAAGCGGGCGCGCCAGCCGCTCCGGGTGCGCACGGCATCCGCCCTGGCCCCGTCGGTCTCGATCTCCTCGACCGGGTCGGACAAGCGGATCGTGCCGCCAAGCCGGACGAAGTGAGCGGCCATGCCGCTGACCAGCGCGTTGGTGCCGCCGCGCGCGAACCAGACGCCGCCGTCGCGCTCGAGCTTGTGGATCAGCGCGTAGATGGCGCTGGTCGTCATCGGATTGCCGCCGACGAGCAGGGTGTGGAAGGAGAGGGCCTGGCGCAGCTTCTCGTCGCGGACGAAGCCCGACACGATCGAATAGACCGACCGCCACGCCTGGTAGCGGGCGAGCGCGGGGGCGGCGGCGAGCATCGCGCGAACGTCCAGGAAGGGAACGGCGCCGAGCTTCTCATAGCCCTCGCGATAGACTCCGGCCGAATAAGCCAGGAAGCGCTGGTAGCCGGCCACGTCGGCCGGCTCGAGCGCGGCGATCTGGCTATCCAGGCTGGAGTCGTCGTTGCCGTAGTCGAAGATCGTGCCGTCGGGCCAGGACAGACGGTAGAAGGGCGCCACCGGCACCAGGTCGACGTCGCGGGCGATGTCGGCTCCGGTAAGCGCCCACAACTCCCCGAGGCAATCGGGGTCGGTGATGACGGTTGGGCCGGCGTCGAAAACGTATCCCTCCTTCTCCCAGAAATAGGCGCGGCCGCCCGGTCTGTCGCGGGCTTCCACCACGATCGTCTCGATTCCCGCCGACTGCAGCCGGATCGCCAGAGCGAGGCCGCCAAAGCCGGCGCCGATCACGGCCGCGCGCTTGGTCATGACCGGATCGTCCGCAACGCCCGCGCGAGCGGCACCGGCGGCTTGCCGCTGAGGATGCGCAGCTTGTCGAGCGCGGTGGATTTGCCGGCATAGAAGCGTTCGATCGGGGCGGGAGCGAGCCGGTAGAAATGCTGGAGCACTCGGTAGCGCTCGGGCGGCTCGGTGGCGCGGAACAGCATCCGGTTCAGCAGGCGGTAGAAACCGCGCTCCTGCCACAACCGCCGCGCTTCGTGGCGGAGCAGGGCAGGAAGGCGGGCGAAATTCTCCTGCCTGGCGATCAGCATCGCCGTGCGCACCGCATCGGGCAGCGAATAGCCGGTGGTCGGGTGGAAGAAGCCGCCGCGAAGCCCGATCCGCGCCGTTTGCTCGCCCTCCGGCCAAAAGGCGTCGAAATCGCCGCCCATCGCCACCGGAAGCACGCCGACTTCCTCCTTTTCCAGAGCCGTCGGGACCCAGCCGCGGGCGTCCGCATAGGCCTCGATACGGGCACCGATCCGAGCCCGGTCCAGGCCCGGATCGGTCGAATAATAAGTGTCCTCGATGAGCAGGCGGTCTTCGGCGAAGGGGAGGCAGTAGACGAAGCGATAGCCCTCGCCCTGGTCGACGCACGCGTCCATGACGATGGGGCGGGAAAGGCCGTGCGGCGCCGCCAGCTTGTACTCGCGGCCGACGAACTTCTGCCAGCCCAGATCGAGCGCCTCGAGCCCGGCCGCACCGCGGGCGTCGATGTCGATTGGCGAGTGGTCGCCAGATTCCGCGCCGAGACGATACTGGTCCGGCCGCAGCCGTTCGCGCACGAGGCGGTCGAGCAATTCCGAGCGGGTGCTGTTATAGCCCGTGGGCAGCGTGCGGGCCCGCCGCGGGAAGCGGACGTCGTAGCCGTCCCAGCTCCTCGCGACGATCGGCTCGACCAGCCAGCGGTCGTGGGCCGCGACGTCGGCGTCGAAGAACGACCAGATATGATTGCCGCCGAAGCTTTCGGCCCGCTCGATCAGCAGAAGCTCCACTTCGGGCCGGAGCCTCGCCACGGCCAGCGCGGCCAGGCAACCGGCCAGGCCGCCGCCCGCGATCACCAGCCGCCCTGCTTGGGTCCCGCTCATCGGCCGTCCTCTTACGCAGGGCCGTCGCCTATCGCCACCGGCTGTTGTAAGGACCCGGCATGAGCCTGTTCCTCGCCGTCGCCGTCTCGATCGCCGCGATGACCGCGATCGTCGGGCTGCGCTATCTGGCGGCGAGCGGCGGGTTCGCCTGGCTGACCGCGCGGCGCCATCCCGGGCTGTACGACGGCCGGGCGACGCAGATCCGGCGCGAGATCGGCTGGTCGCTGGCCAGCGCCTTGATCTACGGCGCACCCGCGGGCCTGCTCGCCTGGGGATGGCGGGAGCATGGCTGGACCCGAGTCTATACGGACGCCGCCGAATATCCCTGGTGGTGGCTGCCGGCCTCGTTCCTGCTCTATCTGCTGCTCCACGACGCCTGGTTCTACTGGACCCATCGCTGGATGCATCGCCCGCGGCCGTTCCGCCTGGCCCATGCCGTCCACCACGCCAGCCGGCCGCCGACCGCCTGGGCCGCGATGAGCTTCCATCCGCTCGAGGCGCTCACCGGCGCCGTCGTGATCCCGGCACTGGTGCTCCTCGTCCCGATCCATTTCGCGGCCCTGCTCGCCGTGCTAGCCGTGATGACGGTGATGGGAGTGACCAACCATATGGGCTGGGAGCTCTTCCCGCGACCGCTGGTCGAAGGGCGGGCCGGGACCTGGCTGATCACCGCCAGCCACCATCATCGGCACCACCAGCAATATGGATGCAATTATGGCCTCTACTTCCGCTTCTGGGACCGGCTGTGCGGGACCGACCGCGGCCTCGGCGCCTTCGCGGCTGCGCCGGGCGGCGGCGGCGCTGGCCCTGCTCGCGACTCCGGCTTCGGCGGCCGGGGAGGGCGAGGTCGAGGTCCAGGTTCAGGGGCTCAGGAACCTGCGCGGCATGGTTCGCCTGTGCCTGACCCGCGATCCGGCGCATTTTCCGAATTGTAACGGCGATCCCGCGGCGCTGAAGCGGTCGGTCGCGGCGAACGAGGCCGCCGCCATCCGCCTGGCCGGCGTCGCTCCGGGAGTCTATGCGCTGGCCGTGATCCACGACGAGAACGGCAACGGCCGGCTCGACCGCTTCCTCGCCATCCCGCGCGAGGGCTTCGCCTTCTCGCGCAATCCGCGCATCCGGATGGGCCCGCCCCGGTTCGAGGAAGCTCGTTTCGAGGTCGCGGAGGGGCCGGTCCGCCAGGCGGTTCAGATGAAATATCTGCTCTGAGCCTCGAACGGCTCGACGGCGGCGATCGTTCGACCTCGCCGCCGCCCGCTCCGGCGCTCGCCCGGCTCGAGACCGGACTCAGCGGATCGGAACGGCGGCGCCGGCATAGGGATCCTCGAGCGCCGGCGGGTTCAGCTCGGGCGGCGGCGCCGGGAGCAGGGTCGAAGGCGGCGGCTCGGCCCGACCGGCGGCGCCGCCACTCCCGCCGGCGGCGAACGACTGGATGCCGGCGGCGATCGAGGATGCTCCGAACAGGATGAAGCAGCCGAGGATGACGGTGGCGCCGCGGCGCAGGTCGACCCGGCCGCCGAGCATCATCAGGCCGACCGTCGCGACGGCGATGACCGCGATCGTCGTCGCGATCGTCCCGAGCAGCGTCTGCTCCAGCCAAAGGACCGCGGCGACGAGCACGCCGGAGCCGCCCGGATCGGTCAGCGAAACCATCGAGCCGGAAGGCCGAAAGCGAAAATTCCTGTTATGGCCGTCCCCCTTGCCCCGCAGTCGAGCCTGCCATGACCGAGGGGAGGGCCCAAGTCAAACCGCGACCGGCCGCTTCTGGGACGAGGTCGTCAAAGGCCGGTCGACTGTCGCAATAAACGCTACGACCAAGAATGCGTTTGCAATCTTGCGCATCTGCTGATCTTCTTCCTCCGTTCGGCGACTCGCGCCGACGGGGGAAATCATGAACCGCCACAGGCTGGCCGTCGCCGCGGCCTTGGCCGCTCCCGCAGCGGCGGGCGCCAGCGAGACCGCGACCTACAGCTATGACGTGCTCGGCCGGCTGACCGGGGTGGCGACCAGCGGCGGGCCCAATGACAGGCTCAGCGTCGCGGCCAGCTACGACCCGGCCGGCAACCGGTGCACCTACGCCGTCGCCAAGGCGG
>DATMVG010000160.1:0-2791 GCA_035563315.1 Allosphingosinicella sp. | reverse complement strand
CTCTCCCGCGCCGCCGACCGCCTTCGCCCCGCGCGAAGCGGCTCGGCCGATCAGGGTCGGCGACGTCCTCAACCACATCTTCGAGGTGAAGAGCTTCCTCGCCCGCGGCGGCATGGGCGAGGTCTTCGAAGGCTGCAACGTCAACACCGACGAGCGGGTCGCGATCAAGGTGATGCTGCCGGCGCTTGCGGCGGACGAGAAGGTGGTGGCGATGTTCCGCAAGGAAGCGCGCACCCTGACCAAGCTCCAGCACGAGGCGCTCGTCTCCTACCGGGTGCTCGCCCAGGAGCCGCAGATCGGCGTTCTCTACATCGTCACCGAATTCATCGAGGGAGTCAGCCTGAGCGAGGTGCTCGGCAAGGTCGAGCGGACGCCCGAGGAGCTGGCCGGGCTGCTCAAGCGGCTCGCCGCCGGCCTGTCCGCCGCCCACCGGCTCGGCGCGATCCATCGCGACATGTCGCCCGACAACGTGCTCCTGCCCGGCGGCGACGTTCACCAGGCCAAGATCATCGATTTCGGAATCGCCAAGGACCTCGACGCCAGCTCGGCGACGATCGTCGGCGACGGCTTTGCCGGCAAGCTCAACTACGTGGCGCCCGAACAGCTCGGCGATTACGGCCGCGAGGTCGGGCCGTGGACCGACGTCTACAGCCTGGCCCTCGTCATCCTCGCGGTGGCGCAGGGAAGGAGCGTCGACATGAGCGGATCGCTCGTCGACGCGATCGACAAGCGCCGCAAGGGACCCGATCTCTCGGCGGCCCCGGACAGCCTTCGGCCGCTGCTCGAGGCGATGCTGAGGCCCGACCCGAAGGAACGGCTGCGCTCGATGGACGAGGTGCTGGCGAGGCTCGGGGGCGCCCCCGCCGAGGCGCCCGGGCCGGCCGCCCCGGCCGCTCCGGCCGAGCCGCGCCGGGGCGGGTCAAGGGCGCTCATCGTCGGCCTCGTCATCGCCGCCGCCCTCGCCGTCGCCGCGGCCTCCTGGTATGTGCTGAGCCGCGCCGGCGGGGGCCTCATCCCGGTCCCTCGCGACGAGGTTTCCGGCAATATCGTCGCGCCCGCCGCCGATCCCACGGAGACGGCCCGCAACGCGATCAATTCGGTGCTTCCCTCGGTCAGCTGCACCTGGCTCGACATCGCCTCGATCGGCGGCGGCGGCGACGGCGTCGCCATCGCGATGCGCGGGGTCGCCGGCGACGGCGAAGCGGCGCGGCGCGAGCTTGCGAGCGCGCTGGCCAGCGCCGGAGTCGAGAATGCGCGGCTCGATTTCGCCGACGTCGCCCCGATCCTCCCGGCGGGCTGCGCAGCGCTCGACACCTACCGCCAGGTCCGCGCTTCCTCCGGCCGCCATCTCTCCATCGCCCAGCCGCGCTTCGAGATGGCGATGCAGCCGCCCGGGCTTCCCTATGCCGGCAGCATCGCGGCCAACGCGGTCATCGACCTCGACCTCGGCGACGCCGCAACGGATTTCGCGATCGCCGGAATCGAGCCGTCGGGCGCGATCACCGCGCTCATCCCGAGCCGCACCGACTTCCAGGCGGCGGTCGCTCAGTCGGTCAACGGGCGCCCGATCGCCGACCAGGGCAATGGCCGCTACCGGCTCAACGTCGATCTCGACCATCAGGGCTGGTCCGGGCTGATCCTGGTCAGCGGCCAGGGCCCGTTCGTGCCGGACCTGATCGCTCCGCCGGTCGGCGCTCGCGGCCCCGCCTGGCAGCAGCAGTTCCTCGCCGCGGCGAGCCAGGGCAATTGGCGGGTGGAGATGGTCTGGTTCGAATCGGTCGACCGCGAAGGCAACGACGCGGCGTCGGGGATGCCGGCGCCGGAGCCGGCTCCCGACGGAGGCAAATTGCCTTAGCGCAGGCCCCGCGGCGGCGGCTCCTCGAATCCTTCGCGCAGCTGGCGTTCATAGGCCTTGCGGAATTCCTTGGCGAAGACCTGCATGAAGGCCTCGTCGGATTCGTTCTTCACCTTGACATATTCGCGCTCGTAATTGCGCCACAGGGCGGCATCCTGAAGCGACGGCAGGATGCGCGCGAGCAGGCCCGCTTTCTCGGCGCGGCGGCGGACCGATCCCGGCGAGAAGCGGTCGAGAGTCGCGCGAAGCGCCCCGGGAATGGCGCGCAGGGTCGCGACCTGGTGCGACTGCAGGTCGAGATAGGCATCCTCGACGGCGCGGTCCGCGTCCATGAAGCCGGGCTCGGCCGCGCTCAGCAGGCGGGCAAGCGCCTGTTCGGGCGAGCGCGCGAACTTGATAGGATTGTTGCCCTCGAGCTGGAGCCCCGTCGCCTCCGCCCCCATCTGGGCCTTGGCGCGCGCCCGCGCCTCGACCATCACGACCAGCCCCGAGACCAGCCGGCGGAGCAGCGAGCCGGCCTTGCCGACCAGGTCGGGGGACTTGGCGAGTCCGGCCTCGTTGAGCGCCGCGGCGGCGAGGAAGACGTCGAGCAGCTTGTCGACCGAGACCGGCTCTCCCTCGGGAAGCGGGGCCGCTTCCTGCTTCACCCCGACTCCGCCGCGCGCCCAGTCGACCTTGTTGATGTCGGCCAGGGAGTTCCACATGACGGTGACGTTTTCGGGCGGACGGTCGTCGGTGAGGGCGTCGGCGCCCGCCGGGGCCGGCTGAATGATCGTCCGCTCGGCGGCGGACTGCCGCGCCGGCTCGGGGGCGGCGGGCTCGGCGACCGGCGCCGCCTCGGCGAGGGTCGCCACCAGCTCGTAATGGCCGATCCTGACGACGTCGCCGTCGGCGAGCCGATGCTCGCCGGTCATCCGTCCGGGCGCGTCGTTGACG
>DATMVG010000159.1:0-3928 GCA_035563315.1 Allosphingosinicella sp. | reverse complement strand
CGCCAGCTCGCGAAGGGCGGCGAAGCGGAGGCGCGCGCAGGGGTGGCCGGCGGCGAAATCCTCGACCAGGTCGCGGGCATTGCCGCCGCCATGGTTGGCGGCAAGGGCGAGCAGCGCCTCGCTCGCCGACCGGGTCAGGATGGCAGCGACCTCGCATCGCTCCACGTCGAAGCGATATTGGTTGAGGAAGGGCAGCCGGTTGGAGGCCTCCATGACGTTGATCGACACCGACATGTCCTCGGCGGGGAGCTGGTTGTGGACGTCCCTGTGCGCCCGGTAGAGCATGACCTTGCCCGGCTCGAGCCGAGACTTCTCGATGAAGCGCAGGTCGACCTTCTCGCCCGGGACTCCGACGACGCTTCCGAAATCATATTCGTAATATTCGCTCCAATAGCCGGGGCCGAGAAAGCCGACGGTGAGGAAGGAGAAATTGTGATCGTGAGGCACGTGGTAGAAGAAAGGCGAAGCGCCGCTCGCCCTGAACAGGCTGTCGCGCTCGCCGGGCCAGAAATTGGCGCGGATGAAGAATTTCTCCGAGGCGCGGTGGAGCATGAGGACCTGGCTGCTGTAGCGATTCTCGAGGCTCTGGCGGGTGCAGCGGTCCTTGAGCTCGGCGATCGCCAGCTCCGCCAGGAAGCCGCGATTGTTGGCGAGACGGCGAAGCAGCGGGGCGGCGGCGGCGAAGCTCTCCTCGTCGGCCGGATCGAAGCCGTCGTCGTTGAGCGCCTGGACGAGATCGCCGAGCTCGATCGCCGATTCGTCCGCGCAGGGGATGACTCGCGCCATCAGGCGGCCCGGCGCCGCTCGGGCGCGCCCGCCTCGAGGCGGTCGAGGACGGTTCGGGCGCAGCGGCGGGTCTCCGGGTGCGGGTCGCGCGCCGCCATGCGCTTGAGATGAGGGAGGGCGGCGTCCCGGTCGATGCCGAGCAGCTCCTTCATCACGTGCCAGCGGACGAAGAAATCGGGATGGTCCAGGAAGGCGGCGACCGGCTCGAACGAGTCGCGCCGGCCGAGCTTGCGAAGCAAGGTCGCGATCATCTGGATTCGCGAGGCGCTGTCGCCGGTGGCGCTGCAGCCGGCATAAGCGAGCGTGCGGGAATCATATTCGACGCTGAGCGGCGCCTGGTCGAGCGTGATCTCCGCCTGAAGGATGACGAGATTGGCGCGGGCCCGCTCGATCACATAGCTCTTCCGGCGGCCGTCGAGGGTCAGGATGTCGCCGTCCTCGAGGTCGCGCTCGCCGACCCGGGCGCAGCGGCCCGCCTCGGCGGCGGTGAAGCCGGCCGTGATCGGCGGCGCCCGCCAAAGCGAGATTCGGGCGCCGCCGGCCCTGACGAACTTGAGCACGATCACCCGCCCCGGAAATCCGATCGAGGTGGCGCCGCGCGGCGCCGACTTCCTGGCCGCGAGCTGGGCGGCGTGGGTCACCCCGGCGGCGATCGAGACCCGCTCGTCCTCGAAGACGATCAGGCCGGAATGCAGGTCGCTGTTCAGATAGTGGAAGGGCGGCTCGAAGAACGGGTCCGCCCGCAGCCTTTCGGCGAGGCCGTCGAGCAGGTCCTGAACCCAGGCATCGTCGGCGAAGAGCGCGCGGGCCGCTTCGGCGACCGCTTCGGCGCTTTGCCCGGGGAGAGCGGCCATGGCCCGATCCAGACGCTGCCGAACAGGGCCGGACGCCCATTGCCGAGCGAAGCCGAGGATGCCCTGCCGGGTACGCCGCTGCTGCTCGCCGTCCGCAAGCCAGGGCTCGAATTGCTGTGCGGGCGTCATGTCCATCCAGTCCGGTGGAGCCGCTACCGGCGGGTCGCTTCGGCGACATTCCCGTCGCCGCCGCCCGGAAGAAGGGGGCGCGACCGCGCCCGCCTTCCCCAAGGAGCGATGGCCGGCGCCGGACCGGATCGGCCGAACGCCGGGAAGTTCGTCAGAATGGGCGCGCCATATAGACGGCGATACCGGCAGCAACGGTGAGGCAGATCGCGCCTCCGACTTCCTGCTGCTTGACGGAACCGGAGATCGCGACCTCGGTATCGAGATCGGGAAGCTCCTCAACGACGAGGCAGTTCTTGTCCATCATCGGGCCTTTCCTCAGTGAAGTGTGGAAAGGCGGCGATAACATCCTATATGTTGCAACTTTCTAAAGGGCTGAATTAGTAGGATTGCGCAAGTATACCGCAAGTCACAGGCTCGTGGATTCTTTCTCCTTGCGGTAAGCGTCGCGCATCGCACGAAGCCGATCCAGCTCGCGGCGTCCGCGCCTGATGGCGAGGACTAGGAAAAGGACGATCGCGACGGTTACGGCCAGGCCGGCGCCGAACCACAAGGCGCGCAGGACCGGCGCGCCGCTCAGCGAACCGCGCAGCGGGGCGCCGCGCTCGGCGGCGGCCGCGAAGAGCATGGCCAGGCCGAAGACCGGGCCGGTGGCGATCAGCGAAATGCGATTGTGCCCGACGGTGGCTTCGATCCGCTCGATCGACTGGTCGAGCATGTCCTCGGTCGAGCCGGTGAGGCTCCTCAGCTCGACCTGGCGCAACCGGCGCTGGCGGACGTTGCTGACCAGAAGGACGAGGATCGCGGCGGCGCCCATCGCCACCGTCTCCGCTCGCGGGCTGAACAGGACGAGGAGGAGCACGACCAGGGAGACCGCGATCGCGCCGCCGACATCGACCACCCGGCCGAGCCGCGCCCGCCGCCGGACCGCAGCGGCGCTGCGCTGAAGGCGCTCGAGCTCGGCCGGGTCGGGCTGCTGGCGCCACACGCCGCCGAGCCGTTCGAGGTCGAGGTCGGTCATGTCGAGCGCTCCAGCATCTTCTTGAGGGCGGCCTTGGCGCGCGACAGCCGAAGCGCGAGCGCGTTGGGCGCGATGTTCAGCATGTCGGCGATCTCGGCATAATCGAATCCTTCGAGGACGAGGATGATGACCTGGCGCTGCGGCAGCGGCAGCCGGCGCGTCGCTTCGAGCAATGTCCGCCGCTCGCTGGCGTCGATCGCGCTCTGTTCCGGATCGGGGCCGTCGGCCTCGACCAGCTCCGGCATCTCGGCGAGCGGCGGCTGGCGCACCTGGCGGGTGACGAAGGTGATGGCCCGGTTCTGGGCGATTCGGGCGATGAAGGTCTTCAGGCTGGCATCGGCTCGGAACGACGGCAGCGCCTGCCAGACGGCGAGGAAGATCTGCTGAACCAGATCCTCGCGCAGCGTCGGATCGGCCTCGTAGGACATGGCGATTCGCGAGATGAGCGCTCCATAATCGGAGACGATCCGCTCGAAGGGCGGCATCTCGCCGTCCAGGCTGCCCGTTGCCGCCGTGATCGCCTCCACGGTCCGCACTGTCCCGCTCCGCTCTTCGCACAATGGCGGGCTTTATCACAGAGCGGCGAGGCTCGCGGGCGCCGGCCGGCGCGGGGTGTCCCGACCGGGCACAGGAGGCGGCGCGAGGCTTGAGAGGCGCGCGGCGGGCCAGGACCGTGGAGACGCTCAGGCCGAATCGCACGGCCGGGAGCGCCCCCTCCCGGTCATGCTGAACTTGTTTCAGCATCCAGTCCGGAACCGCCGCGCGGCTCGACGCGGACCCTGAAGCGAGTCGAAGGCGACACGGGGCGTGGGAATCGGCGGGGTCAGGCGAGGCCGAGCAGCCAGTGGGCCAGGCTGACCGGCCTCACCGTGGCGTCGGGGGCGGTGCGGTTGAGCTCCGCGCGGTGGGCCATGATCCATTCCAGGCATTGGGCCCGGCTGTCGAAGAGAGGGTAATTGTCGCGCGCCGGCCGGCAGGAGATTTCGTCGATCAGGAAGCGCGCGCCCATCCGGCAGCCCGGCGCCCCCGCCCAGTCGCGGCGCGGCGCGCGCACCGCCGGAACCCAATAGGTCCTCGCCCCGTCAAGGCGGTCGACGTCGGCGCGCTTCATCGCCCTCCTCGCTTCGGCGGGAGCGGCGCG
>DATMVG010000158.1:0-10039 GCA_035563315.1 Allosphingosinicella sp. | reverse complement strand
GGGCGGGCCGACCGCCGATCCCACGCAGCGGCCCGCGCCGCAGCCGGCGACCGAAAACTACCCGGCCTGCTCGCGCACCGTGACGGACAATTGCGTCCAGGCCTATGAAAGAGGCCGCAGTCCGGGCGACTGACCGGCGCTGAGGAAGGGCGCGACCCCGCCGCGGCACGTGGCGGGCCTTTCCCCCGCGCCCTTATTCCCCTACCCGCCCCCGAAACGCACGTTCTTGGGGGACCATCGGCATGACCATCGGCTTCGAAGGGCGCGTCGCCATCGTCACCGGCGCCGGCGGCGGGCTCGGCCGTGCCTACGCGCTCGAGCTCGCCAGGCGGGGCGCGAAGGTCGTCGTCAACGATCTCGGCGGCGCGCGCGACGGCTCCGGCAGCTCGGATGCGGCCGAGACCGTGTCGGCCGAGATCCGAGCCGCCGGCGGCACCGCGATGGCGAATGGCGGCAGCGTCGCCGATTACGGCCAGATGGAGGAGATGGCCGCGCGCGCCCTCGAAGCCTGGGGCGGAGTCCATATCCTGATCAACAATGCCGGCATCCTCAGGGACAAGAGCTTCGCCAAGATGACGCCCGAGGATTTCGAGCTGGTGGTGAGGGTCCACCTGCTCGGGTCGGCAAATTGCACCAAGGCGGTCTGGGAGACGATGCGGGCCCAGGCCTATGGGCGCATCCTGATGACCGCCAGCTCGACCGGCCTCTACGGCAATTTCGGCCAGGCCAATTACGGCGCCGCCAAGCTCGGCCTTGCCGGCCTCGCCAAGACGCTCGCCCTCGAAGGGGCCAAATACGACATCCGGGTCAACACCATCGCCCCGACGGCGGCGACTCGGATGACCCAGGACATCTTCCCGCCGGAACTGCTCGCCCGCTTTCAGCCCGAGCTGGTCGCGCCCGCGGCCCTGTTCCTCGTCTCGGATGAGGCGCCGACCAACGCCATCGTCGGCGCCGGAGCAGGCGTCATTCAGGCCGCCTATGTGACCCTGACCCGCGGAGTCGCCCTCCCCGAGGGCGAGCGGACTCCCGAGGCGGTCGCGGCGAACTGGGGCCGGATCACCGACCGCGACGGCGAGATCGTGCCCCGGTCCGGGGCCGACCAGGCGATGACCATCCTCCAGCGGCTTCAGGAGCAAGGCTGATGATGCTCCTCGCCGCCCTTCAGATCGTCGCCGCCGTGGCCGCGCCCGTGGCCGAAGAGGCGGCTCGCGCCGCCGAAGCCCAGCGCTCGGCGTGGAACCGGGGCGACCTCGAGGCCGCGCTCGCCGGCTATTGCGACAGCGCCGAGATGACCTGGGTCGCCCGCAGCGGCGTCACTCGCGGCTTTCGTTCCTTCGCCGAGGCGATGCGGCAGGATTTCGCCGATCCGGCGCGAATGGGCCGGTTCGCGCTGGAAGTGCTCGATTCCCGTCAGACCGGGCCCCGGACGGCGCTGTTGACGGTCAGGTGGTCGATCGCGCGAGACGGAGAGAGGCTGATGGGCGGAGTCTCGACCCAGCTATGGGGCGATTGCCAGGGCAGGCTCCGGATCGTCTTCGAGCACGCGAGCTGACGGCGGGCGCGCCGCCGGCGCGGCGCTGCGGTCTTGTGAACCTTCCCCGGCGCGTGCAACGCTCGCGCGCAGGAGGATCCGAAACCATGAAGCTTTCCCTGCTCGCCGCCGCTTGCGCGGTCCTGGCCGTCTCCACCGCCACGGCCCAGGTTCCCGCCGACCAGCTGATGGCGCCGCCGGCGGATGCGCGCCGCTTCCTCATCGTCTCGGGCGCCGGAGAGCATGGCCGGGCGGCGCTGTGGCGCGACCGCGACGGCACGATCAACGCCCGCGAATCGATCCTTCTGCGCGGCTTCGTCTTCGAGCAGGACCAGGCGATCCATGTCGGTCCCACCGGCGTCCCCGACCGGGTCGTGGTCCGCGGCGTCGATCCGAGCGGAGACGTCGCCGAGACCTTCGAAGTGACCGACGGCACCGCCCGCTGGACCACCCGCAGCGACGAAGGCACCAGCCCCTTCGACGGCCGCAGCTATTACGTGACCGCGGGCGGGCCGTTCGTCGGCAACGCCGCATTCGCGGAGGCGCTCTACCGCGCGCCGGGCCAGCGGCTCAGCCTGCTCCCCAACGGCGAAGCCCGGCTGGTCCGGCTGACCGAGGCGACGGTCGGCGAAGGCGAGCGCCGGCGCACCGTCACCGCTTATGCGGTCGAAGGCGTCGCCCTCAATCCGCAGCCGGTTTGGCTGAACTCGGACGGCAGCTTCTTCGCCATCGTCTCCGGCCTCGCGCTGATGCCGGAAGGCTATGCCGATGCGCGCGCCGCGCTCGAGCACGCCCAGGAGGAAGCGCTGGCTCAGCGCAGCCCGGCCATCGCCCGGCGCTTCGGGCGCGTTCCAGCGGAGCCGGTCGCCTTCACCAACGTGCGGCTGTTCGATGCCGATTCGGCGCGGTTCGTGGATGGCCAGACGGTCGTCGCCGAGGCCGGCCGCATCACTGCCGTCGGCCCGACCGCGAGCATGACCCTGCCCGCCTCGGCGCGGATCATCGACGGCAGCGGCAAGACGCTCGTTCCCGGCCTCTGGGACTCGCACCTCCATGTCGGATCCGACAGCCAGGGCGTCATGCTGCTATCGATGGGGGTCACGTCGGCGCGCGATCCGGGCGGCGAGCTCGAGCCGACGGTCCGGCGCCGGGCCCGGGTCGCCCGCGGCGAGCTGCTCTTTCCGACCGTCTATTCCTCGGTCCTGATCGACGGCGCCGGGCCGCTCCAGGCCCAGGGCGGAGTCAGCGTCGATTCGCCCGAGGAGGCGGTCGCGGCGGTGCGCCGGGCCCACGAGCAGGGCTTTACCGGAGTCAAGTTCTACACCTCGATGCAGCGCGAATGGCTGATCCCCGGAATCCAGGAAGCGCACCGCTTGGGCCTCCACGTCCACGGCCACATCCCGGCCGGGATGCGCCCGACCGACGTCATCGCCGCCGGCTATGACGAGATCACCCACATCAACTTCGTGATGATGCAGGCGATGCCCGACGAGGTCGTCAACCAGTCGAACGGGCTGATGCGCTTCCAGGGGCCGGGCCGCCATGCCCGGCACGTCGATCTCGGTGCCGAGCCGATGCGCTCGCTGATCGCCGACATGGCCCGGCGCGGGATCGTCGTCGATCCGACCGTGGCGGTGTTCGAGGGCGGCTTCACCGCCGAGCCGCGCGACCTCTCGCCCGCCTACGCGCCCTTCCTCGGCACCATGCCGCCGGTCACCGAACGGAGCTTCCGCGGCGGCGGCTTCCTCCTTCCCGAGGGAGTCACCCGGGCCGATTACCGCGCCAGCTTCGCCCGACTGCTCGAGCTGACCGGGGCGCTCCACCGCGCCGGAGTGCCGATCGTCGCCGGCACCGACGGCTTCGGCCTCGAGCTGATCCGCGAGCTCGAGCTCTACGTCCAGGCCGGGATGACGCCGGCCCAGGCGCTCCAGACCGCGACCATCCGCCCGGCCCAGCTGGTCGGCGCGCAAGGCTCGACCGGGTCGATCGCGGTCGGCAAGGAAGCCGACATGTTCCTCGTCGACGGCGACCCCTCGCGCAATATCGGCGACCTGCGCCGGACCTTGTGGGTGATGTCGGACGGACTGCTGATGAGCGCCGACGAGCTTCGCCAAGCGGCGGGCTTCACCGGCGCCCCGCGTTGAGCCGTCCTACTGTGTTGCATCACTAGATCACCCCTGCTATGACTGCCCCTCCACACAGGAGGGACTCATGTACAGCGAGGGCGATCTCGAGGCGGCGGTCGCGGCCGGCGCGCTCACCGCTCAGCAGGCGGCGAGCTTCAGGGACCATGTCGCCTCGCGCCGGCGCGCGCCGGCGGTCGACGAGGAGCATTTCCGACTGCTCACCGGCTTCAACGACATCTTCGTCTCGATCGCGGCTCTGATCCTGCTCGTCGCGGTCGCCTGGATCGGCCATGATATCGGCCCGCGCATCGATGTCGAAGGGCCCTCCCCGCTCTCCGGCCTGCTCGTCGCGGCGACCGCCTGGGGCCTCGCCGAATTCTTCACCCGCCGGCGCCGAATGGCCCTGCCCAGCATCATCCTGCTGCTTGCCTTCGTCGGCGGAGTGATCGCGGCCACCCTGTTCGGGACCGTGATCGCGCTCGGCGACGACTATTTCGAGAATAACGGCGCCGCCTTCACCCTCGCTTTGTCGGGCGGAGCGGCGCTCGGCGCCGGCGCGGCCTGGTTTCACTGGCGGCGCTTCCGGGTGCCGATCACGATCGCGGCCGGAGCGGCGGCGGCGGTCGCCCTGGTGCTCGGCCTGATCGCCTCGACCCTGATCGGCGACGGGCAGGATATCGGCGAGGAGCGCGCCGGCCAGATCAAGGCGATCCTCGAAGGCGTCGGCCTGCTGCTCGGAATCGCCACCTTCCTCTTCGCCATGTGGTGGGACGGCTCCGACCCGCGCCGCGAGACCCGCCGTTCCGACGTCGCCTTCTGGCTTCACCTGCTGGCGGCGCCGCTCATCGTCCACCCGATCTTCTCGCTGCTCGGGCTCACCGAAGGCTCGGCCTCGACCCTCGACGGGATCGCCGTGATCCTGCTCTACGTCGTCCTCGGCCTGGTCGCGCTGGCGGTCGACCGGCGCGCCTTGCTCGTCTCGGCCCTCGCCTACGTGCTCTACGCCCTCAACAGCCTGTTCGAGACCTATGGCGTGGTCGAGCTCAACGTCGCCCTGACCGCGCTCATCATCGGCTCGGCCTTGCTCCTGCTCTCGGCCTTCTGGTCGAACGTCCGGCGGGCGGTGGTCCGGCCGCTTCCGGAAGGCCTGCAGGCCAGGCTGCCGGTGATCGACCGGGCGTCGCTCCCCGCCGCGGCGTGACCGCCCCTCCCCTCCCGCGCAGGGAGGGGCCCGGGGCGCGGCCGGGGCGAAGCGGGGACTCCGGCCGGGGGCACGTCGGCGGACGTGCCCCGCTCGCCCAAGCCGGGCGCCGCCCGCGGACCCGTCAGCAGCCCGGGCCCTGGCAGGGCTCGCGCTGGATGTTGAGCGGGGCGGTGATCTCGATCTCCTGCCGGCGGCGGTCGACTCGAACGCCGGCATCGCCGCCCAGGCGGTCGAGCTCGATCCACTGGGTCGCGAAGCCCGGATAGGAGATGAACAGGCCGGGTATCTGATCGTCGCGCTCGGGAACGATGATCTGGAAGCGGTTGCCTCTCAGGGTGACGATGTCGGGGCGCATCCCCACCGTCAGCGGCTGGGCGCCCTCGGGGAGCCTGATCTCCTTGCCCTGCTCGTCCCTGACGACGATGCTGCCGCGGACGATCCACTGGCGGTCGTACATCGACGCCAGGTTCCGGTTCATCTCGTCGATCAGCGGGTAGGTGGCGACGAAAACGATCAGATAGGCCGCGAAGGCGCCGCCGGCGCGCACCGAGAGGGCATGGAAAGGGCCGGCGACGGCGACCTTGGTATCCGGAAATATGCGGTAGATGACGATCGCCGGGACGAGGGGAAGCAAGACCCAAACCGCGTTGACTCCCACCTGCAGGAGGAGAGTGGCGAAGTCTCGGTCTTCCCACGGCATCCAATTCCTCCCGGGAATTGCGAAAAGCGGGAGGGAAGCGTATCATGGCGCGATGAATAGGCCAAGGCTTGAGCGGCCGATATCCGTCAGTAGAGGCGCAGCTAAAGCCGTCGTTGCGGCAGCCATTCTTTGGGCCCCGACTTCAGCCTATCCAGGAGAAAGGCCGCAAGATTCTCCGTCGGTACAGGCGGCGCACCAGTTTCTGCTTGATCTCGAGAACCGGCGGTCGATCTCCGCGCGGCAGCGGCTTCATCCTTCGGCTCGGCAGGACTTCGGCTCCGACGATCTCGCGCCGCGGGTTCGGCTGGGCCGGAGCGGCGGGTTCGCGCGTCGCCTGCTCGCCGACCGCGAGGCCGGCCACGAGACAGTGATCGGCTTTCGAACGACCGGCCTCGCCGGGGCGGCCTACCGCATCGTCTGCTTTGCGGAGGTGCCCGCGAGCGGGTTCGGCAGGGTCCGCTACGCCTCGGTTCTGTTGGCGCGCGTGCGGGCGGAGCCGAGATGGGGGGTATTGAGCTACCGGATCAGGTCAAGCGTCGATCCCGAATGCTGACGACCGAAGCCTGAGCCCCCTGCCCCGCGCTCGACCGGCACCTGTCCCCGACCCGCGCCGCTGATCAGCCCCCGACCAGCTTCATCAGCCGGCGCTCGATCGGCGCCAGCACGGGGCCCAGTTCGTGGCCCCGGCGAAGCACCTGGCCGGCCTCGCCGATCAGGGTCCAGGCGCCGTGGCGGCTGCCCGGCCGCTTCTCGATCTTGTATTCGGGCCGTTCCGCGGCGCGCCTGAACGCCCAGAAGGCGGCGCCGCCCGGCTCGAGCGCGATCGCATAGTCCTTCCACAGCCCGGCCGCGACCATCCGGCCGTAAAGGTCGACGATCCGGTTGAGCTCGGATCGCTCGAAACCCACTTGTGCTTTGGAGGCCGGTCCCGGGAATGGCAGGACCGTGCCCATCAGGCGCGGCCCTGCTCTTTGAGGTCGCGATCTCCGGCGCCGCCCTCCCGCTCCGCGATCAGCTCGGCCACGCGCTTGCGCAATTGCTCGACCTCGCACTGCAGGATTTCGAGCTTCTGGGTGGCGGGATCGAAGGCTTCCGAGCAGGGCGTTCCGTAGGGCAGGAAGCTGCTCGAGCTCTCCTCGGCGTCGACCAGGGTCGAGCGCGCGGGAATGCCGACCATGGTGGCGCCTTCCGACACGTCCTTGTTGACCACCGAATTGGCGCCGATCCGAGCCCGCCGGCCGACCGTGATCGGCCCCAGCACCTGAGCGCCCGAGCCGATCACCACTCCATCGAGGATGGTCGGGTGGCGCTTCCCCGGGACCCCGTCCTGAGGGTTCGTCCCGCCGAGCGTGACCTGCTGGTAGATGGTGACGTCGTCGCCGATCTCGGCGGTCTCGCCGATCACGGTGAAGCCGTGGTCGATGAAGAAGTTGCGCCCGATCTGGGCGCCCGGATGAATGTCGATCGCGGTCAGCATCCGGGCGAGATGGTTGACCAGCCTCGCCATAAAGTAAAGCTCGCCCTTGTAGAGCCAGTGAGCGATGCGGTGGAAGCCGACCGCCCAGACGCCCGGGTAGAGCAGCACCTCCCAGCGCGAGCGCGGGGCGGGATCGCGCGCCTTGATCGAATCCAGATAGGCCAGCAGGCCGGAAGCCATGGGGATGATGCTCTCGCCGTTTCGGGGCAGACATAGTCCGGCGGGGGCGGGATTTCCAGACGGGCCCCCCTTATCGTCCGGCAAGCGTCCCTTATCCGGGCGCAACCGGACGGCGGTCGGGAGCCCTCATTTCGCCTTGCGCTTCCTCGGCCTGGCGGGCCCCTTCCCCGCCTCCGGCCCGTACAGGGCGAGGAAGGCGTCGGCGGCGAGCGTCGCGGCGCGGCGGATCTCGTCCGGGTCGCCGACCGTGATCGCTCCGAGCAGCCGGCGATCGAACATGTCCCATTCGACCAGCCCCTTCCACTGCATCGCCGCGACCCAGGGGTCGGCGCGGCGAAGCAGGCCGTCGTCCATCATCGTCGCGAAGCGCTGGGCGAGACGCTTCCACGCCGGCAGCAGGATGTTGTCGTAGAAGACCCTGCCGATGCCCGATTCCTCGGGCTGGGAGGAAACGATCCGGACGTTTGAGATCGGCCGCGGCGCGAGGCGGCGCTCCATATAGGCCGCGCCGAGCCGGACCAGCCCCTCGCGCAGGCTGCGGGCGGAGAGCAGCTCGTTCATCAGCCGGTCGGCCTGCTCGCCGATGTCGTAGTCCAGGGTGGCGAGCAACAGCTCCTCCTTTGATCTGAAATAGCCGTAGAGCGTCGCCTTCGACCCGCCCACGCGCTGGGAGATGAGCGACATGGAAGTGCGGTCGTAGCCGAGCTCCTCGAACAAGGTGGCCGCCACCTCGACGATCTCGCGTCGCTTCTCGTCGGTCCGAAGGCGCATCGCCCAACTCCTCAAACAAATTCAATACCGTACATGGGCGTACAGTTTTGAATTGACAACCCCCCGAATCGATATTAAACCGTACCGTACCGTTTACGCGTTAAAAGCCTTTCCGTCACCAGGGAGAATCATCATGGCTCCGATCCGGGCCAAGCGGCTCCGCCGCCTGTCCATCCTTGTGCCCGCGCTCCTCGCGAGCTCGGCCTGCCTTTCGGTCCCCGACCTCGGCGAGCGGCCCCAGCCGCGCTCGGCCGAGACCTTGGCGACGGGCATCGCCGCGCCGGTGACCCCGCCGGCGGGCGGCTGGCCCGACGCCGGCTGGTGGCGGAATTACGGCGATGCCCAGCTCAGCGCTCTGATCGAGGCGGGGCTCGCCGGCTCGCCGACCATGGACCAGGCGGCGGCCCGAGTGCGCCGTGCCGACGCCGCCGCCCAACAGGCCGGCGCCCGCACCCTCCCGGAGATCAGCGCCAGCGCCCAGGGCGGCATCAGCCAGCAGAGCACGAGCACCATCGACCTTCCCCCCGGCATCGAGCTGCCCCACCGGTGGAGCGACGGCGGCCAGGCGTCGCTCAGCTTCAGCTTCGACCTCGATCTGTGGGGCCGCAACCGCGCCACCTTGCGCGCCGCCTTTTCCGAAGCGGAAGCGGCGCGCGCCGACGCCGCCCAGGCAAGGCTGACCTTGTCGACGGCGATCGCGTCGAGCTACGCCGACCTCGCTCGGCTCGCCTCGGTTCGCGCCACCTCCGAAACCTATTTGCGAATCCGCGGCGATACCCTTCGGGTGATCCAGGCCCGCGAGCGGCAGGGCCTCGAGAACCGGGCCGCCGTGATGCGGGCGGAATCGGGCCGAGCCGCCGCGGCGGCGGAGCTCGCCGCCATCGACGAGCAGATCGATCTGACCCGCAATGCGATCGCCGCTTTGGTCGGCGAGGGACCGGCCCTTGGCCAGGGCATCGCCCTGCCGGCGGCGGCGCGCCTCGCCGCCTTCGGCCTGCCCCCCGATCTCGGCATCGGCATCGTCGGCCGGCGGCCGGACATCGTCGCCGCCCGGCTTCGCGCCGAAGCCCAGTCGCAGCGCATCCGCGCGGCCCGCGCCGACTTCTACCCGAACATCCGGATCTCGGCGTTGATCGGGCTCCAGGCCCTCGGCATCGGCAATTTGCTCGACGGCGGCTCCTCCTACGGCTCGGCCGGACCGGCCGTCTCGCTTCCGATCTTCGCCGGCGGCCGGATCGAGGGCGGGTATCGCGGCGCCCGGGCCGACTATGATTCAGCGATCGCCGGCTACAACCAGACCCTGATCGACGCGGTCAGGGACGTCGCCGACATCGCCGCCCGGCAACGCGCCTTGACCTCGCGTCTCGCCGAAAGCCGGGCTTCGCTCGCCGCCTCCGATGCGGCCTTCCGGATGCTCGACGCGCGCTATCGCGGCGGCCTCGCCACCTATCTCGAGGTGCTGAGCGCCGAAGACTCGCTCAACGCGAGCCGCCGCGCCGTCGCCGAGCTGGAAGCGAGCGCCTTCATCCTCGACGTCGCCCTCGTCCGCGCTCTCGGCGGCGGCTTTCTCCAACCCCCCGCGCAAGGAACCCTGTCATGAACAAGCCTGCCTCCAAAGACCAGTTCGACATCGCCGAGATCGACGCCGCGCTCGCCAACGAGCGGGAAGTCAACGCCAAGGCGACGAGGAAGCGCAAGAAGGCCTTCCTCATCTTCGGAGCGATCGTCCTCAAGGCTGGCCTCGGCTATTTCGGCTATGGGCTGATCGCTCACCAGGGCGTGATCGAGACCGACAATGCCTATGTCGGCGCCGACACCGCCTCGATCACCCCGCTCGTCACCGGCCACGTCGCCCGAGTCCTGGTCGGCGACGCCCAGAGCGTTCGCGCCGGCCAGCCGCTGGTGGTGCTCGACCAGACCGACGCCCGCCTCGCTCTGGCCGAGGCGGAGGCGGCGTACGACCAGGCCCGCCGCCGGGTCTCGGGCTATGTCGCCACCGACCGCCAGCTCGCCGCCCAGATCAGCATGCGCGGCGCCGAGGAAGCGA
>DATMVG010000157.1:0-12994 GCA_035563315.1 Allosphingosinicella sp. | reverse complement strand
TACGGCTTCGACGCCATCGCCACAGCCGCCGAGGAGACCAAGAACCCGGCCCGCGACCTGTCGATCGGAATCGTCGGCTCGATGCTTTTGTGCGTGATCATCTACATGGCGGTGGCCGGGGCGGCGATCGGGGCGCTCGCCTACGGCCGGTTCGCGGACAGCCCGGAGCCGCTCGCCTTGATCCTGCGCGAGCTCGACCAGCCCTGGGCGGCGCGCTTCCTCGCCGCCTCGGCGGTGATCGCGCTGCCGACGGTGATCCTCGCCTTCTTCTACGGCCAGAGCCGGATCTTCTTCGTCATGGCCCGCGACGGGCTGCTGCCGCCGGCGCTGGCGCGGGTGTCGGGACGCGGCTCGCCGGTCAGGATCACCCTGTTCACCGCGGTCATCGTCGCCGTTCTGGCCGGGATCATCCCGCTCGCCGAGCTCGCCGCCCTGGCCAATGCCGGGACTCTCACCGCGTTCATCTTCGTCGCCATCTGCATGCTGGTGATGCGGCGGCGAGCTCCGGACGCGCCGCGCAAGTTCCGAACGCCTTTGCCCTGGCTGGTCGGCCTGGTCGCGATCCTCGGCTGCCTCTACCTGTTCTACAGCCTGCCGCAGCGCACCCAGCTCTGGTTCCTCGGCGCCCACGTCGTCGGCTTCGTCATCTACCTGCTCTACGGGGCGCGGCGAAGCGTCGCGGGCAGGCCGGCATGAGCGCGGCCGGCGCGATGCTGCGCGGGATCGTCGCCGCGCTGCTGCTCTGCCTGGCCGCTCCGGCGGCGGCGCAGGACGCTCCCGTCCGCGTCGCGATCGAGACTTCGGCGGGGCGGATCGTCCTCGCTCTCGAGGCCGAGCGGGCGCCGCTCACCACCGCCAACTTCCTGCGCTACGTCGATCAGCGCCGGTTCGACGGCGCCAGCTTCTACCGCGCGATGCGGCTCGGCGAGCGAGGGCTGATCCAGGGGGAGTCGATCATCGGCGCGCCTTGCCCCCGGTCGCTCACGAGCCGACCAGCCGCACCGGCCTCAGCCATGTCGACGGCGCGGTGTCGATGGCGCGCGGCTCGCCCGGCTCGGCGACGGCCGACTTCTTCATCATCGTCGGCGACGGAATGACCGCACTCGACGCGGGGCCGAACGACGGCGGTGACGGCCTGGGCTATGCCGTGTTCGGCCGGGTCGCCGAAGGTATGGAGGTGGTCCGCCAGATCCTCGACTCGCCGACCTCGCCCACCGAAGGCGAGGGCGCCATGCGCGGCCAGATGCTGGCGCCACGCGTGCGCATCGCCTCGGCGCGCCGCCTGCCGTAACTCGCTGCGTCATCCCGACGAAAGTCGGGACCCATGAACTCGGAAGGCGCAGGTTCTCGAAGGCCGTGTTCATGGGTCCCGGATCAAGTCCGGGATGACGGCAGGGCGCTAGGCCGGGGTGAAGGCGCCGCTGGTCTCGTCGCAGATGTGGAGGATGCCGTCGGCAATGGCGAAATAGGCGCCATGAAGCTTGAGCCGGCCGGCCTGCTCGCGCTCGCTCACCCAGGGAAAGGTGCGCAGGTTCCTGAGCGAGAGGCGAACCCCCTCGAGCTCCATTTCGAGGAAGGCTTCGCGGCCGAGCTCGGGGTGGCGGGCGCGGATCGCGGCGCGCGCTTCGCCGAGCATGTCGATCCAGTGGGCGATGAAGTGGCCGGCGCCATGGCCGGCATCGTCGAACTGCCCGGTCAGCGCCGCCGCGCAGCCGCCGCAAAAACCGTGGCCCATCACGACCAGCTCCTCGACCTCGAGCTGAGTCACCGCGAATTCGAGCGCGGCCGAGACGCCGTGATAGGCATTGTCGCGCTCGAAGGGCGGGACGAGGTTGGCGACGTTGCGCACGACGAACATCTCGCCGGGGCGGGCGTCGAAGATCTGGGCGGGGTCGACCCGGCTGTCGGAGCAGGCGATCACCATCACCTTCGGGCGCTGGCCCTCGCTGAGCGCGGCCCAGCGCTCGCGCTGAGCGGCCCAGCCGTGAGCGCGGAAGCGGCGGTATCCCTCGATCAGAGCGTTGAAGTCGGCCATCGCGCCCCCGTCTCCCCCCCGGCAACCCTCCGGGCTCAACCTTCGGCCTGCCTATAGGCCTCGACAAGGGAGATTCCAGCTTCCGTTGGGATGACGGGCGCTCGACGGGACGACGGAGGGTGGCGCGAGGCGGCGGCAATCGCTATCTGCGCGCCATGAGCGACGCCTTGCCGATCACCGCGCCCCGCGCGCGCAAGCCGGACTGGATTCGGGTCAAGGCGCCGGTCAGCGCCGGCTTCATGGAGACTCGCAAGCTGATGCGCCGGCTCAACCTCGCCACCGTCTGCGAGGAGGCGGCCTGCCCCAATATCGGCGAATGCTGGACCAAGAAGCATGCGACGGTGATGATCCTCGGCGACACCTGCACCAGGGCCTGTGCCTTCTGCAACGTCAAGACGGGAATGCCGCGGCCGGTCGACCCGCTCGAGCCCGAGCATGTCGCCGCTGCTGCCGGCGAGCTCGGCCTCACCCACATCGTCGTCACCTCGGTCGACCGCGACGACCTTGCCGACGGCGGCGCCGGCCAGTTCGTCAAGGTCATCGAGGCGCTGAGGCGGCACGCGCCGGCGACGACGATCGAGATTCTGACCCCCGATTTCCGCAACAAGTCGCAGGCCGCGGTCGAAAGGATCATCGCGGCGCGTCCCGACGTCTACAACCATAATCTGGAGACGGTGCCCCGGCTCTATCCGACGATCCGCCCCGGAGCGCGCTATTATGCGTCGCTGAGGCTGCTTGAGAGCGTCAAGTGCCACGACCCGTCCATCTTCACCAAGTCGGGCCTCATGGTCGGGCTTGGCGAGGAGAGGCTCGAGGTCCACCAGGTGATGGACGACATGCGCTCGGCCGACGTCGATTTCCTGACCATGGGCCAGTATCTGCAGCCGACCCCGCGTCACGCCAAGGTCGCCGAGTTCGTCACTCCGCAGGCCTTCGCCGCTTATGCCGCCATCGCCAGGGCCAAGGGCTTCCTGCTCGTCGCAGCCAGTCCCCTGACCCGGTCGAGCTACCATGCCGGCGACGACTTCGCCAAGATGAAGGCGGCGCGCGAGGCGAGGCTCGGCCTCGGCGCGGACGCCGGCGGCGAAGGGCGGGCGGCGGAGGCGCTCTGATGCCCCGCCATACCGAGCAGCGCAGCCTGCCCTACACGCCCGAGCAATTGTTCGACCTCGTCGCCGACGTGAAACGCTATCACGAATTCCTGCCCTGGGTAGCGGCGGTCCGGGTGCGCTCGGACAGCGAGACCGACATGATCGCCGACCTGGTCGTCGGCTTCCGGGCGCTCAAGGAGACCTTCACCTCCAAGGTCCACAAGCGCCGGCCGCACGAGATCGAGATCGACTATATCGAAGGCCCGCTCAAATATCTTCACAACAGCTGGAAGTTCAGGCCTGACGGCAAGGGCGGGACGCATATCGACTTCTGCGTCGACTTCGCCTTCAAGAGCCGGATCTTCGAGAGCCTGGCCGGACAGATGTTCGATCGCGCGCTAAGGCGGATGATCGGGGCGTTCGAGGACCGCGCCCACGCCCTTTACGGAACGGAGTCGGGAAGCAGGAGCTCGAGCGCGCAGAGCGCCGCCTGAAGGCGCACGCCGGCCCGCCCGAGGTCGCCGAACTCCTTGCGGTCGGCGACGATCCGGGCGGGGTCGCCGCCGCGCTCGGCCCGGGCGAAGACGACGGTTCCGACCGGCTTCATCTCCGAACCGCCCGAAGGGCCGGCGATCCCGGTGATCGCCACCGCGACGTCGGCGCCGGTTCGCTTGATCGCGCCCTGGGCCATCGCCCAGGCGGCGGCGACCGACACGCTTCCGAACGTCTCGATGACGTCGCGGCTTACTCCGAGAAGCTCCATCTTGGCCTCGTTCGAGTAGGTGACGAAGCCGCTTTCGAAAACGTCGGAGCTGCCGGCAATCTCGGTCAGGGCCGCCGCGACGAGGCCGCCGGTGCAGCTCTCCGCGACCGCGATCTTGCGCCCCGCCGCGCGATTCTCCTCGATCGCCCGCCGCGCCAGGTCGGCGAGCCGCGGCGGGAGCAGGAAGTCGCTGGTCTGGGTCATCGGGGCTCCGGCAGGCGGACCGTCGCGACGGCCTGGGCGGCGATCCCTTCGCCGCGCCCGGTGAAGCCGAGCCGCTCGGTGGTCGTGGCCTTGATGCTAACCCTCGGCGGGGCAAGCCGCAACAGCTCGGCGATCCGGGCCCGGATCGCGGCCCGGTGCGGTCCGATGCGCGGCGCCTCTCCGATCAGGGTCGCGTCGACATGGACGATTTCGGCGCCCTGCCGGGCGATCAGGTCGCGGACATGTTCGAGGAAGTGCGAGGAGGCCGCGCCCCGCCACTGCGGGTCGCCGGGTGGGAAATGCTCGCCGATGTCGCCGGCGCCGACCGCTCCGAGAAGGGCGTCGGCCAAGGCGTGAAGGAGGACGTCGGCGTCGCTGTGGCCGACGAGGCCGCGCTCGTGCGGAATGGCGATTCCGCCCAGCCAGACCCGGTCGCCGGGGCCGAAGGCGTGAACGTCGAAGCCGAAGCCGGTGCAGGTGACCCTTGCCGCCGCCAGACGGGCTTCGGCCCGGGCGAAGTCCGCCTCGTAGGTGAGCTTGTCCAGAATCGGGTCGCCAGGGACGGTGGCGACGGCGAGGCCGGCGGCGCGCGCGACCTGGGCATCATCGGTCGCGTCCGCGCCCGACCAGGCGGCATGGGCGCGGACGATCGGCTCGAACCGGAAGGCCTGCGGGGTCTGGACCCGGACGAGATCGCCGCGCGGGACGCTCGCTCCCAGAGCGACTCCGCCTTGCGCCAGGGTGTCGACGACGGGGAGCACGGGAACGGCGGCGGGGCCTTGGCCGAGGGCGTCGAGCAGGCGGTCGATCACCGCCGCCGGAAGGAAGGGGCGGGCGGCGTCGTGGATCAGAACCCGGGCGACGCCGCCGACGGCGCTCAGCGCCGCGAGCCCGTTGCGGACCGATTGCTGCCGCGTGGCGCCGCCGGCGACTGGGGCAGGCAGGTCGAGGGGGCCGGC
Organism: Allosphingosinicella sp.; assembly: GCA_035563315.1. GTDB lineage: Bacteria > Pseudomonadota > Alphaproteobacteria > Sphingomonadales > Sphingomonadaceae > Allosphingosinicella. Next base: position 7,942 of record DATMVG010000157.1, on the reverse strand, counting down.
GGCTTCGCGATAGGCCCGCTCCTGGCCCTCGCCGATGACGACCTGGATGCGGTCGATGCGCGGATGGCGAAGCGCGTCGAGAGCGTGGGCGAGCAGCGGGCGGCCGCCGAGCTTGCGATACTGCTTGGGCTCGGCGCCGCCGGCGCGGCTTCCGCTTCCCGCAGCGACCAGCAAGGCCGCCGTCGTGCCAGAGGGCTCCATCCGGTCCGCCTAGCCGAGGCCAACCTTGCCCGCCAGCGCCTTTCACCCTATCTCGCCGGTCCGATGAGCCGCCTCAAGCCGATCGCCGTCGGTCCGGTCCGGATCGACGCCCCCGTCATCCTCGCGCCGATGACCGGAGTCACCGACCTGCCGTTCCGGCGGGTGGTGAAGAGCTACGGCGCCGGCCTCACCGTGACCGAGATGATCGCCAGCCAGGCCGCGATCCGCGAGACTCGCCAGTCGCTGCAAAAGGCCGCCTGGGACCCGATCGAGGAGCCGGTGTCGATGCAGCTTGCCGGCTGCTCGCCTGTGGAGATGGCGGAGGCGGCGAAGCTCAACGAGGATCGCGGCGCCGCGATCATCGACATTAACATGGGCTGCCCGGTCAAGAAGGTGGTCAATGGCGAGGCCGGGTCGGCCCTGATGCGCGACCTCGGGCTTGCGGCCCGGATCATTGAAGCGACGGTGAAAGCGGTCGGCGTGCCCGTCACCCTGAAGATGCGGATGGGCTGGGATCACCATTCGCTCAACGCGCCCGAGCTGGCCCGGATCGCCGAGGATCTCGGAGTCCGGATGATCACCGTCCACGGCCGGACCCGCTGCCAGATGTACAAGGGCGAGGCGGACTGGCGGTTCATCGCCCGGGTCAAGGAAGCGGTCCGAGTCCCGGTCATCGCCAATGGCGACATCCTCTCGATCGAGGATGCCGATGCGGCGCTCGCCCAGTCGGGCGCCGACGGGGTGATGATCGGCCGCGGCGCCTACGGGCGGCCGTGGCTGCTCCGCCAGGTGATCCACTGGCTCGCCACCGGCCGTCGTCTGCCCGACCCCGGCATCGACGAGCAGTTCGCGGTCGTCATGGACCAGTATGAGGCGATGCTCGAGCTTTACGGCCCGGTGGTCGGGGTCAATTGCGCGCGCAAGCATGTCGGCTGGTACACGAGGGGGATGCACGGCTCGGCCGAGTTCCGCAACGCCTTCAACCAGGAAGCCGACCCGGCCCGGGCCAGGGCGATGCTCAACGCTTTCTACGCGCCCTGGATGAGCCGAGCCGCCGCCTGAGCGACGGACGCGGTGCCAATTGCGGCAGGCCGAAGAGCATCACTGTGTTCTTTGTGCCACATTGTTGTGCTAGAGCCGCGATGTGAACGCCCCTGCCGCGATCCCTGACCTCAACCGATCGCGCCTGCGGCGGCGCGTGTCGATCTTCCTTCGGCGGCGCGGAGTGATTCCGCTGATCGAGGTCGCGGTCGTGCTCGCTCTCATCGGCATCGTCATAGCGACCTATTTCATCGTCAGCACCGGCGGCCGGCCCGAGGCGCCGCTCACTCCGACCACGGTCGCCGCTTTGCTCGTCGCCAACCTCGTGCCGGCCATGGCGCTGATGGTGATGGTGGCCCGGCGCCTCGCCATCCGCCGGGCGGCCCGGTCGGACATAGGCGGCAAGGGGCGGCTGCACGTCCGGCTCGTCGCTCTGTTCTCGATCATCGCGACCGTTCCCACCCTGCTGGTCGTCATCTTCGCCTCCCTGCTGTTCCAGAGCGGGGTCAGCTTCTGGTTCTCGGACCAGGCGATACGGGTCCTCGGCAGCGCCGAGAACGTGTCCAACATCTACGCCCGCGAGCATCGCGACCGGATCAGGCTCGACGTCCAGGTGATGGGCGCCGACGTCGTCGACCGGATCAACCGGTACGGCATCGAGAGCCAGGAGTTCCGCGACGACTTTCTCTACCAGACCGCGGCGCGGCAGCTGACCGAGACGGCGATCCTGACGCTCGAGCCGGGAGGCGCCGTGCGCAGCGAGATCGAGGTGAATTTCGACAATCGGCCGCTCACCCGGCGCTTCGCGCCCGAAGTCCTGCGCGCGCTGAGGGCGGGCGAGATGCGGATCGCCGCCACCCGCGACCGGGTCGACGCCGTCGTCCGGCTCGATCCCCAGGCCGGGGTCTATTTCTACGGAGCCCGCGTGGTCAACGCGGCCGCGATCGGCCAGATCCAGCAGGCGCAGAATGCCGCCAGCGAATATCAGTCGACGCTCGAGAGCACTCGCAACCTCCAGGTCCGGTTCAACGCCATCCTGCTTCTCGTTTCGCTTCTGATCGTCGCTCTCGCCATCTGGATCGCGCTCAAGCTGGCCGACCGGATGGTCCGTCCGGTCGGCCAGCTGGTCGACGCGGCCCGGCGGGTCACCGCGGGCGACCTTTCCGCCCGGGTGCCGGCGACCGCGACTCGCGACGAGGTCGGGACGCTCGGCAACGCGTTCAACCGGATGACCGGGCGGCTTCAGGAGCAGACCGGCGCCCTGGTCGCCGCCAACGCCCAGCTCGAGAGCCGGCGCGCCTTCATCGAGGCGGTGCTCTCGGGGGTGACGGCCGGAATCATCTCGGTCGACGAGGACAATGTCGTCCGGCTGATCAACAGCTCGGCCGAGGCCCTGCTCGACACCGGCGGCAAGAGCCCGCTCGGCCAGAAGCTGTCCGACCTGGCGCCGGAGCTCGACCGCCAGCTGGCCGCCGAGGAACGCGAGGACATCATCCAGTTCGCCTCGCGCGGCGACCCGCGCACGCTCGCGGTCAAGACGGTCAAGGTCAAGGGCGGCCATGTCCTGACCTTCGACGACATTACCGAGCAGCTGCTCGACCAGCGCCGGGCCGCCTGGTCGGACGTCGCTCGGCGCATCGCCCACGAGATCAAGAACCCGCTGACCCCGATCCAGCTCGCCGCCGAACGGCTGCAGAGGCGCTATGCCGGGGAGGTCAAGTCGGATCCGGCCACCTTCGAGCGGCTCACCGGAACGATCGTCCGCCAGGTCGGCGACCTCCGGCGCATGGTCGACGAATTTTCCTCCTTCGCCCGGATGCCCAAGCCGACCTTCCACGAGGAGCCGGTGGTCGAGATCGCCCGCCAGGCGCTGTTCCTGCACGAGGTCGCCCATCCCGAGATCGAGTTTGCGCTCGACGCTCCGGAGCCGTCGCCAATGCTGGTCTGCGACCGTCGCCTGCTCGGCCAGGCCCTGACCAACGTCGTCAAGAACGGAGTCGAGGCGATCCAGCAGAAGCGCGACGAAGGGGCAGGGGGCGAAAGCCGGGACCGGGTCGCGATGAGCTTGCGCCGCCGCGGCGGCAAGCTCGCCATCGAGATCGCCGACACCGGCATCGGCCTTCCCGCCGAGCGCGGCCGCCTGACCGAGCCCTATATGACCACCCGCGCCAAGGGCACCGGACTCGGCCTCGCCATCGTCAAGAAGATCGTCGAGGAGCATTTTGGCCAGATCGAATTCGAGGATCTGCCCGAGGGCGGGTCGCTGGTGCGTTTCCTTTTCGATCCCGAAGTCCTCGCCCGGGTCCGCGGGACTCCCGCCGCCTATTCCGAAGAGAGCGTAGCAAATGGTTGAGATCCTATGGCTTTAGACATCCTCATCGTCGACGACGAAAAAGACATCAGGGACCTGGTCGCAGGCGTGCTGGAGGATGAGGGCTTCTCGACCCGGGCGGCGGCCGACAGCAGCGAGGCGCTCCAGGCCCTCTCCGAGCGCCGCCCCTCGCTCGCCTTGCTCGACGTCTGGCTGCAGGGCTCCAAGCTGGACGGCCTGCAGCTGCTCGAGGAGATCAAGCGGCGCGATCCGACCCTGCCGGTGCTGATGATCTCCGGGCACGGCAATCTCGACACCGCCGTCGCCGCGATCCGGCAGGGCGCGGTCGACTTCATCGAAAAGCCGTTCGAGGCGGGCCATCTGGTCCATCTCGTTACCCGCGCCACCGAGACGGACCGGCTGCGCCGCGAGAACGAGGCGCTCCGCCAGCAGGTCGGCAACGAGATGGAGCTGACCGGCTCGAGCGCGGCGATCAACAACGTCAGGGCGACTCTGAAGCGGGTCGCGGCGACCGGAAGCCGGGTGCTGATCTCCGGCCCGGCGGGGGTCGGCAAGGAGGTGGCGGCTCGGCTCCTCCACAATTGGAGTCCCCGCGCCCGCGGCCCGTTCATCGTCGTCACCGCCGCCCGAATGACCCCCGAGCGGGTCGAGGAGGTGCTGTTCGGCGCCGAGGAGGCCGGCGAGCTCTCCCGCCCCGGGCTGCTCGAGCAGGCCCATGGCGGGACCCTGTTCCTCGACGAGATCGCCGACATGCCCCTGTCGACCCAGGGCAAGATCCTTCGAGTCCTGACCGACCAGAGCTTCGTCCGGGTCGGCGGCCAGCGCACGGTCAAGGTCGACATGCGGGTGGTGTCCTCGACCGCTCGCCAACTCGCCGAGGAGATTGCCGGCGGCCGCTTCCGCGAGGACCTCTATTACCGCTTGAACGTCGTTCCAGTCCATCTGCCGGCGCTGGCCGAACGGCGCGAGGACATTCCCGAGCTGGTCGGCCATTTCGCCGCCCGCTACGCCGCCGACCGGCGGGTCGGAACGCCCGAGGTCTCGGCCGACGCCATGGCGGCGCTTCAGGCCTATGACTGGCCCGGCAACGTCCGCCAGCTCCGCAACGTGATCGAGCGCACCATCATCCTCGCGCCCGGCGAGCGGATCGGCTCGATCGACATCGACATGCTTCCGCCCGAGCTGCTCAGCGATCAGGCGCAGCTGACCCCGAGCGAGGCGGTCAAGGCGATCATGGGGACTCCGCTGCGCGAGGCCCGCGAGACCTTCGAGCGCGAATATCTGCGCGTCCAGATCCGCCGCTTTTCGGGCAATATCTCGCGCACCGCCAGCTTCATCGGCATGGAACGCTCGGCTCTGCACCGGAAGCTCAAGGCGCTCGGCCTCGGCGACTCGCGCGGGGAGGGGGGCGAGTAGCGGCGATGGCGCCGCGCGACGGGCCGTGATATTGAAGCGTCGATCCGAAGGAGGGCCGGATCCGGGAGACAGAGAATGGCCGACAAGGTCAACAACCTCCAGGACATGTTCCTGAACACCCTGAGGCGGACCAAGACCCCGGTGACCATGTTCCTGGTCAAGGGCGTCAAGCTCCAGGGGATCATCACCTGGTTCGACAATTTCTCGGTGCTTCTGCGCCGCGACGGCCAGGCGCAGCTCATCTACAAGCACGCCATCTCGACGATCATGCCGGCCCAGGCGGTCGACCTCTCCGACATCCACCAGGCCTTCGCCGAGCAGCTCCAGACCCGCAAGCCCACCCTCCTCCAGGAGGTGTTCCTGACCGCGGTGCGCCGCTCGGGCGAGCCGGTGACGATGTTCCTCGTCAACGGAGTCATGCTTCAGGGGGAGATTGCCGCCTTCGACCTGTTCTGCCTGCTGCTCGAGCGCGACGGCCTGTGCCAGCTCGTCTACAAGCACGCCATCTCGACGGTTCAGCCGGAACGGCCGATCAACCTCGCCGAAGTGCAGGGCGAGGAGCAGGCGAGCTGAGCCTGGCCAAGCGCGAATCGGACGGCGAGTTCGCCCGCGGCGCCCGCGCCGTCATCGCCTTGCCCGATCTCGGGCAGCAGGGCGGCCGCGACGTCGAGGCTCGCCTCGCCGAGGCGGCCGGGCTCGCCGAGGCGATCGGAATCGCGGTCGAGGAGAAGCTCCACTTCAAGATCCGCCAGCCGCGGCCGGCGACCTTGTTCGGGCCCGGCCAGGTCGAGCGGATCGCCGACTCGTTGCGCGCGAGCGAGGCGGAGCTTCTCGTCGTTGACGGCGCGATCTCGCCGATCCAGCAGAAGAATCTCGAGGAGCGGACCTCGGCCAAGGTGATCGACCGGACCGGCCTCATCCTCGAGATATTCGGCGAGCGCGCCGCCACCGCGGAGGGGCGGCTCCAGGTCGAGCTCGCCCATCTCGACTATCAGGCGGGGCGGCTGGTCCGCTCCTGGACCCACCTCGAGCGCCAGCGCGGCGGCTTCGGCTTCCTCGGCGGCCCGGGCGAGACCCAGATCGAGGCCGACCGCAGGCTGATCCGCGACCGCATGGCCAAGCTGAGGCGGGAGCTCGAGCAGGTGGCTCGGACCCGGACTCTTCACCGGTCGCGTCGGCAGCGGGCGCCGTGGCCGGTGATCGCACTGGTCGGCTACACCAATGCCGGCAAGTCGACCCTGTTCAACCGGCTGACCCGGGCCGAGGTGCTGGCCGAGGACCTGCTTTTCGCCACCCTCGATCCGACGATGCGGGAGATCGCGCTGCCCGGGCTCGACAAGGCGATCCTCTCCGACACGGTCGGCTTCATCTCCGATCTTCCGACCCAGCTCGTCGCCGCCTTCCGGGCGACGCTCGAGGAGGTCGTCGCCGCCGACCTCATCGTCCACGTGCGCGACATCTCCCACCCCGACAGCGACTCCCAGCGCGACGATGTCGAACGCGTGCTGGCGGAGATCGGCGTGGCCCGGGAAGCCGGCGCGTCGGTCGTCGAGGCCTGGAACAAGATCGACCTGCTCGGGCCCGAGGAGTCGGAGCGGGTGAGGTCGGAAGCGGCTCGACGCGACGAGGTGGTCGTCCTTTCGGCGCTCGGCGGCGAGGGCGTCGGCGACCTGCTCGATTGCGCGGCGAAGCGGCTGCGCCAGGGGGCGCCGGTGCGCGAAGTGGCGGTGAGCGCATCGGACGGCGAAGCGATCGCCTGGCTCCACGCCCATGGCGAGGTGCTGAGCCAGCGCCACCACGGCGAGGAGACCCGGGTCGAGGCCAGGCTTTCCGAGGCCGACTGGGCCCGGTTCGAGGCGCTCCGGGCGCAGCGGCGCTAGACGAGCTTCTTCGCCTGTTGCCAGAGCGCTTCCAGCTCTTCTATATTCATCTCTTTCAATGACTTATAGGCCAAAGCTTCGACTTTGCGAAAGCGGCGCTCGAAGCGTTCGACCGCTTCTCGAAGCGCCGTCTCGGGGTCGACGTCGAGGTGGCGGGCATAATTGACGACGGCGAAGAGCAGGTCGCCGACCTCGTCGGCACGCTCGGCGTCGGTTGCGGCGCTTTCGATCTCGCCCAGCTCCTCGTCGATCTTGAGCCGGGCGCCTTCCGCGTTGGGCCAGTCGAAGCCGACCCGGGCGGCTCGGCGCTGGATCTTCTCGGCACGCCTCAGCGCGGGCAAGGCGAGGGCGACTCCGGCGAGCGCGCTCGAATCCGTGCCGGCCTCGCGCTCGGACGCCTTGAGAGCCTCCCAGCCGGGGCTCTCGGCCGCTTCGCCGAAAATATGAGGATGACGCCGGATCATCTTGGCCGAAATGGCGGAAATCACCTCGTCCAGGTCGAAGGCGCCTTGCTCCTCGGCGATCCGGGCGTGGTAGACGACCTGGAGCTGGAGATCGCCGAGCTCGTCCTTGAGCGCTGCCATGTCGCCGCGGCTGATGGCATCGGCGACCTCATAGGCTTCCTCGATCGTGTAGGGCGCGATGGTGGCGAAGGTCTGGGCGCGGTCCCATTCGCAGCCCGTCGCCGGATCGCGCAGTCGAGCCATGATCGCGGCCAGCTCGGCGAGGGGGGTCGGGAAAGACATCGCTAAGTCCGATAATATACATTATGTAAAATACAGAGAGCGGCCCGTAGGCGTTCGGTCCCCCTTGGCGGCGGCGTGCGCGCCGCGCAACCCGGGATCGGGACTGCCGCGGCGCGGACCGCCGCGCCGGGACGAGGCTTCAGGCGGCGGCCCGGGCCTGCCGGTCGAGCCTCTCGGCAAAGTCCTCGGCGGCGATCGGGTGGCCGATCAGCCAGCCCTGGGCCGTGTCGCAGCCCATCGCGCGGAGCAGGTCGAGGCAGTCGGCCGTCTCGACGCCCTCGGCGACCACCTTCATGCCCAGCTCGTGCGCCATGGCGATGGTGGAG